>NZ_PTRU01000002.1:0-421230 GCF_002965245.1 Escherichia sp. MOD1-EC6021 | reverse complement strand
ATGCGCCAGAATGCGCTGTTGCTTGAGCGAAAACCTGCTGTACCGCCATCGAAACGGGCACATACAGGCAGAGTGGCTGTGAAAGAAAGTAATCAGCGATGGTGCTCTGACGGGTTCGAGTTCCGCTGTGATAACGGAGAAAAACTGCGAGTCACGTTCGCGCTGGACTGCTGTGACCGTGAGGCACTGCACTGGGCGGTCACTACGGGCGGCTTCAACAGTGAAACAGTACAGGACGTCATGCTGGGAGCGGTGGAACGCCGCTTCGGCAACGAGCTTCCGGCGTCTCCAGTAGAGTGGCTGACGGATAATGGTTCATGCTACCGGGCTAATGAAACACGGCAGTTTGCCCGGATGTTGGGGCTTGAACCGAAGAGCACGGCGGTGCGGAGTCCGGAGAGTAACGGCATAGCAGAGAGCTTCGTGAAAACGATAAAGCGTGACTACATCAGTGTCATGCCCAAACCAGACGGGTTAACGGCAGCAAAGAACCTTGCAGAGGCGTTCGAGCATTATAACGAATGGCATCCGCATAGTGCACTGGGTTATCGCTCGCCACGGGAATATCTACGGCAGCAAGCCAGTAATGGGTTAAGTGATAACAGGTGTCTGGAAATATAGGGGCAAATCCAAAGATAAAGCCAGGGCATTAGTGGATTGTTATAATAATGTCTACCGTTTATCCTTATCACCCTCTATTAAACATTCAGCAGCAATCATAAAAGATGCTTATATTGCAATAACTCCTGACACCTCAATATTACATATGGCAAGTGCCTATAATACCCCTGTTGTTGCAATTTATGCTGATTACAAAACGCGATGGCCCGCAATGGCCGATGTTTTGGAGTCAGTCATCGTTGGGCAAAAAATTGACAATATAAGTCTGGATGAATTCGCAAAGGCATTAAAAAGTGTTTTGGCGAGAATTTGAGGCAGTACTTATGCATAGTAATGCCGATCTGTTATGAACGGTGGTGTCATCAATACTCTGAGGCTGGTCAATCATCACAGAAAACCAGCCTTTGGATCAAAGCAATACTCACCGAAAATGATCATAGTCACACCGAACGCGATTCATGCGGAACTGTTTGGTAAATAGCACCACCGGATCTTGGGGGCGCTGTGATTATTACAGTATTGCTATCACCGTCATTTTTGAATGTCACTTTACCAGTAGCATCAACGCCTACCCAAGAGGCCGAGTTTGAAACGAATAAGCAGCCGCCGTTTTTCCTGGTGCAAAGTTGTCATTATTCAACTGATAATACGCCCCGGTAAATCCCTGCGAAGGGAATGAAGCTGTCGGTAGGTTTGCACCATTCACTGACACTGTACCGGTCATTGGTCTGGTTTCCGCGCTAATGAATTCTATCGTGGTACTCAGGCCCGCCTGATGAACACCATTCAATACGGGGATCAGCGTTGCGATACCCTCTCCGCCTCCTGTAACAGTAGCTTTGTAATCACCGTTGATATTTTGAGTGTAATCAATTGCGCTAATTTTCATATAGGGCACGTTTGTACCTGATTGCACAAATTCCATCCCTTCAGAAACTTTGATCGGATTGCCTGATATATCGTGCAGAACAAGATGTAGCTCAGCACTATCGGTAAAGTCCCCTTTCAGTGATGACTGGTTGTTCTTAAGGATGGACTGCGAGGCGTCTGCTGGGCCTGCCACTAGCGATATATCTACTGTTTGCATTCCACCTGCGCTTGTGACTGTGCTTACAGTGACGCTCCCCGTTATCGCTCCTTTCACGCTTGTTGTCGCGATTCCGTTTTGATCGGTCACCGCTGTTAATGACGTTAATGTGGTGGAGCCGTTTTTTAAGGCGAAGTACACAGTGAGACCTTCGATCAGGTTACCACTGCCATCCTCAACCGTTGCCTTTAAGGTACTTAAATCACTGTTGGTGGCGGCGATAGTCGACGGTTCAGCGATAAAGCTAGCAACATGTGCGGTGCTTGGGTTGCCAGTAACCTTCACGGTTGTCTGTGTCTGTATTGTGACGCCGTTATGGAACGATGCAGTCACCGTATATGTACCGACTTTATTGCTGGTCAGAACGACTGGAGCCTGACCTGAAGAGTTGGTTCTCACTTTTCCGCCACTTAACGTCGCACCTTCTAGCGTTACGCTAAAGTTGATGACCTGACCCTCCACTGGAGTGCCATTTGCAGAGGTTAGCATTGCCGTCAGAGTAGCGCCTTTAGGAGCATTGACACCGATAAGCGGACTGGACGTGAGTGTCAGTTTTTCATCAATAGCCTCCAGTTGTTTCTCAAGTGAAGCTCCATTCGCTAGGGATGCTTTTACAGTATACGAGCCGTTTCTTTCAGGCGTCATGGTGACCTCGGCTACTCCCTGCGTATTAGTAGAGACCGTATTCTGGCTGATGATCATTTGCGAGGATGGCGCTGCACTGAATGTCGCGGGTTGATGCGTCACCGGGTTGCCAAACTGGTCGTTAACGTGAGCTTTAACTGCTATGTCTTGTGCGACCATGACCTGACCTTCAGGTATCTCCTGACTGGTAATCGTCGCAGAATTAACATCTACCTTGGCATTCAGTAATCGCGAGATGACTTCAGTAGGTTTATCTGCCAGAGAGGCTGAAACTGTTTTTAGTCCGACCTCGGTGCTTGTCACAAGAATTTCAGCGAAAACCTGATCATCCGTTTCAACGCTGGTGCTGCTTAGCGTGACGGAGGTTCCACGGAAATTAACTTTTATACCTTCTACTGGGTTGCCGTTTCCATCAGTCACTGTTGCCTGTAGCCTGGTCATTCCAATGTTATTGGCGATGAAATTGTCCTCGGTAACGTTAAGATTAACCTGCGTAGTGAGCGTATCCGCAGTAAAGTTCACCACCAACTGCTCACTCTTACCGCCAACCATCGATGCTGTCACGGTATGAGCGCCTGCTTTTGTACCTTTCAGCGTGACTTTCGCTTTGCCATCGGCATCAGTAACCGCTTTGTCGCCATCGCTCAGCGTGAAGTTCGCCTTCACATCTTCCGGTAGAGTAAATGTTACCTCAGTGTTGGCTATCGCATTGCCCTCTGTATCAGCGACGGTGCTGTTAGTGTCGTGAGATCGTTATTGTCGGCAATCACCGGGTCCTTCGAGGCTGCCAGCGTGATTTCAGCATTCGTGACGTTCGGCACATAGTTCACTGTTTGTTGCATCGAATCGCCATTTTCGAGGGTTGCCGTCACGGGAGTTCTTCAGGCTGAAATCTTCATCCACGCCCAGCGTGATTCTTGCGGTACCGAAGCGGCTTAACCAGTCTGTCATTACCCCTGAAGCCTGAGAAGAGGCCCATCCACGTGCTATGTTTGCCGCTTGCTCGCTGTTCATATCTTCGGCGAGCAGAGATCCAATTAGCTGTGAAGTACTGGCTATCTGTTGCTCAAGGTTGCCACTGCTGTTACCCGGCGGCGGGGTTAAATTTTTTTCACTAACTTGTGCCGGGACATCCAGTTCATCACCCGGGCGGACATTACGAACAAACGTACGAAACTGGTTGAGTTTGCGTAACAGGGGGGTATCTATAATTTGTTGCACAGGACAAATATATCTAGCTTCTGTACAGAGTCTTAAATTTTGACCATAAATAAAACCGTCCCTGTCAAGCATGCATAGTTTATCAAGTAGGTCTCCCACAAACTGCCTGAATTTTATTTTTCCATTAAAAGTTTGTATCTTCTTAAGTATCACAGGAGACTGGAAATAGACCGATAGTAGGATGTTGCCACTCAAGGCATGACGATAAATATCGCTAGGAGTAATTTTTTGTTTTATGGCTTTGGTAGTGATCTCAACTGCTTCCGTTATAGTGACCCATGTTGACATATAATGAGTTATAAGCAATGGCTGATATTTTTTTTGACATAATATTATCTCCTTCTACACAACAATTCGTTCCGTTAAGGAAAAAGATTGGTGTCACAAGTATTTATTTATGATTAATTAGAGGGTTTATGACAGAGAAAAGGATGTATATTTCTGAGTAAACATGTACAGGCCTATGGGGTGACTATTTAATGAGTAAATGCCGAATGATTTTCGGGGTGATGATTATAACTTGAGGAAAAATCCCAGCGTGGTTTGAGTAGTGTACCTGAGTGATATTTGTGTTATGTATGCATTGATTGCAGCAGAATAAATATAGTTCAGGCTAGTATAGTTTGTGGTAGCTATGAGAATATATAATCTATTTTACCTATAAAATAATTTATATGTATGGGGTTGTTTTTTTTAGGTTGTTTGTCTGTGCTTTTATATTCTGGAGATGTGCCTTGTATATAGGATTGTTTGTTGGTTGTATTTTTTAATGTTGCACTGTTGTGAATTTTTATTTTGATATGATTATTTATTTAGTATAAGGAGAGAAAGGAACGAGAAAGTTAAATCTATTTATCCTAATCGCAATTTCATTGTTTAAATAATCACTATGGATTAATATTTTTTGCGACTCTGCTGAGTTACTGGTTTTAACTAGTGGTGTAAAAGGGATACCTTTTCGGTATCCCTTTTACAATAATCAGAAGAAATCAATTCGCGTATTGATACCGACGGTGCGACCCATATTGACCTGCGCGACGGCGCTGCTGCCGTTCATGTAGCCATAGGTACGGTAACGACGGTCGAACAGGTTATCGACATAGACGGAAATGTTCATCCGTTCAGTCGCCTGCCAGCCCAGGCTGCTGTCCAGGGTGGCATAGGTGCCTTGCCGCAACTGGTTGTCGCCATCGAAATAATGCGGCCCGACCAGATTAACCGCCAGTCGGGGCATCAGTGCGCCATAGCGCGTATCAATCACGCCGTTCACGCTGCTTCCCGCGCCATAACGTGGTACGAACGGCACCCGGTTACCGTGATACAACTCACTGTCATTGGTGAATTCGGAACGGATCACGTTGCCATTGATATCCCATGACCAGCCTGGCGCAAACCGCCACTTCGCTTCAAGCTCAACGCCGGTGGCGTCGGCTTTACCCGCATTGCTTAATGTCTGCATCCCGACCGGGCCAGAGTAAAGCTGCATGTCTTTGGTGTGGGTATAAAACGTCGCAGCTTGCAGCGTGACGTCAGCGGTTTCGTAGCGGGTGCCAAGTTCATAGTTGATGGATTTCTCGGCGACGAACGGTTTGGCATCAAGACCCGCAGTAGGCACGATGTTGTACCCGGAAGGTTTATATCCCTGGGCTACACGGGTATATACTCTCCAGTCATCGGTCAGCATATAGCCTGCGGATAGCTGCCCGAGCACCTGATCGTCATTGCTCTTACCCTGGTCGCCAAACGGGTTGCCGAGCATGCTGCCGTGATATTGTGTACTGGATTTATCATGCGAGAAGCGCACGCCGCCGCCGATATCAAAACGATCGGTTAAATGCCAGGTCAGGTCACTGTATGCGGCCAGCGTTTCAGCGGTGGTATAGCCGGTACTGCTTAAATAAGGCATTGTCGGCATGTCGTAGGCTGAATTTAACTTCTCGCGGGTGTTCTGCCGGTACAGCCCAAACACCATATCAACGGTACGCGCATCGCCCAGGGTTGCGGCGCGCAGCTCCTGCACATCCTGATTCCAGCGCTGAGGCATATTGACGATTAACGAACCGGAAGGGAAGGTGCGCGAATAATGCTGCTGCTGCCAGGCGCTGATCAGGTTGAAAACCCAGTCATCGGTGGTGTATTTCCCACTCAGGGTCTGGCTGTCAGTGCAGCGCCGCATGTACGGGTCTGGTGAACCAGCGCTGATCGACAGCTTACGGCCCTTAATATCATTCCATCCCACATAGGCGTCCTGGGTGGCGCGGGTACATTCGCGTGAGGCGGCAAAGCCCATTTCCCAGGGCTGATCGTCCGGCGCCAGACGCAGTTTCACATTCCCTATGCTGGCGCGGGTGCCGCCTAAGTCATCGCTTCCCGTCGCGGGGTTAATCATGTCGCCGTCATCAACCTGGCGTAACAGGGTGACGCTGCCGTACAGCAGGCCATCCTGAATGGGGCCGCTCAGGTTGAACTTACTTCGATAACTGTCGCGGCTACTGACGCCGCCTTCAATATAGCCGCGCGGCGTGCTGTCCGGCTGCTGGGTGACGATGTTGATGATCCCGCCCTGAGCGCTTTTGCCATATAACGTTCCCTGTGGGCCTCGCAGCAACTCCACGCTTTGCACATCGGTAAGCGCCTGGATGGTGTTGGTGGAAAGCTGAGGGACGCCATCGACATACAGGGTGACGGCGGGGTTATAGAAGTCCTGCGCTGAAGAGACGCCGCGTAGCGAGATCGTCGAAAAAAGCATGTTGCCGCTATTTTCAATATTGAGCCCGGGCAAGACTCTGGGGAGTTTGTCGCTGGCGGTGACGCCGGCGTCGCTTAATTCCGGCGCGCTGACAACAGTAGACGAGACGTTGTTGGCTGATGCCGAGCGGGAAGATTGTTTACTGGCGGTAACCACCAGCGTGCTTTCGTCTTGCTGTGAAGTCTGGGCATTAGCAATGGCGGGGAGCAATAATCCCCCCAAGGCCAGAGGATAAAGCCGTGTCATTTTCATTGTTGTGAGTCCCTGTAAGACGGCGAAACGCCAAAAATACCGACAATGGTGAATTGAAAATGATAACTATTTCTAATAGTAGTGCTACCCGAAACGGGTTTATTTCAACCTGTTTCGGGTCGGTTTGCGCTTATTGGGCAGAATGGCGATAACGGTCGACGGCGAGAGCCGTCAGGCGTTTTTTGTCTATCTTGCCGACGGCGGTGAGCGGCCAGTGGTCCAGAAACTCGATTTGGTCAGGAATTTTCCACGCGCTGAGCCCCATACGGGTCAGTTGTTGACGCAACTGCTGATAGTCAGTTGGCACCTGCTGCGCGATGATAAACGCGCAAATCCGCTCGCCAAGCAGCGTGTCCGGCGCGGCGACCACCGCGCAATCTTGCACTTCCGCTAAACGCAGCAGTGCCGATTCCACTTCAGCCGCGGCTATTTTTTCTCCGGCGCGGTTGATCTGCTCTTTTATGCGTCCCTCAACGTGCAGGTTCCCCACCTCATCCAGCCTGACATTGTCGCCTGTGCGGTAAAACCCTTGCGCGGTAAAGGCCTGCGCGTTGTGGGCAGGGGCGCGGTAATAGCCCGAAATGGTATAAGGGCCGCGCGTTAACAATTGCCCGGTTTCGCCCGGCGCGACGTCGTTCTCGTCTTGATCAACGATGCGGATTTCATCCAGAGGGGACAACGGGCGCCCCTGGCTGTGGAGAATGGTGGCATGCGGATCGTCCAGCCGGGTAAAACAGAGCAGGCCTTCCGCCATACCGAAAACCTGTTGCAGGGTACAGTCAAAGGTGGCGATAACCTGCTCAGCAAGCGTCGGGTCGAGCCGGGCGCCGCCTGCCTGAATGACGCGCAGCGACGAAAGGTCGCTGTCTTCCCACTCCCTGGCCTGCACCCATAATTGCGCCAGCGCCGGAACCAGGGCGACGTGAGTCACTCTTTCCTGCGCGATTAAAGGCATCACCTCATCACAGCTGGCGCTGTCGGTCAGCACCACTTTTCCGCCGCAGGCAAGCGTTCCCAGAATACCGGGGCAGGCCAGCGGAAAGTTATGCGCCACCGGGAGGACGGCGAGATACACGCTCTGTTGGCTGATGCCGCACAGTTCAGCAGAAGCGCTGAAGTTATAGCTATAGTCGGCATGTCGGCGCGGGATGAGTTTGGGCGTGCCGGTTGTGCCGCCTGAGAGCAACAACAACGCGGTGGCGGAAACATCAGGCTGCGGCCATGCCTGTCGCTCACCGTGAAGGGAGAAGAGCGGCGTAAAATCGTCGCTCACGGTCTCTCCAGCGACCAGAACATGACGCAAGCAGGCGTGTTTGTGCGCCATCTGTCGGGCCAGCTCTGCGTGGTTTTCCCCGTGAATAACGTAAGCGACGGGTTGCGCCAGCTCAATCAGCGCGTCGATATCCAGAGCCCGTTGCGAGGGCATCGCCAGCACGGGGATAACGCCCAGTCTTAACAAGGCGAACAGCAGGGTAACAAACGCGTTGTCGTTGGGAAGCTGCACAATTACATGCTCCCCCGAACGCAAACCCAGTGATGACAGACCTGCGGCAAGTTCGTCAACTTGTGCATCAAGCGCGCTGTAGGTTAACGACCCCTTTGCATCAACGACGGCAATTCGCGAGGCATAACGGGCCGCCCAGTGGCGCAACTGTTCGGCAATGGGTAAGGGATACTGTTCAATCAGAGATTCAAAGGAAGAATTCATGCGTCACCTTTCTGAAGTACTGGGCTGTTTTTGCAACGCGGTCATTGCAGAAAATGCGTGGGGAAAATGGCGGACAATCTGCGTAAAAAAGGACCGGGCTTGTTGAATGGGATAGAAATGATCGCCGTCAATCACCACCGGGCCTGTAACGTGGCTCAGCCACTGACGCCAGGCATCGACCTGCTGCCAGGAGGCTTCGCGATCGTGGCTGCCGCACAATAACAGCGCAGGCGTGCGCAGCGGCGGACAGACGTCGGGCGAGTCGTAGTGATAGCTCTCGGTGGCGTAAAAATCAGCGCGCAGAAGAGGAAGAAACAGCGACATTAATTCCTGGTTTTCCCGCAGTTCAGGAGAACATCCGCCAATGTCTATCAGCTCAGCGATAAAGTCGGCATCATCGCGATGGCTGAGCTGGCGTTCAGAATGCAGATGCGGGGCATGGCACCCGGAAATAATCAGTCCTTGTGGCGCAAGCCCCCGTTGCTCCAGAAGTCGGCAGGTTTCAAACGCCACCTGCGCCCCCATGCTGTGCCCGGCGAGTAAAAGCGGCGTGTCAGGCGATACGGATGCTTCCAGCTCGTTCGCCAGTAGTGCCGCCAGTTGTGTAATGCTTCTGAGCGGTTCCAGATGGCGAAGGCGATCGCGCCCCGGCCAGGTCACCAGAGAAAGCGCGCAATCAGCCAGTTGCTCAGCTTGCCAGTGGCGAAACGCGCTACTGCTGCCGCCAGCGAAAGGGCACATGACCAGATGCGCAGTATTGCCGTTCCGGGCGGGCCACAGCGGGATGCACATTGCAGATTGCGTCACAGCGCCTCCTTATCATCATCGTTGTAGAAACCGGCTAACCGGTCGTGGTGCGGCGGCGTCAGGCGTCTGATCTCCGCATTGCCGGTCTTACGTAAAATCTGCTGCCATAAACGTGATAACGCGATCTGATGTACGCTTTGGCAGGCCGCTGGTGGATGTTCGCCCGCCAGATGGCTGCGCAACTGGTGTAGCAACCAACTGACGCCCTCCGGCCCGACGGTTTCGCAGCAGTCGCGCCAGCTCAGGGGCGCCGCGCTGCGCGTCAGACCCGGCAGATCGCGCAGGATCTCCGGTCTGCGGTAGAGGCTGTGGGCGTTCTCCTGATGGTCTGCGACAAACAGGCTAGATGACCAGATGACGGGGCCGTAGCTCGCCTCCAGCGAAAGATGACCTTCCGGCCAGCCCAGCAGCAGGCGGTGCATGATAAGGCTATGCATATCTGGATCGTCAGGATCGAGATAGCGCTGAAGCAGCAGGCAGGCTTCTCCCTCCGGCCAGAAGAGTCTCAGACAGTGAAAATCGCTAAAGCTGCCAACCACGTCGCACTCCACGGCGGCGGCATCAACGCCCAGAGCCAGCAACAACAAATCCAGAGTGGAGTAGAGCAACTGTCGGCTGGTGGTGGCGTGGACTACCGGCGGCGTCTTAGCCAGGCAGCGACGCAGCTGCTGCGCATCGCGAAGCCATGTGCGTCCCGCGCGCGTATGCGGATAAAACGTGTTTACCCAATAGCAGCAGCCCTGTTCCTGCGCCAGCGTTTGTAAGGAACTGATGTCATCCGGGTGGAGGGGATGCTCCTGAATGACGTGTACGCCGCGCGTCAGAAAGTGTCTGGCAAGCTGCGTACCGGTTCCTCCGGCGACGGTCGAACGCACGACAATACAGGCGATATCCGGCATCCTGGTTATCTGTTCCGGCGAGGTATACAGCGGAATGCCAAACGCATGAGCCAGCTCTCTTGAACGGGCGCTTCCCTGCGCCAGCAGGCCGACCAGTTCCAGCCCCTCCGGGGGCTGCATAAAGGCATTCAGGTACATTTCGCCAAATTTGGCGCCCACAATCAGTACGCGTTGTTTTGGGGAGGCGGACGGCATCATAACGTGTTCTCCGGTTGCGTTGAGGTTGCGCAAAGCCAGCGCGTAATGTGTTGCGCACAAGCCTGAACGTGGGGGGCTTCCATCATGATTTGCCAGTGGCTGGCTTCAATCACAGCGTCGTCGGCGTTGTTTATCCAGCCCTGCCACTCGGTTTCTGCTGGCGTCCAGCGCGAGGGTCTCCCGGCGGCATACACCATGAGACAGGGGACCGGAACGCTTTCGCCCGGCGTATGCTCAGTCAGTAAACGCAGCAGATGCGCGATGTTGTCGAGCCACGTTTCTGCCGCTTGCAGCGTCAGGTTTTGCGACACCATACCGGCCGTTTTAGCGAGGCTGATAAAGTCGGCAAGCTGGCTGTCGGGCGTCTGCTGGTCGAAATGTTCGGGCAGTGCCAGAGGCGTTTGTCCTTCGGCTAACAGGCGCAGCAGGGCCGCCCGGTTTTCGCAACAGAAATCCTGTCGGCACACGGGATCGATTAACACCATCCGAACCTGCTCGCCTTTGGCGTACAGGCGTTGTGCGGCGCCCGCCGCAAGAAACGCGCCATACGACCAACCCGCCAGCACATAAGGGCCGTGAGGCTGCTGACGACGGATGCACCCGACATACTCATCGATCATCTGGTCGAGCGTGGCAAAGCGCTGCGGCGATTTTGCTTGCAGGCCGAAAACGCGCCTGTTCAACGCGCTAGCGAGCGGCAGCCAGGCGCTGATATCGCCGTCTGAAGTGTGGAAGACAAACAGGGTTTCCTCACCGTCGCCCTGGCAAAGGGGTATCGGGTTGTCCTCTCCTGACGTAGCCGCCTGTAGATGGGCGCAGAAGTCGCTCAGCGTCGAATGGCTGAACAGATCCTGAAGGTTAGCCCTGGCAATCCCTCTCCGGTTTAGCTGCGCGACCATCCTTGTCGCCATCAGGCTGTCGCCGCCCAGTTCGAAAAAGTCGTGATGCCTTGCCACGGGGCGAGACAGCAGCGATTGCCAGAGTTCAGCCACCTGTTTTTCCAGCGCCGGATTCCCCCCGGCAACTGGCGTGGGTTTGGCTGGCTCAGTCGGCGCATCAGACGGGGCATGCAGCGGCGTAAATAACGCTTCTCTTTGCCGGATCTGTAAAATGGGCAGACCGGTGCCAAAGCGCTGCTGTAAATAGCGGCTCACGGCTTTTTTATCCGGGCGATTTACGCCAGGCGAACGCGCTACCAGCAGATGCTGGCGCAGCGGCGACGATTCCTGCGCGGGCCACGCCAGCTCGTTTGCAAACCCGGCCTGAACGAGAACCTCCTGCCATGCGGAGCGGGTGAGCATCGGTTTCTCATCCCGGCGGCGGAAATCGCGGTATCCGCTTAATCCCTCAATAAAGCCCACGCTCGCCAGCTGGAATACGCTGTTTCGCTCCGTCGCTTCAACGATCAGCAAACGTCCGCCGGCTTTCAGCAACAGTTTTAATCTGCGCAACGTCTGGACGACATGGCTGGCGTCGTGGAGCACATTGACGGCAACGATCAGGTCGTAACCCGCCTCCGGGTGGGCGGTGAAATCCAGCGGCTGGTTGATGTCGAACAAGGCATAAGACACCTGCGATTCATCATGGAAACGGGCTCTGGCGTCATTGAGGAACTGCGCGGAGACGTCCGTGAAGTGGTACGACTGTCGCGTGTTCCGCGTGGCCTTCAGCACCGGCGCGGTAGTGGCTGCGGTTCCGGCGCCAACCTCCAGAATCCGTTCTGCGCTGCACAAGGCGGCAATCTGCGCGGTATAGCGATTCAGACAGGCGCTGGCGGGGTTGTCGCGATACAGCGCGTCGGTAACGCGATGCTGCTCGTTGAACAGCAATTCCAGCGGAGAACACTGCCCGGAGAAGAGGGCGTCGTGCCGGGCGATGCAGGTTTCCAGATACTGCGCCAGCGCCTGGCTCCATTGGCTTTGCGGGCACGCTTCCTGAGGCTCAGGAATCTCGCTGAGCGGAATGCGGCAGCGCCAGCTTTCACCTTCGCGGATTAACCACTCTCTTTCCGTCAGACACTGTAGCCACTGGCGCAGCAGACGCTGGTGAGACGCTTGCGCGGACAGCGCCTGTACTATTGCGCTAAAGCGATGGGCGATCTCCGGCGTGGTAAACAGGCCGTGACGATTTAGCGTAGCCGCGATCCCCTGTAGCGCACGCGCCTCCAGCCAGCGCCAGGTCGCCTCCAGCTCATCAAGCTGCGCCTGCTCAGGCAACGGCAGCGCCAGTTGGGTAAGTTCGTGCTCATCAGGCATCGCCGCTGATGGCGAAGGATCGTCGGCCATCACGATATCCAGCGTCAACGCGCCCTGTTCGGTTATTTCCGCTCTGGCCTGCCGGATGCCGGGGTATTCGAGCGTCGCCTGCTCAATATCCCGCAGGTCGTAGTCCGCCTGCGCGTTCAGCGGCCAGCGTCGGCGGGGAATGTGCCTGGCGATGCCGCTGGCGAGAGTCTTCAGGCTTTCAGGGGCGGCGATGACGGCTTGCAGGATGGCGCAATAGTCATTAAACATCGCCTCGGCAGCGCCGGGTTCCAGCACGTTGTCCATGCAGTACCAGCTAAACATCAACTCGCCGTTGCTCTCCATGACCTGATGATCCAGCCAGACCTGCGGCGTTTGCGTGAATACATAGCAGGGTTCGCCGAACAGATGGCTCATCGCCTGATCGATAGTCATGCCTTCCAGCGTCATCCCCAGCATACTGGTAAACACTACCGGCATCAGCGGTTGACGTTGTGATCCGCGCAGGCGGCCCAGCTCACGGATCACCTCAACACCGTTCATTTCACTGTGCGCCATGTTTTGCCAGAGGCGCTGTTGGGTCTGTTGCATCTGCTCTTGCAACGTCACCGGCGCTGAGAAGTTAAAATCAACCAGCGTGACGGAGGTAAAATCACCAATCAACTGGTTGATTTGCGGATGGATCGGCTGGCGATTGAAGAACGTCAGGTTCAGCGTAAATGTTGTGGTACGGCTCCAGCGCTCAAGGGTAGCGGCAAACAGCGTGAGCAGCGCGGCAGACGGTGTGACGCCTTGCTGCTGCCAGCGCTGTTTCACGGCCTGCCATTCTGTCTTGCCGATCGTCGATTTGAAGGTGGTGAAGTGTGGCGTTTCCGGGGGCGTCTCAACCACCGGCAGCTCTGGCGCTAAGGGCAGTTGCGGCAGTTTTTCCTGCCAGTAATCCCAGGCATCGTGCCATGCCGATGTCTGTCGGCGCGCCTGTTCAGCCATCACATAATCACGGAAGGTAATAGCGAGCGGCGCCAGCGTTTCACCGCGCCAGACCTGCGCCAGGTCGTCCATCATGACTTTAAAACTCTGCACATCAAACTGCAAAAGGTCGAGGTTCATATGCAGACGGTAATGGCAATCGTCGATTTCGCTGACCACCAGCTCAAAAAGAGGCCACTGGTCGGCAGGCAAAACGCGATAGCTCAGTTCATGCCGCCGTTTTTCCAGCGCGATGCGCTGTTCTTCCGGGGAAAGCGCGCGCAGATCGTCACGCGGGATGTGATACTCCGGCGTTGTCGCCAGGATTCGCTGCTGCCCGTCGGCATCAACCACCATACGCAACATATCGTGGCGTGCGATGAGCTGGTTCCATGCTTTCTCCAGTATGGCGAGATCGAACTCATCGTGGCGTTTATCCCACTCAAACAGGACGTGACAGGCGACGCCGCCATAGCCAATGAGGTGGGTTCGCCCCAGCCAGTAGGCGTGCTGAATGGGCGTCAAAGGGAAGGGCGCATAACGCTCGTCGGCGTCGTGCCGCAACACTTCCGGCTGCGAAGCGGCAGGCGTCGCCTCTGGCTTAGAACAGATAAGCTGCGTGAGTCCATGAGGAGACAGATCCTGCCACGCCCGTTCCGCATTGATGCGTACGCCCAGGTAGTGCTGAATATCGCTACTGAGTTCAAGGAAGAGCAGCGAGTCCATGCCGAGTTGCAACAGATCCTGGTTTGGATGCAGTGACGCCGGATCGCTCAGCCTTAGCTGAACCGCAATCCGCTTTTTCAGCCATGCCATCACCGCTGTTTCATCGCTCAGGCTGCCGTTAAAGGCGTTGTCATCAGCAGGAGGAATGACCGGCGTTGCGGCTTTTTCTGTGGCGCTGATGTTAAACAGAGCCTGTTGTAACGGGGGCATTTTGTCGGTAAAAACGCGCATCGCCAGTCGCCACGGGGCGCCGCGCATCACCGCCTGTTCCAGGTGCCAGCAGCCTTCGGCATCGCTTAACGCGCCCATACCTCGGCTGGCGAGCGTCGCCAGCATTTCCGGCGTGGCCGCCCGACCGCTTTCTCCCCATGCGCCCCAGGCGACAGAGAGCGTTTTCGGCGCATCAAGGGTGGAAAACTGCTGGGCCAGCCCGTCCAGGTAGCCGCAGGCCAGCGCATGGGCGCTCTGACCCGGCGCGCCGAGGGTGGCGGCAGCGGAAGAGTAGAGAATAAGATAGCGTCCGTCGTGGTTGCGCAGGGTTTGCAACAGCTGGCTTGCCGCCTGCGCTTTTACCGCGAAAACGGCAGCCAGCTGGTGGTCATCAAGCTCCTGCAAGGGCGCGTCAGCCAATACGCCAGCGGCATGAATCGCTCCGGCAATGCCGCCGTTGGCCGCCAGATCGTCAAGAACCGTGGCCAGTTGCCCGGCATCGCCCACATCACAACGGCAGACGCGCGTCTGCCCGCCCTCCACGTCGCGTAGCCATGACTCATCCACGCGCGGCGCCAGCAGGGCGATGCGTCGCGCCCCTTTTTCTCTGAGCCAGTTCACGGCAAGGCGGCCTAATCCGCCAAACGCTCCGGTCACCAGATGCCAGCGGCTATCGCCGGTAAACACGTTTGCCGGTAATTCAGCGGCGCATCCCGTATTGGGCGACAGTGAAGGGAGCCAAAGGGTGTCACCCCGTGCGGCGAGCCAGCGCTGTGATAGTGAGACTGCGCTCAACCCTTGATGCAGCGTTTCCCACGGGGTGTTTTCGGCGAGATCGATGGCGGCAAGCAACCGTTCCGGCTGTTCGTTGGCCGCGACGCGAAGCAAGGCCCATAGCGCGTGATGGGATGCAGAGAGTGCTTCATTTTCCTCGACTCGCCACGCGCGGCGAGTAACCACAATCAATCCGGCTGCGCTGGCGGTGAGCGCTGCTATCACTTTCTCCGCTAAGGCCAGCGTATCCTCGCTCTCCTCAACAATCATCAGTCGTGAAGAGGCGTGCGGATCGTGAATGATGCCGTATTGCGCCAGCTCGTCGCTGCGCGCAAGCGTACCGGCGCTGAAGCTAAAGGTAAGCGGATGGTCAATGCTGGCGACGTTGAGGGGCGTCCAGCGCCATTGATAATGCGTTTGCGGCGCAGGAAGAGGCGCGGCGGGCGATAGCGGCAGCCACTCGCCAGCAGGATGACGGGCTTCAACGCGCATCTGACCGCGGGAAAAGGCTTTGTTTTGCCAGCTTAAGCGAACCTTCCCCAGCCACTCCGGGGCGGCGACGGGGGGCGGTTCCACAGGCAGAGCGTCGCCATGACGCTGTGAAAGCAGACGCCAGGCCTCCTGCCAGCGGGCGTTAAACTGTTCGGGCTGACCTGCGCAATCAGACCAGTCGGCGAGATAATCACCGTTATCCGTCAGCGCCTGCCCCAACACGGGTTCTGATGGCGCGGTGAATGTTACGGCGCTAACCGCCTGACCGGGCAGCGTGGCGAGAATGATATGTTCGCTCATCCCGGCGGTCGGGCTGCCATCCTGCGGTAGCCACGCCACTTTGCTGAATCCGGCGTGGCGGCACTGTTGTTGCCACTGAGCGGTGGTGAGGAATAACTCACCTTCGCGGGCGTCGAGATCCTGTAGCGGAAGAACCAGCGGGCCGAAAACGAAGTCAAACAGACGCATTGGCTGGGTGATTTCGCGCATCAGCAGGCGCCCGCCCGGCTTGAGCAGGGGGCGCAGATTATCGAGCGTGCGGCCAATATGGCGGGTGGCGTGAATCACGTTCGCTGCCACGATAAGATCGTAAGACTGTGCCTGGAAACCCTGAGACTGCGCCTCTTTTTCGAGATCCAGCTCGCTATACTTCACAAAATCATAGTCGGCGAATTTCTGCTGGGCGCGACGGGTGAACAGCGCCGAGATATCGGTGAAATGGTACTCCAGTGCCGGAACGCCGTTGAGTTCCGGCAGCAGCCACGCGGTGGTGCCGCCGGTTCCGCCGCCAACTTCAAGAATACGCAACGGCTGGCGGGGCTGACGCGTCTGGACAATGCCGCGTAATACCCCGGCGGCGATTTGGTTGAAATAGCGGCCAAAGCTGAATTCCTGATACAGCACTTCCACGCCGTCGGAGGCGCTTTGCGGGAAGATAATCGCCACCGGTTCTTCCGCGCCGCTCATCATTTCATATAACCGATCGCCGGCACGGGCGATGGTGTCGGGAATAGCCTGAAAACCTTCACAATAACCGGCAAGTTCCGTCAGCAGTGATTCCCGCTGTTGATGTTCAATGGGGCGGGCGCGGACGTATCGCCCGTCGGTGCAGCGGTAATCGCCGTCGACCACGCAGTTATTCAGCAGGCGCTGGAGTAGCTGCTGGTAGCGGGGCAGCAGACGTCCACGGCGCATGATGGTCATGGCGTCCACGCCGTTCTCTATGGCATCGCCGGTACAGCGTTGTACCAGTTGATCGACGTAGATGGCGTGCAGTCGCGTGGCGCACTGTTTAAGCGCTTCCAGGCGAGGGAGATCGAGCGCTGTCGCGGCGCGACTCGCCACCTCCAGCCCGGCAGACAGCGCTGCGTCGGCAGGCTCGCAGGCCGGGGAGACGCGCTCTTTCCAGTAACGTTCAGTATCAAACGGATAACATGGCGCAGCGATACGTTGTCCATCGCCCGCCAGCAGGTCGGCCCACGGTAGGGCGACGCCGGCAGCGTAAAGCTGGAGCAGGGCCTGATTGAGGACATCGCTCGCCTCTTTGTTACGCCGGGCGCTGGCTATCCAGTATGCGTTATCGCGGTATTCGCGCTGCCCGCAAGCAACCAACTGGGCATCGGGCCCCATCTCCAGAAAAACGCGGGTGCCGAGCTGATGCGCCACCTGAATACTCTGGATAAAACGCACCGGCTGGCGCATGTGTCGGCGCCAGTAATCCGCCTGGTTGAGCGTTGACTCATCAATGACGTCGGCGGTGAGCGTGGAAATAATCGGTATTTGCCCCGGCTCCGCGTGCAGTCCCGCGCAGGCGTCCTGGAACCGATCGAGTATCGGCTCCAGTAAAGCGGAGTGCGCCGCACCGGTTACGCTCAGGCGACGATAGTTAATGTCATGCTGCGAGAGCGTGGCGCAAAATACCGCGAGACGGGCTTCCGGCCCGGAAAATACCGTATGTTGCGTACCGTTGTTGGCGGCGAGATCCAGCTCAAACTGGCGAGCCAGCGGCATCAGCGTGTCTTCGTCTGCAAATACCGCCACCATCGCGCCGCTTGCGCACTGCTGCATTAGCGCGCCGCGCCGACAAACCAGTGGCATGACCTGTTCAATCGTATAGTGTCCGCAGACAACGGCAGCGGCAAATTCACCGACGGAATGCCCAATGGCGAAGTCTGGCTTCAGTCCTTCAGCACGCCAGTGCGCCGCCATCGCGATTTCAAACGCGACAATCGCCGGCTGCGCCCAGGCCATATTGTCCAGCTGCGCCGAATCGGGGTTAAACATCGCTTCGCGCAGTGACGGCGTGAGCATTTCGCTACAGGCGGAAAAACAGCGATCCAGCGTGTCGGCAAACGCCGTTGAGTGCTGGTACATCGTTTGACCCATAGTGCGCCAGTGCGAGCCCTGGCCGGTAAACAGCCACACCTGCTTGCCGCTGGCGCCGTGGCCGCTGTAAACCAGCGCCCCCGATTTCTCACTAGCCCAGGCGCTGAGCGCCTCGGCGGTTTCACGGTTTAATGGCGCCGCCAGGCGGAAGGGGAGATCGAGACGGCGCGCGTGCAGGGCTGTGAAGGCCAGAGAGCTGGCATCCGCATTCTCTCTCAGCGCCCCGGCATAATCCGTCGCCAGCCGCCGCAACGCGCTGTCGCTGGCGGCGCTGAGCAGCAGCGCGGTACTTTTTCTGCCGCTATCCGTATTGGGGAGGCGCGCGTTGAGCGCGTCGGGCAGCGAGGCGACGATCATATGGCAGTTGGTGCCGCCAATACCAAAGGAGGAGACGCCCGCATAGCGCATTTCGTCCTGCCATGCCTGTGCCGACACCGGTATGGTAAAGGGGCTCTCTTCAAGTTTCAGCGCCGGGTTGGGGGTGTGAAAATTCAGTAAGGGAGGAATTTGCCCGCGACTGACTGCCAGAACGGTTTTCAGCAGTCCGGCAATGCCCGCCGCGGTATCCAGATGGCCCATGTTACTTTTCACGGAACCGAGCGCACAGCGCTGATCCTGCGGGCGAGGCGCATAGACGTTGCGTAACGCTTCAATTTCAATCGCGTCGCCCAGCGGTGTGCCGGTGCCGTGGGTTTCAATGTAACCTACCTGCCTGTCGTCGATGGCCGCCAGCATTAACGCCTCTTCGATGACTGCCTGTTGCCCTGCGACGGAAGGGGCGGTATAGCCGACCTTTCTGTTGCCGTCGTTGTTGACCGCGCTGGAGAGGATCACCGAGATAATCGGATCGCCTGACAGCAGCGCGTCTCTCAGGCGACGCAGCACCACGCAGCCGAGACCGTTACCGGCCCAGGTGCCCTCAGCCGAGGCGTCAAAGGGACGACAGTGACCATCAGGAGAGAAAATCATTCCGGGCTGGTAGCGGTAGCCTGCCTGCTGGGGGAAAGAGAGCGCCACGCCGCCGGCAACCGCCATATCGGATTCGCCAGCGCGCAGGCTTTCACAGGCCAGATGCACGGCAACCAGCGAGCTGGAGCAGGCGGTCTGTACCGATAACGCCGGGCCGTGCAGGTTGAGTTTGTACGCGGCGCGGGTGGCAATATAGTCTTTATCATTGCCCATCAGAGATTGCAGACCTTTTACCTGCGCGACTTCTGTCACGTTCAATGCTTCGCGACCGGGGTAGGTACTCATCCGGGAAGAGGCGAAAACGCCGGTCTTATGGGGGACGGCGCCGGGGGCATAACCGGCATGTTCCAGCGCATGCCAGACCGCCTGCAAAAACAGGCGCTGCTGCGGGTCCATCGACTCCGCTTCCTGTCGCGAATAGCCAAACAGGGTGGCGTCGAAGCAGTCGGCGTTGTCTAACACCGTACCGATATTGACATAATGAGGATCGTCAATGATGGCGGCATCCAGACCGACGGCCAGAAGCTCTTCGCGCGTAAAGCGTCGGCTGCATTCACGACCTTCCAGCAGATTTTGCCAGAACGTTTCGCCATCCGGCGATTCAGGAAAATGGCAGGCGTAGCCGATAACCGCGACAGGTTCGCAGTCCGGGTAGTGTTGAGCGATCGATGCATCAATGGAATCTGCTGTCGGCGCAGAAGAGAAGCGCAAGTTATCCATAATCGGTCCCGTTTCCTAAGATTCACAAAGTCAATGGAACGCCATGCGTTCGCGATGGCGTTCCGGGGAAAATCAGTTTGCTTCGCGCTATATCCGCCGCTGACGACGGCGAACAGGGCGAGGTCGTTGTGTTTTCTCCACCGTGGCGACGCCGGCCAGATAATCGGCCAGGGCAGCAGGAGAAGGGTGGGTGAAGAGGTCAAGCAACGTCAGGGTGGAAAATTCGTGACGTTGTAACAAAACGTGCAGTTGCACCAGATTCAGCGACGTTGCGCCCGCCTCAAAGAAGTTTTCTGCGGGCGTGACAGACTCGCCAACCACCTCGCGGAAGGCGTCGCAAATCAGGCTGACGGTGCTCTCGTCCGCCGCAATGTGTGGCTGAGAGTGCTCAGGGCATACGCGCGGTGAGCGCTCTGCGCATTGCCCTGCGTGTTTAACGGGAGGCACCAGCGCGGCGAGCGGCAGTTGCCAGCCGCTTTCATCCTCGGCCATTCGGTTTAGCAATGCGCAATACTGTTCAAACTGGCGCTCCACCTGCCCGGCAGGAAACAGCGCGGCGACAAAATCCCAGTTAAAGCGCAGTTCGCCTTCGGATTCATAAATCTGGTGATCGAGCCAGACCTGCGGCGTCTGGGAGATGCCCCAGACCGGTTTGAGCAGATTACGCCGGGCGAGGAAGTTATCCTGCTCAAAGCCCAGCGCGCTGGTAAAGACGACGGGCATCGGAACGGCTGGCACGTTTTGCCGTTGCGCCAGTTGACGCATCACGCGGATGGCTGACACATCGCGGTGGTTGAGGTTCTGGCTCAGCCGCTGCTGTAGTGACTGCGCGCTGTGCAGCCAGCTTTCGCCGGGATGCCAGCTCAGCAGCATCAGCGAGGTGAAATCGCCCAGAATCTGGTTGATTTGCGGGTGCAGCGGTCGCCTGTCGAAAAGCGTAAGGTTAAGCGTGAAGTCAGGCTGTGCACTCCATGCAGAGAGAACCGTTGACCACACCGACAACAGTACGGCCGACGGGGTGAGATGGGCGTCAGCCGCCCGTTTTTTCAGCCGATGCCAGCGCGTGCTGTCCAGTGCGCCGTTCAGGCGGGCGAAGCGCGGTGTTTCAACCTCCTGAGGCAAGCAGCGCAGCGGCAACGCAGGCGCCGGAGGAATATCATCAAGCTGCGCCTGCCACCATGCCAGAGAATCTGGATTGGGCGACTGTAGCGAGGGTTGTTGCAGATAATCCCTGAAGGTGACGGGCAGCGGCGGAAGCAGCTGTTGCGGGTAGCGGTAGCCGTGCTCCAGCTCCGCCAGCAGGATCTGCATGCTCAGACCGTCAAGCAACAGGTTATCCAGACACAGCCACAGGCGGGCAGGCATCCCGTCCACGTATCCGACCTGGAGATCGAATACCGGCCACACTTCGGGGTTGAGTACCTGATGCGCCAGTTTTTCGCGCACCCGCAACGCCTCTTCAGGCGTATGGAGGGTGTGTGCGGGTATCACCCAGGGGGGCGTCTGTTCGAGCACCTGTTGCTGTCCATCACGCACGATGGCGCGCAGCATATCGTGGCGGGCGATTAATCGGTTCCAGACCGTCTCCAGCCGGGTGAGGTCCAGATCGGCAATTTCAAATTCAACAAAGAAATGTGAGCCGACGCCGCCCAGGGCAAAGCCCGGCTGACGCCCCACCAGGTAAGCCTGCTGCACGTCGGTAAGCGCAAAGGGCTGGTAGCGATCTTCAAGGGAGTGGACGAATGGTTGTTCGACCGGGACGTCGGTTTTCCGCAGCGTGGCGGCAAAATCCGCCAGCCGGGGATGATTAAACAGGTCGCTTAATTGCGCTTCATAACCTGCCTGATGAAGTTGCCCGGTCAGACGGGTCGCCAGCAGGCTATCGCCGCCTTGCTGGAAGAAGTCGGTTTCTCTGGTGACATTGCCAGTTGATAAGAGTTGCTGCCAGAGGGCGGCAACCTGTTTTTCAATGTCGCCCTGGGGTAAATCCGCTTCGGCCGGGTTTTCCGCTTCAGGGGTATGACGACGCTTCAGCGCCTGGTAGTCAATTTTCCCGTTAGCTGTCAGCGGTAAGGCGTCGAGGAAGACGATCCGTTGCGGCACCATCCACCCCGGCAGACGCCCGGCGAGGGCGGCCTGAAGTTGACGGGGATCGCGGCGCACCTGCCTGTCAGGACATTGTACGAGGAAGCGTTGTAACCCCGCGACCTCATCGCCATGCTGACAGTTGAAGCCGGCCGCGCTAAATAATGCCGCCCAGTCGGCGCTGTTATGCAGCAAGGCCTCCGGCTGCCCATTGGTTAACAGGAGCGTGCTGAGTAGGGCGGACGGCGTTAACTGGCGAAACTCCATCACGTAGAGCAGCGCGCCGGGAACGGCAAGCTGTTGTAATGTCGCAAGGAGCCCGGGATCTTCCGGCAGCAGACGATGCAGGGCGTTATTAAGCCAGATAATGTCCGCCGAGTGAGCGTGCGCCGCCAGCGTGTCTGCATTCCAGAGGGACAGACGGGCGCCAGGCCAGGGGGCGAGCCTCTGCCGGGCGCTCAGCAGCATCTCCTGGCTCTGCTCAAGCCCGACATACTCAATCTGTCCGGCGTTGAGCTGTGCTAACAGCGATTCTGCGGCGCGGCCAGTGCGGGTTCCCACCTCAAGCAGGCGTACCGGGCGCTGTAAGCGCTGTGCAAGCTGTTGGCAAATTGTCGCCAGTTCCTGAATATACGGGGCGCTGGCCGGATGGTTAAAGGCCAGGCTTTCCGGCGACCACTGCGCGTCGTTCAGTAACGACAGTTCGTTACGGGCACCGCGAAGAATTTGCGATAACGTTAAATCATGTCCGCTGAAGTGCGGGTGCTCATCCTCGCGTTCTTCACCAGCGCAGACCTGATAACCTTCAGCAGCGGGCTTCAGTCGCCGTTGTGTCACCAGAAATGCTAACCAGCGTTCCACCACGGCCTGCCAGCGCGGCTGGATAGCGAGTGAGTTCATCAGGGGGAGAGGATCGGCGCCAGCGGTGTGACCCGGCTTCAGTTTTAGCAGGCGATGCTGAAGGAAATCGGCTACCTGTTCTGCGGAGATCTCTGGCGAGATGGCGCAACAGGGCAACGTTCCCGCAAGCGTGTGCCACGCCTGCGGCAGTGCCGGGTTCCGATGATCGGTAACGCAAAAAGCCTCGCCCTGAGGAACAACGTATGCCGCCAGCGTTTTTTCTTTTTCGCCGATCGCCAGAACGGTTGCTTGTTTCACCCCCACCAGCTGGCTGAGCGCGCTTTCGATTTCGCCCAGCTCGATGCGATATCCTCCGACTTTGACCTGCTTGTCGCGACGACCGAGGAACTCGATTGTGCCATCTGGCCAGTAGCAGCCGAGATCGCCGGTGCGATACCAGCGCTCGTCCGGGAGCGTCAAAAATTGCTGCTCGCTACGCAGGGGATCGTTGAAATAGCCTTCCGCGACCCCAATGCCGCCAATCCATAATTCACCCGGCACCCAGTCAGGGCAGTCCCGGCCCTGTTCATCCACCACCCGGTAGCGTTGGTTGGTTAGCGGAAAACCGTAAGGGATGGAGCGCCAGTGGGCGGGGACGTCGTGAATTTCGCAGGCGTTAGACCAGATAGACGCCTCGGTGGCGCCGCCCATCGCGATAAATTGTCCTTGTGGCCGGAAGGCCCGATAACGGGCGGGGAGGTCAAGCCCGATCCAGTCGCCGGAAAGCATCACTGCGCGCAGGTTTTCCGGCGTGGCGTCGGCGAAACCTTCACACCAGGTCAGCAGCATATCGAACAGCGCCGGGACGCTGTTCCAGAGCGTGACCTGATGGCGCTGGATCAGCTCACACCATGCGTGAGGATCGCGCCGTTGATTTTCCATCACCATCACCAGCGCGCCGCCCGCGCGCAGTACGCCAAAAATGTCGTAAACCGATAAATCAAAATGTAGGGCGGAGAGGGCCAGCACCCTGTCATGCGGGCCAACCTGATAGCGGGTATTGATATCGCAACAGGTGTTAAGCGCTCCCCGGTGAGAAATGACTACCCCTTTCGGCGTACCGGTAGAGCCGGAGGTGTAGATAATGTAGGCCGGTTGCGTGGGGGCGCGTACTACCGGGTTGGCGATCGGCTCCGCCTCAATGGCCTGCTGCCAGGCAAGGGCGGGAATATCGTCTGACCCGGCGCTGGCGTCGTGCTGACAAATGAGCACCAGCCGGACGCTGGCGTCAGCGTAGATTTTCTCGCGCCGTGCGGCAGGCTGATCCAGCGAAACCGGAACGTAAACCGCCCCGGCCAGCAGGACGGCCAGAACCGCAACAAGTTGTCCTGCGCCTTTCGACATCGTGATAGCCACATTATCGCCGGGCTGAACCCCGCACTCGATTAACCTGCCCGCGCAACGGTGGGCATAGTCTGTCAGCTCATGATAATTCCACTGATAACGCATGTCCGTTACCGCCAGCGCCTGCGGCTGTTGCAGAGCGATACGGAAAATGCCTTCATGCAGCAAGCCTTCGGGAATGGGGGCGCCGGTGGCGTTGACCCGTTCGCGTATCGCGCGCTGGCTGGCGGGCATCATATCTGCGAACGGCTTTTGCCAGGCGCTTTCGTCATCGCAGAGTTGGTTAATCAACTGGCAGTAGGCGTCGAACAATGTTTCGACTAACGCCGGAGGGAACAGCGCGTCGTTGCTGTCCCATTGTAGCCAGACCTCGCCGTGATGCTCGAACGCCAGATGATCTATCCAGACCTGCGGCGTTTGCGAGATGCCCCATTCCGGCTCGCCCAACGGCGATTCTGCGCGGCTGCTGTAGAGGGAACGCCCCAGATTGCTGGTAAATACCACCGGGGCGCCGTGGGGGTAGCGCTGCTGGCGTTTGAGTTCACGGAGTAATTCGACGCCGGACCAGTGGCGATGCTCCCAGTCCTCCGTAAACGTGAGCTGGTTTTTACGCGCCAGGTTGCTGACGGTATCGCCATCGCAGGCGGTATCCAGCAGAAGAATATTGGTGAAGTCGGCAAGCATCGCGCCAACCGCCGGTTGCAGCGGCTGGCGGTCGAATAAGGTGATGTTAAGCAGCAGACGCGTCAGGCCGCCCCAGCGAGCCAGCACGGCAGAAAAACAGGTCGCCAGTGCCATTGTCGGCGTCACGCCATACTCGCCGGCCCGGTTGCTAAAGGCGTGCCAGCGTGTTGCCGGGACAATCATGCGGCGTCGGGTATTACGGACTTCACGTAGCGTGGCGGGTTCGCAGGCCAGCGGCAAGACGGGCGCGGGGGGAAGCGTCGATGCTTTCGCCAGCCAGTAAGCGCGCGCGACGTCTCTCAGTGGTTGATTGATCTTCTGCTGGTGCAGCAAATACGAGCGGAAATCATAGCGGGTGTCGATAGCCGGCAGCGATTCTCCGGCCAGCAGGGCGTTAAGCTCATCGAAGAAAAGCGTAAAGCTGGAGGCATCCATAATCAGCAGGTCAATATTGACATGGAGGCGGTGGCGATTGTCCGGCAAGAGCGTCAGCTGAAAATCAAACGTTTCGCCGATTTCCACGCGTAAAAGACGGTGGCTCAGGCGCTGGCGCAGTGCGTCCAGATAGGCCTGGCGGCTTTCAGCGTCGTTATGGCGTAAATCATGAACGGTGACGCCGTTCCAGTAAGGTTGCGGTAGCCAGACCTGCTGCCCGTCGGGGCGAAAGGCGATATGCAGCATTGGGTGGCGTTGCAGCAAGGTCGTGATGGCCTGCTCCAGCTGCGACGCCGTCAGACAATGGCCTTCAAACTCCTGATACAGGTGGCAACCCACGCCGCCAAGCGTCTGCCCCGGCATGCGGCCCGTCAGGTAGGCGTGCTGTACTGGCGTCAATGGGAAGGGGGTACTTTCGGTCATGTTCGGCCAGGATGATTCGTCGGGCGGCGTTTCTTCTTCCGCGTTCTCCGGCGACCGGCTGAGCATTAACTGGTTCCATGCCGCCAGCGTGGGGGCGGCATACAGCTCGCGAAGGGTAAGGCGGTAGCCATTTTTACGAAACCAGTGTAACCATCTCATCAATCTTATGGAATCCAGGCCGGCCTGGATCAGGTTGCTCTCTTCATGTAACTGCTGCGGCGTTAAATTCAGTTCCTGTATGAGCCGCTCGCGTAATTGTTGGTAATCAGCCGCGTGGCGGTTGTCCGGTAACAGCGAATCCTGAGATGGTGCGCCAGAAATCATTCTTCCTCCTGATGGCACGTCTTACCGAAAAGCATTACTAATATGAGAATAATAATTATTAACAATTGGATGCTACCCGAAACGGGTTTATTTATGCCCGTTTCGGGTTGGTAACAGGCGGAAAGAACAGAGGCCCGGATGGGGTATCCGGGCCTCTGTCAGGGAGGAGTTTAGGGGGGCGCGACCCCGGTTACATCCCGCGTTTAAAGGTCGAAGGAGTTACGCCAAACTGTTTCTGGAAGGCGGCAGAGAAATGGCTGGCGTTGGCATAGCCCAGATCGGCCGCCACCGTCATGACGGAGGTATTGCCGTTGGCCAGGCGTCTTCTGGCTTCCTGCATTCGTTCAGCCTGAAACAGGCCATAGACGCTGTTGTTGAACAGAACGCGGAAGCCTCGCTTAATTTTGAGAACGCTCAGACCGGACTCTCTGGCCAGCTCCGCGACGCCCGGCGCTTGCGTCAGATCAGCCAGCAGCAGATCCTTCGCCCGCAGCAGTTTCTGGCGTTCCATCGGGTTGAAGTGGCAGGAGAGGCAACTGGCGTCTTCGCGATGTTCATCCAGCACCAGACTGAGCATGACCAGACTTTGCCCCTGCAACCATAGCGTCGACGGCTTTTGTTCATGACTGAAGCCGCCGTGCATGCGCATCAGCGCGTGACGCAAGGCCTGAGCCGTTAAGTGGGTTTCAGCATTACAACGCTGCTGCTGGCAACAGCAGTGGGAGTCGATCTTATTCTTAATGACCGCGCTAATATCCGGCACCCACAGCGCGAGGGTTTCAGGGCTGAAGGAGAGGGTAATGCTCTCGAATCGGCCACAATAGGAGGCGCTGCCGCGACAGTCTGGCGTATGGGTAATGTAATGGCGATTGCGCGCAAGCTCCCAGTCGGTGTGGCGCCGGAGTCCCTGAATCGCAAAGCGCGATGTGCCTTCCAGGATGCACGAGAAGTTAATCCTGCCCAGATCGTCGTGTAGCTGCAACGTCTCTGGCCGCGCAAAATGGCCCCTCCAGAGCAAAATATCCATACCTTCCTGCAACGAACAGCGCAGCAGTTCACACTGAGCAGGAATATTGCCATCGTTTGCAGGTTTCCCGACCACCAACTGGTGAATAGAGATTTCAGATTGCGTTTGCGGTGACTCCGTCATGACCTGGTTATCTCCCTGTGGCTTAGACCAATGCGGGTATAAATAGAACCGAATGGGGTAGATGAGTTATTGATAATGGTTATTATTCACATTAATTCTCAGAACGCCACCCTGAATTGTCGTTTTTGGCGTCCGTAAAAATTCATCAGGAAATTCAGTTACTCCCATGTCATCTCAATCATCCAATACTGAATCGCTGTCCCGATTTCCTCTCTGGCAGGTGATTACACCGGTTCGCAGGAAGGTTATTTTAGCTATGGCGCTGGCGGGGCTGGCGGCATTAACCAGCCTGGGGGCGCTCCTTTTTCTGGCGTGGAGCCTGCGTGACATTCGCGCGACGCCTGACGCTATTCCGGCCTGGCCGCTGGGCGGCGTGATCGGCTGCGTGGTCTTAACTTTTGTTCTGCGCTTACAGGCGTTCAACACCTCTCATTACGCGGCTTTTCATCTGGAGAACATTCTGCGCAGCAGGTTAGCCCGTAAAGCATTGCAGCTTCCGCCTGGCGTGTTACAGCAAATGGGCAGCGGGTCAGTGGCGAAAGTGATGCTGGATGACGTGAAGTCGTTACATATTTTTGTGGCCGACAGCACGCCGCTCTATGCCCGCGCGATCATCATGCCGCTGGCGACAATCGTTATCTTGTTCTGGCTGGACTGGCGGCTGGCAATCGCGACGCTGGGGGTACTGGCGTTTGGATCGGTTATTCTCGTGCTCGCCCGCCAGCGTTCGGAAAATATGGCTCAGCGTTATCATAAGGCGCGCGAGCAGGTTAGCGCGGCGGTTATTGAGTTCGTGCAGGCCATGCCCGTGGTGAGAACGTTTGATAGCGGCAGCACCAGTTTTTTGCGCTATCAACGCGCCCTTGAAGAGTGGGTCGATGTGCTCAAAACCTGGTATCGCAAAGCCGGTTTTTCAGCGCGTTTTTCCTTCTCGATTCTGAATCCTCTCCCGACCCTGTTTGTCCTGATCTGGTCGGGATACGGCCTGTTGCACTATGGCAGTTTCGATTTTATCGCGTGGGTGGCCGTTTTACTGCTGGGCAGCGGAATGGCCGAAGCCGTAATGCCAATGATGATGCTCAATAACCTGGTCGCGCAAACGCGTTTAAGCATTCAGCGTATTTATCAGGTTCTCGCGATGCCGGAGTTATCGCTGCCGCAGTCTGACCAGCAGCCGCAAGAGGCGAGCATTACCTTTGAGCAGGTGAGCTTTCATTATCCGCAAGCGCGTACTGGCGCCGCGTTGCAGGAGGTGAGCTTTCATGTGCCTGCCGGGCAAATTGTGGCGCTGGTCGGGCCAAGCGGCGCCGGAAAAAGCACCGTGGCGCGCTTGCTGCTGCGTTACGCCGACCCGGACAAAGGCCATATCCGTATTGGCGGCGTGGATCTGCGTGATATGCAGACGGACACCCTGATGAAGCAACTCTCGTTTGTGTTTCAGGACAACTTCCTTTTTGCCGACACGATAGCCAATAACATTCGTCTGGGCGCGCCGGATACGCCGCTGGAGGCGGTTATAGCGGCGGCCAGAGTGGCGCAGGCCCATGATTTTATTAGCGCTCTGCCAGAAGGTTACAACACTCGAGTCGGGGAACGTGGGGTATTTCTCTCCGGCGGCCAGCGGCAGCGCATTACTATCGCCCGGGCGCTTTTGCAGGATCGCCCCATCCTGGTGCTCGATGAGGCGACGGCGTTTGCTGACCCGGAAAACGAAGCGGCGCTTATCAAGGCGCTCGCGGCGGCCATGCGTGGCCGGACGGTCATCATGGTCGCGCATCGTCTCTCAATGGTGACTCAGGCCGATGTGATATTGCTGTTTTCCGACGGACAGCTCAGGGAAATGGGGAACCATACGCAACTGTTGGCGCAGGGCGGCCTGTATCAACGGCTCTGGCAACACTATCAGCAGGCGCAGCATTGGGTGCCGGGTGGAACACAGGAAGAGGTGGTGGAAAATGAAAGACAATAATCCTGCGGATAACCTGGCCTGGCGCGTCATCTGGCGCCAGCTTATCTCCAGCGTTGGCAGTCAGGCCAGGATGCTGCGACGCAGTATGCTGGCGCTGTTGCTGGCGGCATTCATGCAGGGGATCGCCTTTGCCTCTCTTTATCCGATCATTGATGCGCTGTTACGGGGAGACGCGCCGCAACTTCTTAACTGGGCTATGGCCTTCAGCGTCGCCGCAATTGTGACGCTGGTGCTACGCTGGTATGGCCTGGGCTTTGAATACCGTGGTCATCTGGCGCAGGCTACCCATGAGTTGCGCCTGCGACTTGGCGAGCAGTTACGCCGCGTGCCGCTGGAGAAGCTCCAGCGCGGCAGGGCGGGTGAAATGAACGCCTTGCTGCTGGGCAGCGTGGATGAAAACCTCAATTATGTTATTGCGATAGCCAATATTTTGCTGCTCACCATTGTCACGCCGCTGACGGCGTCGCTGGCGACATTGTGGATAGACTGGCGGCTGGGGCTGGTGATGTTGCTGATCTTCCCTCTGCTGGTGCCGTTTTATTACTGGCGCCGCCCGGCGATGCGGCGACAAATGCAGACGCTGGGGGAAGCGCACCAGCGTCTGAGCGGCGATATCGTTGAATTTGCTCAGGGGATGATGGTATTGCGCACCTGCGGCAGCGATGCCGATAAAAGCCGGGCGCTGCTGGCGCATTTCAATGCGCTGGAAAACTTACAGACCCGCACTCACCGTCAGGGCGCTGGCGCAACGATGCTGATCGCCAGCGTCGTGGAGTTGGGCCTACAGGTGGTGGTGTTATCCGGGATCGTCTGGGTAGTGACGGGCACTCTGAACCTCGCCTTTTTGATTGCCGCCGTCGCGATGATTATGCGCTTCGCAGAACCGATGGCGATGTTTATCAGCTACACCTCGGTTGTGGAACTGATTGCCAGCGCCCTGCAACGGATTGAGCAGTTTATGGCGATAGCACCGCTTCCCGTCGCAGAGCAAAGCGAGATGCCGGAACGTTACGATATCCGCTTTGACAACGTCAGCTATCGCTACGAAGAAGGCGACGGCTACGCGCTTAATCATGTTTCTTTGACGTTCCCGGCAGCCAGTATGAGCGCGCTGGTGGGTGCCTCCGGCGCAGGCAAAACTACGGTCACCAAACTGTTAATGCGCTATGCCGATCCGCAGCAAGGGCAGATTTCTATTGGCGGCGTCGATATTCGCCGCCTGACGCCGGAACAGCTCAATAGCCTGATTTCTGTTGTTTTCCAGGATGTCTGGCTGTTTGATGACACGCTGCTGGCGAATATCCGTATCGCGCGCCCACAGGCGACGCGGCAGGAGGTAGAAGAGGCCGCCCGCGCGGCGCAGTGCCTTGAGTTTATTTCCCGTCTTCCGCAAGGCTGGCTGACGCCAATGGGAGAGATGGGCGGCCAGCTATCGGGCGGCGAGCGCCAGCGGATTTCCATTGCCAGAGCGTTATTGAAAAACGCGCCGGTCGTCATTCTCGATGAACCGACTGCCGCGCTGGATATTGAAAGCGAGCTGGCGGTGCAAAAAGCGATCGATAACCTGGTTCACAACCGGACGGTGATTATCATCGCTCACCGTTTATCCACCATCGCCGGGGCCGGAAACATTCTGGTGATGGAAGAGGGACAGGTGGTTGAGCAGGGTACTCATGCGCAATTGCTCTCACATCATGGACGTTATCAGGCGCTGTGGCAGGCGCAAATGGCCGCGCGCGTGTGGCGCGACGACGGGGTTTCCGCGTCTGGAGAGTGGGTGCATGAGTGATGTTCAGTCGAATGTGAAACCGCTGACGTTGACGACCGGGCGGGTGATTTTTGCTATTGCCGGCGTCTATGTGACGCAGAGTCTGGTATCGGCGCTGTCTATGCAGTCCTTACCCGCGCTGGTGCGCGCTGCTGGCGGTTCGCTGGCGCTTGCCGGTGCGACAACCCTGTTTATGCTGCCCTGGGCGCTGAAGTTTATTTGGGCGCCGTGGATCGAGCGCTGGCGGCTTCCGCCCGGTAGCCAGGAACGCCGTTCCCGCATGTTAATCCTGCGTGGTCAGGTCGCGCTAGCGGCGATCCTGACTATTGTCGCAGCGATTGGCTGGTTTGGGCGAGAAGGGGGATTCCCCGATACGCAAATCGTCGCGTTATTTGTTCTGTTTATGGTGGCAGGCACGGTCGCCTCCACCATTGATATCGCCAGCGACGGCTTTTGTGTCGATCAACTGACCCGCACGGGTTACGGCTGGGGAAACAGCGTGCAGGTCGGCGGCAGCTATCTGGGAATGATGTGCGGCGGCGGGGTGTTCCTGATGCTGTCGGCGGCATCCGGCTGGCCTGTCGCCATGCTGATGATGGCGGTGCTGATTATGGCGCTGTCACTCCCGCTGTGGCGCATTACGGAGCCGACGCGAACAGCGACTATCCCGCATGTTCCGGCGTTAGGTTATGCGCTAAGGAGGAAGCAGGCTCGCCTGGGCTTACTGCTGGTATTGATGCTGAATTCAGGCATGCGGTTTGTGCTGCCTCTTCTGGCACCGCTGTTGTTGGATCATGGGTTGAGCATGTCCGCATTGGGCGCGCTGTTCAGCGGCGGCAATATTGCAGCGGGCATAGCAGGAACGCTGGCCGGCGGATTGCTGATGAAATACACCTCACCCGGCAGAGCGCTGTTGACGGCTTATGGCGTCCAGGGGATCGCGCTGCTGGCGGTGGTGATGACTCTCATGATGGCGCCGGGTCATCTGCTGCTGCAGATTCTCCAGTGTCTGGTCCTTGTCCAGTCCATTTCGCTGGCCTGCGCGCTGGTCTGTCTTTACGCCACGCTGATGTCGCTTTCATCGCCTTTGCAGGCCGGTGTCGACTTCACCCTCTTTCAATGTACTGATGCGGCAATCGCCATTCTGGCAGGCGTTATCGGTGGCGTTGTTGCTCAACATTTTGGCTATGCGGCCTGCTTCCTGTTTGCCGGGGCATTCACGTTGCTGGCGGCGTGGGTTGCTTATATCCGGCTGCATTCGGCAAGAGAACTGATGACAAGCGCAATTGATTGATCCGGGAATAACACAGAGAGGTAAGGGATGAAAATCAGTGAATTTCTACATCTGGCGTTACCAGAGGAACAATGGCTACCGACGATTTCTGGCGTTTTACGCCAGTTCGCAGAAGAAGAGTGTTATGTCTATGAGCGTCAACCCTGTTGGTATTTAGGCAAAGGGTGCCAGGCACGGCTGCACATTAATGCCGACGGAACGCAGGCGACATTTATTGATGATGCCGGGGAGCAAAAATGGGCGGTGGATTCCATTGCCGACTGCGCGCGTCGTTTTATGGCGCATCCTCAGGTGAAAGGACGTCGGGTATATGGACAGGTTGGGTTCAACTTTGCGGCGCATGCGCGGGGGATTGCCTTTAACGCCGGGGAGTGGCCGCTGCTGACGTTAACCGTTCCCCGTGAAGAACTTATTTTTGAAAAGGGAAATGTCACCGTTTATGCGGACTCCGCCGACGGGTGCCGACGTTTGTGCGAGTGGGTAAAAGAGGCCGGTACAACGACGCAGAACGCACCACTGGCGGTGGATACCGCCCTCAATGGTGAGGCATATAAACAACAGGTTGCGCGCGCCGTTGCGGAGATCCGCCGTGGCGAGTATGTCAAAGTGATTGTCTCGCGCGCCATTCCCCTGCCATCGCGGATTGATATGCCCGCCACGCTGTTATACGGGCGGCAGGCAAACACGCCTGTGCGCTCGTTTATGTTCCGTCAGGAAGGACGCGAAGCGCTGGGCTTTAGCCCGGAACTGGTGATGTCAGTGACGGGCAATAAAGTGGTCACTGAACCGCTTGCGGGCACCCGCGATCGCATGGGAAACCCGGAGCATAATAAGGCGAAAGAGGCAGAACTGCTGCACGACAGTAAAGAGGTGCTTGAGCATATCCTTTCTGTCAAAGAAGCTATTGCTGAACTGGAGGCTGTTTGCCAGCCGGGCAGCGTGGTGGTTGAAGATTTAATGTCGGTTCGCCAGCGCGGCAGCGTTCAGCATCTGGGGTCTGGCGTGAGCGGTCAGCTTTCGGAAAACAAGGATGCCTGGGATGCGTTTACCGTGCTGTTTCCGTCGATTACCGCCTCAGGTATCCCTAAAAATGCTGCTCTGAACGCGATTATGCAAATTGAGAAGACGCCGCGAGAGCTTTATTCCGGCGCAATCCTGCTGCTGGACGATACGCGCTTTGATGCGGCGCTAGTTCTGCGTTCCGTATTTCAGGATAGCCAGCGCAGCTGGATACAGGCGGGGGCGGGAATCATCGCGCAATCTACGCCGGAACGCGAACTGACAGAAACCCGGGAGAAATTAGCGAGCATTGCGCCCTATTTAATGGTGTAGGAGTAACTGTTTTCTAACCTCACAACCAGACTGTCCAAAGACAATTGAGTCGCTCTTTGATTCCTCTGTGACTCTATTGTCTTCTTTTGGGATAAAATAGGTGTTTTTCGTCATGAAGTTGATAAAAGTCTATATAGAACCACCTCCTGTGGAGGTGGTGGTAATTTGCCAGAGTGAGGGATTCGTTAGTATACTATGGGATAAACTTATTTTTACCAATTGTATAAGGCGGTGCATAAGATTCTCGGCATGCTTCCAGATAATCCGACCACCACTGCATCATCGCTTTGCGGGCTTCTAGGTGCTCTGCCTTATGAATATAAGCCATGCGCACGGTATTGCGCTCCTGATGACTCATCTGGCGTTCTACTGCGTCCTTTGCCCATAAACCCGATTCCATCAGCGCACTGCATGCCATTGCCCGGAAGCCGTGACCGCAGATATCCTTTTTCGTGTCGTAACCCATCACCCGCAGTGCCTTATTGACCGTGTTTTCACACATTGGCTTATACGGGTTATGGTCGCCGGGGAAGATCAGTTCATTATTACCGGTGATATCCTTAATCTGTTTCAGAATGGCGATGGACTGTTCTGAGAGGGGGACGATATGCGGCATTCGCATTTTTGCCCCGCGGCCGGAATAACGCACGCCAATAATGGGTTCTCGCGTCGCGGGTATCGTCCAGACTCGGTTTGTGAAATCAATCTCTGACCAGCGGGCGAAACGCAGTTCACTGGAGCGAATGAACACATGCAGCATCAGCAGAACGGCATGCCGGGTCAGTTCACGGCCCTGATGATATGCCCCAATACGTTCAAGCAGTTCAGGCAGCTGCTCCAGCGGCAGGGCAGGATAGTGCCGTCTGACAGGAGGTGTGGTCACGCCGCCAAGGTTTGCTGCAGGGTTCGTATCGATTAACTCCTGATGGACCGCATGGCGCATTATGTTACTCAGGTGCTGCCGTGTGCGGGACGCAACCTCCAGCAGACCTTTTTCCTCGATCCCTTTCAGCAGGTCAATGAAATGACGGGGTTTAAGTTCTGATACAGGTAGGTTCCCGATGACCGGAAAGATGTGATTGTTCAGGCTGGCAAGCAGACGGTCGGCGGTGTTCTGCGACCATTTCCTGTTACTTTTATGCCACGCCAGCGCCAAGTTTTTAAAAACTTTCTCCGGTGTTCGTGAGCCACGTTCAGCAGCCCGCTGCTGTACCGGGTTGATATTCAGCGCCAGCATTTTACGGATACCTTCACGTTGCTGTCGCGCATCAGACAGGGAGATGGCTTGATAGGCACCCAGCGCAATGCGGGATTCTTTACCGCTAATACGGTATTTGAGATACCAGTGGCGGGAGCCACCCGGCTTGACCAGCAGATACAGACCGTGAGAATCGGAGACTTTAAAGGGTTTATCAGAAGGCTTGAGGGTGCGGATTTTTGCGTCGGTAAGGAACATATGGGGGGCACTCCATTATCGAACTAACCTGACCCCAGATTTGACCACCAATTTTTCCCGATGCGTAGGGTAAAATCAAAATGCACCGAGAAGAGTTTTCACACTAACCTGTTGAATCAACATCAGATAAAGATTTGCAAGGATGCATGAAAACAGAAAATTGGCTCCTCTGACTGGACTCGAACCAGTGACATACGGATTAACAGTCCGCCGTTCTACCGACTGAACTACAGAGGAATCGTGTGAACGGAGCGCATATTACTTAGCGGTACCTTGTCTGTCAACACTAAATTTCATAAGCCATTTCAATTGGTTAATTAATCTGCAAAGTTGTTAATTAATGAACATTCGTCGCCGAAAACGAGTCTGTATCATTAGCGTGATGCAGTCTCTGCAAAGGATCTTGTTGATAAAATTGACAGAAACGTTGCCACAATGAAGGGAAACGAGGAGCAAAAAGTTCTGGGGCGCTAAAGAAATATTCAGAAAGTACGGCAAAACATTCAGCAGGATCACTGGCAGCATAAGCATCAATGCTCGCCGCATTCTCACCAACTAATTCGATTTCTTCCTGAATGTTGTTCATTGCAGCATGAAGATCGTGTTCCCAGCCAGCAACCTCACGCAACGAAATAAAGGGAACTCCGCTGGCGCGATCGCCGTTACGGGTGTCCAGCTTATGAGCGACTTCATGAATAATCAGGTTAAAACCAGATGCATCAAAAGAATCTTGTATATCCAACCAGTTCAAAACGATAGGCCCTTGCTGCCAGCTCTGACCTGACTGAACAATACGTTGGTTATGCACCAGACCGATATCGTCTTCCCATTCATCATCGACCACAAATGGCGCAGGATAAATTAAGACTTCATGAAAACCATCCAGCCATTCCAGTCCTAACTCCAGAACGGGTAGGCAAAATAGAAGTGCTATCCGGCAGCTTCTTAATGAATCCAGTTCAAAGCCCTGTAAAGGAACAAGCCGCTTTTGCTGTAAAAAACGTTCGGCAAGAGTGACTAATTTGCTTTGTTCCTGTTCCGTCAGACCCGTTAAAAGGGGGATCGATAGTGCTTCCTGCCAGGGAAGGGCAGTTTGATGTGCTGATTCTTGTACTTTCCAGGGCCACTTAATCATCGTTTTGCTCGCAAACTCGTCACTTGAACAAAATTGCACGGACAGGGACTGTTAAAATGCCAAATTTCCTGACATCATGGCAACCATCTGAACGGAGAGATGCCGGAGCGGCTGAACGGACCGGTCTCGAAAACCGGAGTAGGGGCAACTCTACCGGGGGTTCAAATCCCCCTCTCTCCGCCACTTTATCAATGACTTATCTCCTGACTTCCCGCCTTGCTTTTCCTAAACAGAACAATCGTAGAATATTCTTGAAGGGTTAGATCGTCACTGTTTTCTGTTCGATACTGTGACATTCAGCACTTGATTCGCTATGGAGCTGACAGGAAGGTTTCGAGCGAAAATCTACAGTTATTCAGTCGTTTTCTTATCGGTCACCATTATTCTTTTAGACATTGATCCTATGAAACTGCCGCAAAGTTGCTGGCGGGAACTGAAGTTGCGTAGAGAAGGGGTCAATAATTGAGTCAAAAAAGGAACGCGGCCGTCAGATTAAAGCCGCGGGACAAAGTCCATAATTTCCAAGAGTTGTTGAATTTCCCAGCTTTTTTGAAAGCCTTTGTATCATACTAACAAGTAAAAAAGGTTTAAACACCAAAATTAACCTATATTTCTGGTTAGCTTTACCATGACAGATGACTTGCTCCTGGAAACATTTGTGCTGCCAGTCTGTATGGCTGAGTTGTGTATTTATTGTTCGCCTTTTTCGCATTTTTTTTCTACAGACATAATAAAAAAGACACGACTCAAGTATGAGCGTGTCTGAGTTTGTCTTACTTATTTGTCTTGGCAAATTATTGTTGTTACTACCAGGCACTGTTCTGTTAAATAACTGAAGTCAGCGCAAAAAAATCAATGAGACATCATCTCCTCGACCACTTCTTCGCTACTCAACTGATAGGGATAATACGTTGGCCAGTTTTCCATTTCATTCAATAAAGACTGTTGGGAATCATTACCCATAAAAATGTGAAAATGAGATGATTTTCGTGGTGCAATTATATGATCGCTAAATTGTATATATTTAGGGGCTTTGCTTTCAGGATCTTTACATTCGAATAAGTAACGAACGCCTTTCTTGCCTGATTTATAGGTGAGTATTTTGTATCCATCGTAATCATATTTACAGGATGTTGTTTCATTATTTCTATGGAATTCGACAATGCCGTCCTCAATGCCAATCATCTCGATGTCTGTCACATAACCTTTGCGATAATAATCTTTAATTTCAGCAAATGTTTTGGTTTTATCTGCATCCGCTTTCTTCTGAAAGACGGGGTCAAGTTTGCCACTTTGCAGTAAAGGATAAACGGATTGCCAGACTCCATCCCAGTCACTGAGCGTTCGGTTTTGTACATTGGCATCATCAAAAACACCATTAGCAGCTTTTTGTTCGACCTCTGTTAAGGGTTTGCCGTGTGAGTGATGACCATGCGAAAAGGCAGGAGCGCTAACAATAAAGACACCTAAAGCAACAGCCAGTTTATGAAGACGAATCGCCAAAACAGTTTCCTCCAGAGTTAATGTATATGATGTGTAATGTTATATTGTAACATATAACAAAATGCAACAACTCTTAGGAGACAAGAGAATAGTTCTCTCAGGTGTGCTTATCTATCTTATTGAAATAAAATAAATTATGTCGATGATTTGAGGTTGATGACAAACGAAACATAACTTGATGTGATCTGCGTAGGCCGGATAGGGCGCTCGCGCCGCATCCGGCAGGGATAACGCGTACTTTGTCGGCAATATGAAGTTATACAGATAATTTGTTGTGAACCTGCTTGCGTAAACGGTTAAAAAGGGAAAGCAACTTCTTATACCGTAAGGCTAAAAGCAGTACCGCCAGCCCAGCGTAGATGAGTGGCTGCGGTGAAATAATCTTCACTGACCACAAATAATGTATTGGGGCCAGGATCGCGACAAGATAGACGAAGTTATGCAACTGTTGCCAGTGTTTACCGAGTTTTCGCTGCATCGCCTGGGTTGAAGTGAACGCTAACGCAAGCAAAATTACCCAGCTGATAATACCTAACGTTAAATAAGGCCGGGTAATTAACTCCTTACCTAATAACGCCAGATTATTCACGCCCAGCTCCAGCAATGCGTAACTGGTTAAATGCAGTGTCGCCCAGGCAAAGCACCATAAGCCTAACAGGCGGCGAGTGCGTATCAATAACGGCTGTTTTGCGTAGCGTGCCAGAGGTGTGATTAACAAGGTCGCCAGCAAAAATTTCAGTGCAGTGCGACCAGTAAAATGCTGAATATCTTTCACCGGATCGGCACCCAATCCACCGTGATTAATCGCCCAGACCAGCCAGAGAAACGGCAACAATCCGGCAAGATGCAGGCAAACTTTCAGCCATGTCACCTGTTTTGCTGTCAGACGCATTTAGAAATTCTCCCGCAAATCCAGGCCACGATACAGCGATGCCACCTGCTCGGCGTAACCATTAAACAGTAGCGTTGGCTGGCGCTGTACATCGAGGATGCCGCCTGAACCAATAAATCGTTCGGTAGCCTGTGACCAGCGCGGGTGATCAACATGCGGATTAACGTTGGCGTAAAAACCGTATTCGTCAGGCGCTGCCAGATTCCAGGTGGTTGGCGGACGCTCGCGGGTCAGCTTAATACTGACTATCGATTTAATCCCTTTAAAGCCATATTTCCACGGCACAATCAGTCGCACCGGCGCGCCATTTTGTGGCGGTAACGCCTTGCCATAAACACCCACGGTCATCAGTGTGAGCGGATGCATTGCTTCGTCGAGACGCAATCCTTCGACATAAGGATATTTCAGCCCGCCACCGATAAAGCGGTCCTGCTGGCCTGGCATTTGTTCCGGTGCATAAATTGTTTCGAAAGCGACATACTTCGCATTGCTGGTGGGTTCGGCAAGCGCCAGCAATTTGTGCAGCGGAAAACCAATCCACGGCACCACCATCGACCATGCTTCCACGCAGCGCATACGATAAATACGCTCTTCCAGCGGAAAGCGACGGGTTAAATCATCGTGATCGAGGGTCAATGGTTTTGCCACTTCGCCGCTGATTTTCAGTGTCCATGGATCGGTTTTCAGGCTACCAGCATTAGCGGCGGGATCGGCTTTATCCAGCCCGAATTCATAGAAGTTGTTATAACCGGAGACTTTATCTGCTGGCGTCAGTGGCAGGTCATTTTGCCAGGCGGCAGGCTTGCTGAACTCCAACGGTTTTCCGGCGGGGGCGGGTGGGCGATCATTCCCTTTAAACCAGCTAAGCAGATCGGCATGCGCAGCGTGAGGCAAAGAAAGTGCAGCCGCGCTGATGCCCAGTGCTTTTAACACCTGCCGACGCGTCATAAAGAATACCGACTCGGCCGTAACATCTGATTCTTTTAAAAATTGATTCTTTTTCATAAGCCATCACACTTTTTTGTCTTTAGCCAGCAAGAGCCGTTTACTGTTAATCTGTCAGGGAGTGTCCTCCCTAACAGTAGCAGAGATCTGCTTTTACATATTTATGCATTAACTGCCACGATAGGTTGAATACCCATATTGGCTAAGTAATAAAGGCACATGATAATGCTCGTTCACTTTATTAATATGAAATTCAACGGGGATCTCAGGGAAGAAACTTTCAAGATTTTGTTTCTTGAAATAGTCCCCGGTTTTAAATACGACACGGTAATCGCCCGTAGTTGCAGTTTGCTCGGGCCACAGTGCCTTAATTCGTCCATCCTTATCTGTTTTGGCGGTATTAAGTTGTAACCAGCCGTTGTCCGCTTTCTTTTCAAGAGTGACTGTCACGTCGGCAGCGGGTTTTCCTGTTTGCTGGTTCAAAATGTGCACACTAAGAATGTTTTGTTGTGCAGCATAGACCAAAGAAGGTAATGAAAATGCAGCCGTTACTACGGAGAGTACTAAATAACGCTTTAACATGTTTATATCCTTGTCATGTGAATGAGTTTTGAGGATAGCGAAAAAGCGTCCACGGTAACCTTACAGCAGCATTACAATTTTGTAATGAACCAGGCTGTTTCTATAACATATGATTTATGGCATATTATTTTCATGAAGATTTTACTTATTGAAGATAATCAAAGGACCCAGGAGTGGGTAACGCAGGGGCTTTCCGAAGCGGGTTATGTCATTGATGCCGTTTCTGATGGCAGAGATGGGCTTTATCTTGCGCTTAAGGATGATTATGCATTGATCATTCTGGATATTATGCTTCCGGGTATGGATGGCTGGCAGATCTTACAAACGTTAAGAACAGCAAAGCAAACTCCGGTTATTTGCCTTACTGCAAGAGATTCTGTCGATGACAGAGTCAGAGGGCTGGACAGTGGGGCAAATGATTATCTGGTAAAACCTTTTTCATTTTCTGAGTTGCTGGCAAGGGTTCGGGCACAATTAAGGCAACATCACACTCTGAATTCAACATTAGAAATCAGTGGCTTAAGAATGGACTCTGTTAGTCAAAGTGTGAGCAGGGACAATATCAGTATTACACTGACGCGCAAGGAGTTTCAGTTACTTTGGCTACTGGCCTCCAGAGCTGGTGAGATTATCCCCAGAACGGTTATTGCGAGTGAAATTTGGGGAATCAACTTTGATAGTGATACCAATACGGTGGACGTCGCCATTCGCAGGCTCCGCGCAAAAGTTGATGATCCTTTTCCTGAAAAGCTAATCGCCACAATCCGGGGGATGGGCTATTCATTCGTAGCGGTAAAAAAATAATGAAAAGATTATCTATAACCGTCCGTTTAACCTTGCTTTTTATATTGCTGCTGTCTGTTGCTGGCGCTGGAATTGTATGGACTCTCTATAATGGCCTGGCAAGTGAGTTGAAATGGCGCGATGATACAACACTCATTAACCGGACAGCGCAGATCAAGCAGTTGTTAATTGATGGGGTAAATCCAGATACGTTACCTGTGTACTTTAACCGGATGATGGATGTTAGTCAGGATATCTTGATCATTCATGGTGATAGCATCAACAAAATTGTTAACCGGACGAATGTCAGTGATGACATGTTAAATAACATACCTGCTACTGAGACAATCAGCGCAGCTGGCATTTACAGAAGCATTATTAATGATACAGAGATAGATGCTTTACGAATTAATATTGATGAAGTTTCGCCATCATTAACGGTTACTGTGGCTAAATTGGCTTCAGCCAGACATAACATGCTTGAACAGTATAAAATTAATAGCATTATAATTTGCATTGTCGCCATTGTACTTTGCTCAGTATTAAGTCCGCTGTTAATCAGAACGGGATTACGAGAGATCAAAAAGTTGAGTGGTGTAACGGAAGCGCTGAATTATAACGATAGCCGGGAGCCTGTTGAGGTTAGCGCATTACCGAGAGAACTAAAACCTCTTGGGCAGGCGTTGAATAAAATGCATCATGCTTTAGTCAAAGATTTTGAGCGTCTAAGTCAGTTTGCTGACGATCTCGCTCATGAACTTAGAACGCCCATTAATGCATTACTGGGTCAGAATCAGGTTACGCTCAGTCAAACCAGAAGTATCGCTGAATATCAAAAAACAATTGCCGGTAACATTGAAGAGCTGGAAAATATTTCGCGGTTAACAGAGAACATACTGTTTCTTGCCCGGGCAGATAAAAACAATGTTTTGGTGAAACTGGACTCACTTTTTCTCAATAAGGAAGTCGAAAATTTGTTGGATTATCTTGAATACCTTTCAGACGAGAAAGAGATTTGCTTTAAGGTCGAGTGCAATCAGCAAATCTTTGCGGATAAAATTTTACTGCAACGAATGTTATCGAATCTTATTGTTAATGCCATTAGATATTCACCAGAAAAATCGCGCATTCATATAACCAGTTTTCTTGATACCAACGGCTATCTTAATATTGATATCGCCAGTCCTGGAACGAAAATTAATGAGCCTGAAAAACTCTTCCGTAGATTTTGGCGGGGAGATAATTCGCGTCATTCCGAAGGTCAGGGACTTGGTCTTTCTTTAGTCAAAGCGATTGCCGAATTGCATGGGGGAAGTGCTACGTATCACTATTTTAATAAGCATAATGTGTTCCGAATTACGTTACCGCAAAGAAATTAACATAGGGCTTCAGTACGCCATAAATCAACCATGAAAAAACGCAGCCACGTCGTGAGTATTAACGTGGCTGCGATTGATTATGCGCTTACATTCATACGTAACAGGGATTAACCCGCATAAGCTGCCAGCATTTCCTGCGCCGCCAGTTTACCCAACGCATTCGCTGCGAAAGGACTGTCGCCGGTGAGAACTTTACGGTCCTTATGTACTCGCCCGGTGATGTCGTCATTAATAATGTTCATGCCCATTTTCTTCAGCTCTTCGCCGAAGTACCAGGTGAGATGACCCGGCATATAGCCTATCTCTGGCGTTTGTTTGTCTGCGGCGTCTGGGAATGCGCAAATGGAATAACCATTCAGTGGGTTATCGCCGTGGCGAAGCGCCAGAAAAGCCGACGGGCCGTGGCAAAGGGAGATAACAAAACGGTCATTTTTGATTGCCCACTGCAAAGCAGCAGCCACGTCCTGGCTTTCTGGTAAACCAATAAGTGCGCCATGACCACCAGGAACAAAGATTGCTGCATATTCGCTGTCTGCGTTGAGGCTGACGACAACATCCGCGAGTTTTTTCGGATTGCGGAACAACGATTTATGCTGCTCAAAGAATGGCATTACTTTTTCATCTTTGTGCGGCATAGCCCAGTATTCAAACTTGGTCATCAGACCGGAAATGGTCGCCACTTCGAATTCGAAACCTGCAGCATGGAGATGATACAACGGCAGCAACGTTTCAATCGGATGGTTACCGGTCGAGAACAGTTTTCCGTTATCGGTCGGCAAATAACGTTCGTCCGCGGCGATCACCAGAATTTTATGTTTACCGCGATACGGTTTTGGATAGTCCACGCCATCAAGATCAGAGACAGGACTGGTATATTGGCTAAGCGAATATTCTGAAGGGAAGAATGCATTATCTTCAGCAATATCGACCTGCGGATTTTTACTTGTTTGAACAGTCATAGTGTATTCCTTATTGTTGCTTAGTTAGGGTAGTCACTATATTTGCGACTGAGCTGGTCGCTATTTTTAACCAGTCTGGAAAATTGAGTCAATATATCGAAAGCGGTAGTCTGCGGGTGTAAGTATGTAATGATGATGCTGCACTGGTGTTGAATATTATTCACGCCAAATTTTCCTTATTGAGCAACGTCGTCGCAAGTGGCCTCAATGATTTTAGACCATTATCAGAGATGCGGGGCGGAGGGAAGAGATTTAGTGCTGTGGAATATTGTGGTGCTGATCAATATTTATATCCCGGATTGGTAGAGAAAAAGCTTATTTCATGCACTATTTTTGCAAATATTTCTATATGGGAGGCGTGTTTGTTGCGGATTAATACATAAAGAAATGTATTTGGAGTGTTGGCTGGAAGAGTAGCTGGTAGAGATATTGTGCCAGGAGGGGCAGGGTAAGGTGCTGTATCGATATGCTTTGGCAATTGCGTGTGCCGCAGATGGAGATGAAATGCCAATAAAAAAGCCTGAGTTCGATGAGGGACGAACTCAGGCTAGTGTTATGTTTTACAGTAACACGCCGCGGCGCGTTGGCTGATTAGAACTGGTAGACGATACCAAATGCGAGTTGGTCGTCGGTGTTCAGTCCATGAGCGAGAACATAATCACTCTTATCAAGCAGGTTGATCTGATAAGCGGTATATACGTTCATGTTCTTATTGAAGTAATACCAGGTACCGATTTCAATGTAGTTCAGACGATCAGAATCTTTGTAACCTGCTACGTCCAGTGCTTTAGAATAGGAGTAACCGATGGATGGACGCAGACCGAAGTCGAACTGATATTGCAGAACAGCTTCGAAGTTTTGTGTTTTGTTCACAACATCACCGTCGTCGGAATTCATGTTGTGAGATTCACCGTACATCACAGCAGCATAGACGTTGTTGGGATCATATTTTGTTGACAGTGCCCAAACTTCTGCTTTTTCACCTTTACTATCACTAGACTGGAAATCAGTACGGTCAGAGTTTGCGTAAGCACCAGTAAATGAGAAACCGTCAATAGTGTAAGTTACAGATAAACCATGGCCATCGCCATTTGCTTTGTAGTTGCCTGTACCTTCATTTTTACCCTGATATTGCAGAGCAAAATTTAGACCTTCAACCATGCCAAAGAAATCTGTGTTACGATAGGTTGCAACACCGTTGGTACGGTTGGTCATGAACAGGTCAGTACCAGCCCATGAATCACCGCCCCACTCAACAAACATATCAGTAAATGCTTCTGCATCATACGCGACACCGACATTACGACCATAGTCGAATGAACAAAAATCTTTGTAACTCAAACCAGCATAAGCCAAACGAGTTTGGTCAGGGTTGTGTCTGTTTGATGCTTCCAGGTCTAGTTCAAACTGACCGTAACCAGTCAATTCAGGGTTGATCTGAGTTTCACCTTTCACGCCTACACGGGCATAAGAGGTATCTTGAGAATTATCGCCTTTTTCACCATTTTCACGGTCGGTCAGAATGCGCTCACCAACCATCTTGCCGTACAGATCCAGTTTATTGCCATCTTTATTATAAATTTCAGCCGCATTTGCTGCGCCAGCAACTAATAACGCCAGGACCAGCATTGCCAGAACTTTTCTTTTCATTATGTATTCCCTTGTGATTATAATCTTCATGAATATATCAATAAGTGCCGTTATCCAAAAAAAGCACATTTGGATACTATTCTATGAAGTTCATTTTATTTTAAAGATTACATGTAACAAATATATTTAAAAGATTTCAAAATGTTTCTAATCTATTTAATATAATTCAGAATTATGAATTCTAAACATAAGTATTCATGAAAATTATCAATTCATATCAATATATTATGAGTTTAGCGGAAAGATAGGGGGTATCAATGATTGATGCGCTAAACGGCTGGTGTGATCACGCGCACATTAATGAAGGCATAAAAAAGCCGGCATCATGCCGGCCCAAAAAATATAAACAAGACGATAAAAGGCTAATAACGGAGGCATCATGACACAGAAAAATAAAAAGGTATAATTGTATTCAGTGCTAATATATTGATTAAATGAATTAATAAAGCCGATATCAAAGATAAATAAAATCGCTCAAAACGATTTTTCCTGTATTCACTGCCGTTGCGCAAAATTTATCTATTTGTTCAAAAAATGATTGAGTCTTGACTGGCTCATTCAATGTGGAAAAATGTGACTTTTATCACATAATAGTACTAAGTCTGAATTTTCCGGGTTATCTCAAAATGGAATACGGTTCGACAAAGATGGAAGAGAGGCTCTCTCGCAGCCCTGGTGGCAAACTGGCTTTGTGAGCTTTCTATACATGGTGTGGCTATTTCGTCTGGGCAATGGCGCGTTACATCTGGGTGATGAGCCGGATCCCCGATGCCCCCGTGTCGGGATTTGAAAGCGATTTAGGCTCTACCGCGGGAAAGTGGTTAGGGGCACTGGTCGGATTTTTATTTATGGCTCTGGTCGGGGCATTGTTAGGCAGCATTGCCTGGTACACCCGACCTCGTCCCGCACGTAGCAGACGCTATGAATAAAAACTGCTAAGGTGGCGACTCTTTGGCAACGGAGCGCGTATGGACTTACAACACTGGCAGACACAGTTCGAAAACTGGTTGAAAAACCATCATCAGCACCAGGACGCGGCCCATGACGTGTATCATTTTCGCCGCGTCTGGGCTACGGCACAGAAGCTGGCGGCAGATGATGACGTCGATATGCTGGTGATTTTAACCGCCTGTTATTTCCACGATATTGTGAGCCTGGCGAAAAATCATCCGCAACGGCAGCGTTCTTCAATCCTGGCGGCAGAAGAGACGCGTCGCCTGCTCCGTGAAGAGTTCGAGCAATTTCCGGCGGAGAAAATCGAGGCCGTTTGTCATGCCATTGCCGCTCACAGTTTCAGCGCGCAAATCGCCCCCTTAACAACGGAAGCTAAAATCGTCCAGGATGCGGATCGGCTGGAAGCCCTGGGGGCGATTGGCCTGGCGCGCGTGTTTGCCGTTTCAGGGGCATTGGGCGTGGCGCTGTTTGATGGCGAAGATCCGTTCGCACAGTATCGCCCGCTTGATGATAAACGCTACGCGCTGGATCATTTCCAGACTAAGTTGCTGAAGCTACCGCAAACCATGCAAACCGTAAGAGGCAAGCAGCTGGCGCAGCACAACGCGCAATTTTTAGTCGAGTTTATGGCGAAGCTCAGTGCCGAACTGGCGGGGGAGAATGAAGGTGTCGATCACAAGGTGATAGATGCGTTTTCACCTGCGGGCTGAGCGCGTGGCCCTAAATGGCTGTAATTATGTTAACCTGTCGGCCATCTCAGATGGCCGGTTAAATCTATGCAGGAAAATATATCAGTAACCGATTCATACAGCACCGGGAATGCCGCACAGGCAATGCTGGAGAAACTGCTGCAAATTTATGATGTTAAAACGCTGGTGGCGCAGCTTAATGGTGTGGGTGAGAATCACTGGAGCGCGGCAATTTTAAAACGTGCGCTGGCGAATGACTCGGCATGGCACCGTTTAAGTGAGAAAGAGTTCGCCCATCTGCAAACGTTGTTACCCAAACCACCGGCACATCATCCGCATTATGCGTTTCGCTTTATCGATCTATTTGCCGGAATTGGCGGTATCCGTCGCGGTTTTGAATCGATTGGCGGACAATGCGTGTTTACCAGCGAATGGAACAAACATGCGGTACGCACTTATAAAGCCAACCATTATTGCGACCCGGCGACGCATCATTTTAATGAAGATATCCGCGACATAACCCTCAGCCATAAAGAAGGTGTGAGTGATGAGGCGGCGGCGGAACATATTCGTCAACACATTCCTGAACACGATGTTTTACTGGCCGGTTTCCCTTGTCAGCCATTTTCGCTGGCTGGCGTATCGAAAAAGAACTCGCTCGGGCGGGCGCACGGTTTTGCCTGCGATACTCAGGGCACGCTGTTCTTTGATGTGGTGCGCATTATCGACGCGCGTCGTCCGGCGATGTTTGTGCTCGAAAACGTCAAAAACCTGAAAAGCCACGACCAGGGTAAAACGTTCCGCATCATCATGCAGACGCTGGACGAACTGGGCTATGACGTGGCTGATGCAGAAGATAACGGGCCGGACGATCCGAAAATCATCGATGGTAAACATTTTCTGCCGCAGCACCGTGAACGCATCGTGCTGGTGGGTTTTCGTCGCGATCTTAATCTGAAAGCCGATTTTACTCTGCGTGATATCAGCGGATGTTTCCCTGCGCAGCGAGTGACGCTGGCGCAGCTGCTGGATCCGATGGTCGAGGCGAAATATATCCTGACGCCGGTACTGTGGAAGTACCTCTATCGATATGCGAAAAAACATCAGGCGCGCGGTAACGGCTTCGGTTATGGAATGGTTTATCCGAACAATCCGCAAAGCGTCACCCGTACGCTGTCTGCGCGTTATTACAAAGATGGCGCGGAAATTTTAATCGATCGCGGATGGGATATGGCCACGGGTGAAAAAGACTTTGACGATCCGCTGAATCAGCAACATCGTCCACGTCGGTTAACGCCTCGGGAATGCGCGCGCTTAATGGGTTTTGAAGCGCCGGGAGAAGCGAAATTCCGCATTCCGGTTTCGGACACTCAGGCCTATCGCCAGTTCGGTAACTCGGTGGTCGTGCCGGTCTTTGCCGCGGTGGCAAAACTGCTTGAGCCAAAAATCAAACAGGCGGTGGCGTTGCGTCAGCAAGAGGCACAACATGGCCGACGTTCACGATAAGGCCACTCGCAGCAAAAATATGCGCGCGATTGCCACGCGTGATACGGCGATAGAGAAGCGCCTCGCCAGTCTGTTAACCGGGCAGGGCCTGGCATTTCGCGTTCAGGACGCCAGTCTGCCCGGACGTCCGGATTTTGTCGTTGATGAATATCGTTGCGTGATATTTACCCACGGCTGCTTCTGGCACCATCATCACTGCTATCTGTTTAAAGTGCCTGCGACTCGAACTGAGTTCTGGCTGGAGAAGATAGGTAAAAATGTTGAGCGCGATCGCCGCGATATCAGTCGCTTGCAGGAGCTCGGCTGGCGCGTACTGATTGTCTGGGAGTGTGCGTTACGTGGGCGCGAGAAGCTGACGGATGAAGCGCTTATCGAGCGTCTGGAAGAGTGGATCTGCGGCGAAGGTGCCAGCGCGCAGATCGACACGCAGGGGATTCATTTACTCGCTTGATGCGTCCTGAATAACTGGCGCAACTACGGGTTTTGCCGGAAAGAGATATTTTCCCAACGTGACCAGTACCACCGCGAAGACAATTACGCCGAGCGCCAGCCATTCAATCTTCGACAGTGTTTCTCCACCCAGTCCCGTACCCAGCAAGACCGCGACCACCGGGTTAACGTAGGCGTAGCTGGTGGCGAGAGCCGGACTGACGTTGCGGATTAAATACATATAAGCGTTGATGGCGATAATCGAACCAAACAGCGCCAGATAGCCGACCGCAAGGAAGCCTGAAAGGGAAGGGAGCGCCGTCAGTTTTTCACCCGCAATCATCGACGCGATCATTAACACCACGCCTGCCGCCAGCATCTCAATCGCACCCGCCATCATCCCTACAGGTAAGGTAATGCGCGAGCCATAAACCGAGCCAAACGCCCAGCTAATCGAGCCGATTAAAATCAGAATCGCGCCCCACGGATTGCCGCTTAAATTTCCACCGCTATTGAGCATGATGATTCCGGCAAGCCCAATGGCAATACCCACCCATTCCAGTTTGCGCGTTTTAATGCCAAACAGGCGGCTGAAGCACAGGGTAAAGAGGGGCACGGTTGCAACCACTACGGCGGCGATGCCGGAAGGAACATTTTGATGTTCGGCAACCGTCACCATGCCATTACCGACAGCCAGCAATAATAGGCCAATCAGCGCGGCATTAAGCAGCGGACGTAGCGGGGGGAGTTTGTGTCCGCGCAGTAGCAAAAATGCCAGCAATAAAATACCGGCTGCCAGGAATCGCACGCCTGCCATCATTAACGGAGGCCAGCTTTCCACGCCAATCCGAATGACAAAATAGGTTGAGCCCCAAATGATATACAACGCAAACAGCGCGCCAAAAAGCGATAACAACTGGCGGAAACGCATAATCCCTCACGGTGGAAATAAAAAGGTGGGTCATAGTAAACGTGAAAATCATTCTGCTGGCGAGAGATATAATTGCACTTGATTGTTAAAAAAATGTTGACCTGTGAAGCAAGTATCAGAGCTGCCGTTTTTGCTTCATACTTACACCCTTCAACAATAAAAATGAGAGGGAATGCTTTTGGCCGGGAGTAGTTTACTGACGTTGCTCGATGATATCGCCACACTGCTGGACGATATCTCCGTGATGGGCAAACTGGCGGCGAAGAAAACCGCCGGTGTATTAGGGGATGACTTATCGCTCAATGCGCAACAAGTTTCAGGCGTGCGGGCCAACCGGGAACTTCCCGTGGTCTGGGGTGTGGCGAAAGGATCGCTGATTAATAAAGTGATTCTGGTGCCGCTGGCGCTGATCATCAGTGCGTTTATCCCGTGGGCGATTACGCCTCTGTTGATGATTGGTGGCGCGTTTCTCTGCTTTGAAGGAGTAGAGAAAGTGCTGCATATGCTGGAGGCGCGTAAACATAAAGAAGATCCGGCGCAGAGCCAGCAGCGTCTGGAGAAGCTGGCGGCGCAGGATCCGCTGAAGTTTGAAAAGGACAAAATAAAAGGGGCGATTCGTACCGATTTTATATTGTCTGCGGAAATCGTCGCCATCACGCTGGGGATTGTGGCCGAAGCGCCGTTGCTTAATCAGGTGCTGGTGCTTTCAGGCATCGCGCTGGTAGTGACCGTGGGCGTCTACGGTCTGGTAGGGGTTATCGTTAAGATTGATGACCTGGGGTATTGGCTGGCGGAAAAATCCAGCGCGCTGATGCAGGCATTAGGTAAAGGGTTATTGATCATTGCGCCCTGGTTGATGAAAGCATTATCGATTGTCGGCACGCTGGCGATGTTCCTCGTCGGCGGCGGGATTGTGGTACATGGTATTGCACCGCTGCATCACGCCATTGAACATTTCGCCGGGCAGCAAAGTGCAGTGGTGGCGATGATATTACCGACTGTTTTAAATCTGATTCTTGGATTTATCATCGGCGGCATCGTGGTGCTGGGAGTGAAAGCCGTAGCGAAAATACGCGGTCAGGCACATTAATACTCGCACAGGCTATTATGCAAAATTCGCCATCTTCAACTAAGGTGAACGAGTTTCACTCGAAAAAAGGAGGCGAGTATGAGCTTTATGGTTAGTGAGGAAGTTACGGTTAAAGAGGGCGGCCCGCGGATGATTGTCACTGGATACTCCAGCGGTATGGTTGAGTGTCGTTGGTATGACGGTTACGGGGTCAAGCGGGAAGCTTTTCATGAAACCGAGCTTGTTCCGGGGGAGGGGAGTCGTTCTGCGGAAGAAGTTTGAAAGGGTATCATTAACACCAGGCCGGATCACATCCGGCCTGGTGTGCCAATGCCTGCAATGAATGATAGTCGCGTCTTATCATGCCACCATTATAAAATTATCGCTGTTTTGCGGTACGCTATCGCCAGGTTATGCCAGAATCATAAAAAAGCAGGTTGGGAGTCGTCAGGGTGCAGCACGAGACAAAAATGGAAAACCAGAGCTGGTTGAAAAAACTCGCACGCCGCCTGGGGCCTGGTCATGTCGTTAATCTCTGCTTTATCGTGGTATTGCTTTTTTCCACCTTGCTGACCTGGCGTGAAGTGGTAGTGCTGGAAGATGCCTATATCTCCAGCCAGCGTAATCATCTGGAAAACGTAGCCAACGCGCTCGATAAGCATTTGCAGTATAACGTCGACAAACTGATCTTTTTGCGTAATGGCATGCGCGAAGCTCTCGTAGCGCCACTGGATTTCACCTCTCTGCGTGATGCTGTAACCGAGTTCGAACAGCATCGCGACGAGCACGCCTGGCAAATCGAACTCAACCGACGACGCACCCTGTCAGTCAATGGCGTATCGGATGCATTAGTCAGCGAGGGGAATCTCCTGTCTCGCGAAAATGAAAGCCTCGACAATGAAATTACCGCTGCACTGGAAGTTGGTTACTTGCTGCGACTGGCGCACAACACCTCGTCGATGGTTGAACAGGCGATGTATGTCTCGCGTGCCGGATTTTACGTTTCGACGCAGCCGACCTTGTTTACGCGCAATGTACCAACGCGTTATTACGGCTATGTCACCCAACCCTGGTTTATCGGCCATTCGCAACGAGAAAATCGTCACCGCGCGGTACGCTGGTTCACTTCGCAACCGGAACACGCCAGCAATACTGAACCGCAGGTTACCGTCAGTGTTCCGGTAGACAGTAATAACTACTGGTATGGCGTGCTGGGGATGAGTATTCCCGTGCGTACCATGCAGCAATTTTTAAGAAACGCCATCGATAAAAACCTCGATGGTGAGTATCAGCTCTATGACAGTAAGCTGAGATTTTTGACCTCTTCCAATCCTGACCATCCAACAGGGAATATTTTTGACCCTCGTGAACTGGCCTTGCTGGCGCAGGCAATGGAACATGACACGCGGGGCGGCATTCGTATGGACAGTCGCTATGTTAGCTGGGAACGTCTGAACCATTTCGACGGTGTGCTGGTGCGCGTCCATACGTTAAGCGAAGGCGTGCGCGGCGATTTCGGCAGTATCAGCATTGCATTAACCCTGCTGTGGGCGCTCTTTACCACCATGTTACTCATCTCCTGGTATGTGATTCGCCGGATGGTCAGCAACATGTATGTTCTGCAAAGCTCGTTGCAGTGGCAGGCGTGGCACGACACCTTAACCCGTTTATATAATCGTGGCGCACTGTTCGAAAAAGCCCGTCCGCTCGCTAAATTGTGTCAGACGCACCAACATCCTTTTTCTGTCATTCAGGTCGATCTTGACCATTTTAAAGCGATTAATGACCGCTTTGGTCATCAGGCGGGCGACCGTGTTCTTTCTCATGCTGCCGGATTAATTAGCAGTTCCTTGCGTGCGCAGGACGTTGCCGGGCGGGTCGGTGGTGAGGAGTTTTGTGTGATTCTGCCAGGCGCGAGTCTGACGGAGGCTGCGGAAGTCGCAGAACGTATTCGCCTGAAGTTAAATGAAAAAGAGATGTTGATTGCCAAGAGTACGACGATACGCATCAGTGCCTCGTTGGGGGTAAGTAGCAGCGAGGAAACCGGTGATTATGATTTTGAACAACTCCAGTCACTGGCCGACCGTCGGCTTTATCTCGCTAAACAGGCTGGGCGTAATCGGGTATTCGCGAGCGATAACGCTTAACGGGCGGAGAAAAAATGGTCCAGCCCTTCACGCCATCCTTCCGGTCCTTCACGCTGCGTTCGCCAGACGTGGGCCGGATCCTCATCATGCAGATGCCCCCCTTCACGGTTTAGCCCTTTCACAATCACGGCGTAATCCATTACCTCCAGTAAGGGCGCATCGTTTGGCCCATCGCCCAGGCCAAGTGTGGTTGGGCGTTTGCCTGACAATTGTTGATAGGTCGCGATAATCCAGTTGGCAGCCTGATCTTTTCCGGCAGAGGCATCCAGGACGTGCCAGAAGCGCGCACCCTGCATAAACTGTAAGCCCAGTTCGTTCAGACGAGCGGTAAATTGTGCCATACGCTCGTCACTGTCGCGCCAGATTAGCGTTACCGACGCCTCATGCAGCTGCGTCAGCGCCGCCTGGCTACGGCTTAATCCCGTCCATTCGGCGATGGTTGCATCGTCGATATCATCAAAAGTTGTGAATTTAAAATGTTCTTTCTCGCGTAGCGTATTTAAAACCTGGCTGATTTCGCCATGGCTAATACCTGAGATGATGCGTGGAAAACCGTCTATATCCTGCCATTGTTCAGCAAGCTGGATCACTGCGCCATTTTCGGCAATCAGCGGTAACCCTTGTAGCCCCAACGTTTTTTGCAAGTACAGCATTTCCGCTGAAGTTTTACTGCTACAGAGAATGACGGGAACATTCGCTTCGCGTAAACGGCTGAGCCAGGGGGCAGCTGGTTGCCAGTCATAACTATGACTGTCCAGCAGGGTGCCATCAAGATCGCTAAAAACCAGTAGTGGTTGTTGAATTGAAAACATGGTCGCGCAGTTCTCCCCTTACCAGGATGATTCTCAAAACAGCACAAATTATCAAAGATGATTTTTTCGGGAGCGATCCCGCTGACGCCAGAGCCACCAAGGGGTGACGTGCGTCACATTTCTATTCATAAGTAGCGTTAATCATTCATATAGCGAATATTTTCTTGTCAGCGAAAAAAATTGCGGATAAGGTGATGAACACATCAGATTTCCTGGTGTAACGAATTTTTTAAGTGCTTCTTGCTTAAGCAAGTTTCATCCCGACCCCCTCAGGGTCGGGATTTTTTTATTGTGCATTCAACGATTCACTTCAGAGACGCTGAAGTCATGAATATCCAGTTCGAAGGCATCCGCCAATTCACGCCATGTATGATATTCACGTCCATCGACGCTAACGTGTTCAGAATCGTTCTGGCTGCGATGAACTTCGCTTTCGCTAATTTCATTGATCGCCGCCAGCAGGGCATCGACATCGACGCTGACCTCACGTTTTGCGGTATCGCTGTACTCTTTTGCGGTTTTCATCATCTTTCCTCGCAACCGTTACTCTGTTGTTGCCGCCAGTCGTTAAGTCCGCCTGGCATCACTTAAGTATAGACCGTCGAGAAAATCAGCACTCGCGCGCGCCTGGCGCTGCCAGAAAAACGAAATTGTTCTACACTGGCACAAAGCCACAGGAGGAAAACGATGAAGGTGAATGATCGGGTAACAGTCAAAACGGATGGCGGTCCGCGTCGTCCTGGCGTGGTACTGGCAGTTGAGGTGTTTAGTGAAGGCACAATGTACCTGGTTTCGCTGGAAGACTACCCGCTCGGCATCTGGTTCTTTAATGAAGCAGGGCATCAGGACGGTATCTTTGTGGAGAAAGCAGAGTAATCTTATTCAGCCTGACTGGTGGGAAACCACCAGTCAGAATGTGTTAGCGCATGTTGACAAAAATACCATTAGTCACATTATCCGTCAGTCGGACGACATGGTAGATAACCTGTTTATTATGCGTTTTGATCTTACGTTTAATATTACCTTTATGCGATGAAACGGTCTTGGCTTTGATATTCATTTGGTCAGAGATTTGAATGGTTCCCTGACCTGCCATCCACATTCGCAACATACTCGATTCGGTTCGGCTCAATGATAACGTCGGCATATTTAAAAAAGAGGTTATCGTTGTCTCTTTTTTCAGAATATCGCCAAGGATATCGTCGAGAGATTCCGGTTTAATCGATTTAGAACTTATCAATAAATTTTTTCTGACCAATAGATATTCATCAAAATGAACATTGGCAATTGCCATAAAAACGATAAATAACGTATTGGGATGTTGATTAATGATGTGCTTGATGTGCTGACTGTTAGAAGCATCATGGATGAAACAGTCCTCATTAATAAACACCACTGAAGGGCGCTGTGAATCACAAGCTATGGCAAGGTCATCAACGGTTTCAATGTCGTTGATTTCTCTTTTTTTAACCCCTCTACTCAACAGATACCCGGTTAAACCTAGTCGGGTGTAACTACATAAATCCATAATAATCGTTGACATGGCATACCCTCACTCAATGCGTAACGATAATTCCCCTTACCTGAATATTTCATCATGACTAAACGGAACAACATGGGTCACCTAATGCGCCACTCTCGCGATTTTTCAGGCGGACTTACTATCCCGTAAAGTGTTGTATAATTTGCCTGGAATTGTCTTAAAGTAAAGTAAATGTTGCGATATGTGAGTGAGCTTAAAACAAATATTTCGCCGCAGGAGTATCCTGGAAGATGTTCGTAGGTATTATTTTTCGGATAATCCTTAGGATAACATGGTAAACGTTACGGAATTATATTAATGGCAATTCACTAATAATATCAGCCAGCAAATTAAACATCTCACTGAATAAATGTTCGCAAAAAGGCGCAATTAACGGCATTAATGCCACCATTAAAGAGATACCGACAGTCAGAGTTAATGGAAATCCAATAACAAAAATGGATAATTGCGGGGCCATACGATTCAGTAAACCTAATGCCAGATTCAGGGTCAGCAGCAGAGTAATGAGCGGTAACGCCAGCATCAGCCCGTTAAGGAAAATCAAACTCCCTGCTTTGGTGAGTGCCAGAAACGCATTGCTGTTCAACGGTTCGCCACCAATCGGCAGGGTGTGAAAGGTATCGACCAGCAGTGAAATCAACCATAAATGACCGTTAAATGTCAGGAACAGCAGTAACGCCAGCATATCCATGATACGCGCTAGAACGGGCATGTTGAGATGGCTGGCCGGATCGACAAACGTCGCAAATGACAGCCCCATTTGCAGACCGATAATTTCGCCAGCGGTTCGCACAGCGGCAAAGGCAAATTGCATGGTGAAACCAAGCGCAATGCCGATCAGGATCTGCTGCACGGCCAGCCACAGAGCAAAGAACGAAAAAACAGGAACATCGTTGGCAGGTAATGATGGGGCAATAGCGAACGTGATCATCATTGCCAGACCCAGTTTTACCCGCTTCGGCACGCTGCGTTCGCTCAGAATTGGCGCGGTAGAAATGAGCGCCAGCACGCGCAGTAACGGCCAGAAGTACAGACTTAGCCAGGAAAGCCATTGATCGCTTGTCACCTGCATCATTGTACGGCCTACCCGATGATATACGGCAGGTTAGTGAACAAGGTGCGGACGTAATCCAGCAACAGATTGAGCATCCACGGTCCGGCAATAATAATGGCGATAAATACGGCGATGATTTTCGGAATAAACGACAGCGTCATTTCGTTAATCTGGGTGGCGGCCTGCAAAATACTGATGATAAGACCCGTGACCAGCGCCACCAGCAACAGCGGGGCAGCCAGTGCCAGCGCGACTTTCATCGCTTCAGTCCCCATCATCATGACCGATTCAGGTGTCATTTTGCCTCTCTAGCTGTAAAAGCTCTGCGCCAGCGAACCGACCAGCAATTGCCAGCCATCCACCAGTACAAACAGCATCAGTTTAAAGGGCAGAGCAATTGTGGCTGGGGGAACCATCATCATCCCCAATGCCATCAACACGCTGGCAATCACCAGGTCGATAATCAAAAAAGGAATGAAAATCGTGAAGCCTATCTGAAATGCGGTTTTCAACTCGCTGGTCACGTAGGCCGGGAGCAAAATGCGCATCGGCACAGCTTCAGGTCCCTGCAACGGGCCAGTATTCGCCAGTCTGGCAAACAACCCTAAATCCGCCTCGCGGGTCTGACGCAGCATAAACTCACGCAGCGGCTGCGCCCCTTTTTCCAGCGCCTCCTGCATTGAGATTTTCTCTTCGCTGAATGGCTGGTACGCATCGACATAAATTTTATCGATCACCGGCGACATAATAAAAAAGGTCAAAAACAGCGCCAGTCCCAGCAATACCTGGTTAGGTGGCGCGGAGGGTGTTCCCAACGCGTTACGCAATAAACCAAAAACAATGATGATGCGGGTGAAACTGGTCATCATCAGTAAAATTGCCGGAATAAACGTCAACGAGGTGATGAACACCAGCGTCTGCACCGGGAGCGACCAGCTTTGTCCACCGCCAGGCAGCGGCTGGCTGGTGATACCCGGCAGTTGCGCGAAGGCGAGGGGCGTAACCAGCCAGAGAAGGACAGGTGCGATAGACAACAAACGACGCATCAGGATCTCCCACTACGCTTAAGCAAATTTTTCATGACCGACTGAAAATCGGTCTGCGGTATCTCTTCTGTTGGTGCTGAAGGGGGAAGTTTATGCAGCAGATTGATTTGCCCTGCGGTAACGCCGAGCACCAGCCGTGCATCTTCCACATCGACCACCACAACCCGTTCACGCGCGCCCAGCGAAGCACTGGCGCTAATTTTCAGACCGTTAACGCCAGTGCGTTTCGGGGCAAATCCCAACCGTTTTACCAGCCAGGCAGCAGCGAGGATCAGGGCAATAATGGCGATGAGTGCGCCGCTGACCTGCAGCAGTGGCGCAGCAGAAACCGGCGTGGAAGATTGCACAGTAGCGTGGTTATTCATCACTAACGGCTCAGGCGACGCATTCGCTCAGACGGAGTAATGATATCGGTGATCCGCACGCCATATTTATCGGCAACGACCACCACTTCGCCCTGGGCGATTAAATAACCGTTGATCAGAATATCCAGTGGTTCGCCCGCCAGACCGTCCAGCGCCACGACGGACCCTTGCGTCAGACGCAACAGCTCTTTGATGGTCATCCGCGTACGGCCCAGCTCGACGGTCAGCTTGACCGGAATATCCATTATCAGGTCGATATCCTGCAACGTTCCGCTGACATCACCACCGCCAAATTGCTGGAACACCGCGTCGGCAGCGCTTTTGCTGCTGGTTGATTTTTGTTCGCTCAACGCTTCAGCCCACAGATCGTCCATTGCGCCGTTGTTGTCATCGGCCGGATTATTCATGTCACTCATTTGGGCTGTTCCTCGTTCAGAGAATTTAAAATCGGGTTAATCAAATGTTCTATCCGTAACGCATACTGACCGTTGAGAGTGCCGTACTGACTGGTCAGCACCGGGACGCCGTCAACATGGGCGATGATGCGATCGGGTTTTTCTATCGGCAGGACGTCGCCGGGTTTCAGTTTTAAAATCTGCGACAGGCGTAGCGAGATATCGGAAAAGTTGGCGACCAGCTCCAGCTGTGAATGCTGCACCTGGCGCACCAGGTTATCGCGCCAGTTCTGATCTTCATTACGCGAGTTTTCCAGCGGCGGGTTAACCAACAATTCCCGTAGCGGCTCGATCATGCTGAATGGCAGACAGATATTAAATTCGCCGGTCAGGTTGCCAATCTCCACATGGAACGGCGTGTTAACCACAATGTCGTTCGGCGAGGTGGTGATATTGGTAAATTTCACCTGCATTTCCGAACGCACGTACTCAACTTCCAGCGGATTAATCGCCTTCCAGGCGTCGCTATAGCCTTCAAGCGCCAGCTTTAACATGCGGTTGATGACGCGCTGTTCGGTATGGGTAAACTCGCGACCTTCCACTTTGGTCGGGAAGCGTCCATCGCCGCCAAACAGGTTATCCACGGCGATAAACACCAGACTCGGTGAAAACACCACCAGCCCTGTGCCGCGCAGCGGTTTCAGATGGATAAGGTTCAGGTTGGTCGGCACCGGCAGGTTGCGGGCAAATTCATGGTACGGCTGAATGCGGATGGCCCCGACGGTTATATCCGGGCTACGACGCAGCAGGTTGAACAGCCCCATACGAAAATGGCGGGCAAAGCGCTCATTAATGATTTCCAGCGCCTGCAAACGTTCGCGCACAACCCGTCGTTGGGTATTCGGATCGTACGGACGAATGTCACTTTCGCCGCTAACACTGGCTGTCGGTTCGTCTTTGACTTCGCTGTCACCATTCAACAGCGCATCAATTTCAGCTTGAGAAAGAATACTATCGCCCATGTCGTTATCGCAGAATAAAAGCGGTATACAGCACGTCGGTGACATCCTGTTTCGGTTGCCCGGCAACAAGCGGGGTGGAAAGCGTGGTTTTAATCTCGGCAATCAGGTTTTTCTTGCCTTCTTCTGTCGCCAGTACGGCAGCATCCTGACGCGAAAACAGTAACAGCAAACGGCTACGGACTTCCGGCAAATACTCACTCAGCCGCGAGCGGGTAGCTTCATCTTTCAGGCGCAGGGTTATGCCGATATAAAGTACGCGATCTGCATCGCCCAGATTGACCGTAAAGGTATCCAGCGCATAGAAGACCGGGGAGGGCACGACGCGTTGCTGCGCTTTGTCGTCAGCGGCAACCTGATGCGAATGCCAGTAGCTGTAACCTGCGCTGGCACAGGCCGCGAGGGTAATGAATACCAGAATCGGGATCCAAAGCGATCGCTTGCTTTTCTTGCTTATCGCGTAATCAGTCATGTGTTGCGGTCTTCCTGTGTCGCTACTGCTTATCGGCTAATTATCCTGCGTCTTGAGCGCAACAAAGCGGGGAAAAGACGCGGATTACGGTGCTACCTCTGACGTTAGGCGAAAATATCAACGCCGCTGTTGCCTGTTACACGTACTTGTAAAGAGACGGGAACCGGAAGCGTATCGTCGTCTTCCCCCGCCAGAGGTTCATGGTTTGCTGTGCGTTGGCTTTGCTGTTGCTGGGAAGCGGCCTGCTGCTGACCACTAAAGCTTTCGCCACTGATGTTGCTTTGCCCTAACTGAATGCCACTTTCGGCCAGCTGCGTTCGCAGTACCGGAAGCGCTGCTTCCAGGGCGGCGCGTACGTGTTGATGCGGTGAAACCATCTGGATTTGCGCCTGGTTATCATCCACTTTGAGGGAGATTTGCACTTCACCTAAATCCTGCGGGTGCAGACGCAACTCTGCACTTTGTTGCCCCTGGCGGGTGAACAGCGAAATATGCTGGCTTAATGATTGTTGCCATTCGTGAGAACCCAGCGGTGCACTCAACACAGGCGCGGCGACGGTGGGCAGTGGCTGTGTCTGGTGTGGAGTGATTAGCGGGCTGGCGGCAGCGGTCACCGGTGAAGGTGTGCTGATGACTTCCGCTTTACTCTGGGCTTCTGCTACCAGCGGTGTTAATGGCTGAGCTGGCGTGCCGGGGGCATCATCAGGCTGTGCTGTTGTGAGTTGCGCAGAAGTCAGTTTTGTGAAGAGCGTTGGTTTCTCTGCCGGTAACACGGTTGACGGCACATCAGTCACTTTGGGCGTATTGTCAAAACCCGGCAACATCGCAAAAAGGGCGCTCAGGCTTGCGGTGACGTCTTCATTCAGATCATCCGCTTTTTCGTCTTTTGCCGTATTGTTGCCAGCCACCGCAGCCAACGTCATCGTTTGAGCGGTGGTTAATGGTGTTGATGTGGATTGTTCGTCGTTGATGACAGGCGGTGTTTCATCCACGGGGATCAGTAAATCCGCTTGTTGCGCGTCGGCAAGAATATCGCTGATCAGCGGCTCGCCTTTTGTCGTGGGCTTATCTGTTGCCACCAGCAACTGGGGGGCCGCTTTGTCGGTAGTTGTCTCGCCTGCTAATGCTTCGCTCAACAACGCGAGAAAATCTTGTGCAGCATCGCTGGCTTTGCCGCCAGGCAATGTGGTGGTGTCAACGTCGGCGGTAATTAAGGGCGCTAAGCGAATCATTCAGGTTTCCTCATGGCGGCGCGCTGGGCGAACTCATCCATCTTTTTCTGATCGAGGCGGTTTTCTGCAAGCAGTGCCGCCGTGGATTGCCGTTCCTGCAGTGTCTGCCAGGCCTGCAAACGTTGTTTCTTTTCTCGCCAGCTGTTCAGGGCAATGTCAACTTTCTGCGTCCACTGATTAAGTTGCTGGCGATGCTGAGTAATGGCTTTTTCCAGCGTCTGGATAAACTGCTGATAGTTGATCCAGCGGTTGCTGGTCATCCCGGCACTCATATCGCTGTTGAGGTTATTGCGATATTCATTCTGATAATCGATCAGCATTTTGAGCTGTTCTTCCGCCTGCTGACACCCGCGACGCATTTCACCCAGCAGGCGCGCGGCATCCTCTACCTCTTTTTCTGCCAGATCTTTCAGGGTCGCCAGCGCGCCATGTTCTGCCATCTGCCGTTATCTCCTGGGTTATGACACTGTCGGGAAAATACGCTCCAGCCCCTGGAGAGACGCTTCCCAGTCCGCACGTTCAAAAATGCCTTGTTGCAAATAGCCCTCCAGCTGCGGCCACAGGGCGATGGCTTTGTCGAGCATCGGATCGCTGCCTTTGGCATACGCGCCGACGCTAACCAGATCGCGGTTACGCTGAAAACTCGACAACAGCTGTTTGAAGGTGCGCACTCGCGCGTAATGTTGCTCACTGATCAACGCCGTCATTGCGCGGCTGATCGACGCTTCAATATCGATAGCCGGATAGTGCCCGGCTTCCGCCAGTCGGCGAGACAGCACAATGTGACCGTCGAGGATCGCCCGCGCGGAGTCTGCAATGGGGTCCTGCTGGTCATCGCCTTCGGTGAGCACGGTATAAAACGCGGTAATCGAGCCGCCGCCGCTAATTCCATTTCCGGCACGCTCGACCAGTGCCGGTAATTTGGCAAACACCGACGGTGGATAACCTTTAGTGGCAGGTGGTTCGCCAATCGCCAGCGCAATTTCACGCTGGGCCATCGCGTAGCGGGTGAGGGAGTCCATAATCAGCAACACATGCTGACCACGATCGCGAAAATCTTCGGCAATTCGCGTGGCATAGGCGGCACCTTGCATTCGCAGAAGCGGAGAGACATCCGCCGGAGCGGCAATCACCACGGAGCGTGCACGTCCCTCGGCACCGAGGATATTCTCAATAAAATCTTTTACTTCGCGCCCACGTTCACCAATCAAACCCACGACAATGACATCGGCGCGGGTGTAACGGGCCATCATCCCCAGCAGCACACTTTTACCAACGCCAGACCCGGCAAACAGTCCCATACGCTGCCCACGCCCAACGGTAAGCAGGGCATTGATTGGGCGCACGCCGGTGTCCAGCACATGTTCAATCGGTGTACGTTGCAACGGGTTAAATGGCGGGGTAATCAGCGCACCGGTTTCCGTCGTATCGGGGGAGGGGAGGCCATCGAGCGGTTTACCGCTGCCGTCCAGAACACGACCTAATAACGCCGGACCGAGCGGTAACTGCTTGCCGCTTTGCAGCCCTTCTGCCGAAATGTTTTTGGCATAAACACGCGCGCCGGGCAGGACACCTTCGACTTCCTCCAGCGGCATTAAAAACAGCCGTTGACCGTTAAAGCCAACGACTTCACTTTCTACTTCGTGCGTTTCAGTGCCGTTCTGGCGTTCAATGACACAGGTTGCGCCGAGCGGCAATTGTAATCCGGTGGCTTCCAGCACCAGCCCGGTAGCGCGGGTTAATCGCCCATAGCGACGTACCGCAGGCAACTGCGCCATTTTGGCTTCAAAGTTATCCAGCGTGGTTAGCCAGCGAGTCAGGCGCGTGGTCATTACACCACTCCTGGTGCTGCCAGACGGCAGAGTTCTTGCCAGCGAGTGGCGACACTGGCGTCGAGATCGCCTTCATCGGCGGAGACTTTACAGCCGCCAGGATGGAGTGTGGGATCGCCCCGCAAGCGCCAGCCATGCAAACTTAAGGTTGCGCCGAGCATATCATCCACACGTTGCAGATCATCCGGGTGCACGCGCAGCTGTGGTTTACCGCTGAATAACGGTTCTTGCTGCAACAACTGTTGGATCTGTTTGATCAGTGCCGAGTTATCCACTGTTGGCGTCTGACCGATCACCTGACGTGCCGCCTCCAGCGCCATCTGCATCAGGCGCGAAGCAATCACACTATCAAGCGCATCAAGGGTAGTTTGAAATTCGCTGACCAGTTGCTGCATCCGGGCATGAATTGGCGCTTGTTGAGACTTCGCCTCTGCCAGACCTTGCTCCAGCCCCCGGGCCAGTCCTTCCTGATAGCCCTGCTCATGACCTTGCTGGCGACCTTCGGCAATTCCCGCCTGATAACCTTGCTCATGGGCCTGCATTTGCAGTTGCGCCAGTTGCTGCTCAAGGCTGGGTTCGGCCTCTTCAATGATGGTTTCTTCCGGCTCGACCATGGGCACAAACTCTGCCTGTGGTGGCGCGAGATCGTCCGGCGTCCAGGTTTTCCACGGCAGATTATCAGACATAGGTATCCTCGCCGCTGCCAATTACCATCTCGCCAGTTTCGGCAAGGCGGCGCACAATCAGCAGAATCGCTTTCTGTTCGTTTTCCACCTGCGACAGACGCACCGGACCACGGTTGGCGAGATCGTCGCGCAGAATATCGGCGGCACGCTGCGACATATTGCGCAGGAATTTCTCGCGCAGTGGCTGCTCGGCCCCTTTCAGCGCGATCAACAGCGATTCGGAATCCACTTCCTGCAACAGACGCTGAATGCTGCGATCGTCGACATCCACCAGATTTTCGAACAGGAACATCTCGTCGATAATTTTTTGCGCCAGCTCGCCGTCGAATTCGCGCACGGCGGTAATAACGGCTTCTTCCTGCTGAGTTTTCATCAGGTTGATAATTTCGGCTGCCGTTCTCACGCCGCCCATTTTGCTGCGCTTGAGATTCTGACCGTCGAGCAAGCCATTCAGTACTTCGGTCAGTTCCGCCAGCGCGGCTGGCTGCACGCCGCCAAAGGTGGCGATACGCAACATCACGTCGTGGCGCAGACGTTCATCGAACAACGCCAGAATATCGGCGGCCTGGGCGCGCTTCAGATGCACCAGAATGGTGGCGATAATTTGCGGATGCTCATCGCGAATCAGATCGGCGGCACTCTGCGGCTCCATAAAGTTGAGCGTTTCAATACCGCTGGCGGTATCGCGAGTTTCGAGAATATCTTCCAGCAGGCTGGCGGCACGTTCCTCACCCAGAGCTTTGACCAATACCGAACGCAGATAATCGTTGGCGTTGATATTCAGTGCGGCAAACTGTTCAGCTTCTTGCTCAAACTCCGCCAGCACATCGGTTAGCTGCTTGTTGGAGATCTGCGTGACGTTCGCCATTGCAGCGCTCAGGGTTTGCACTTCGCGCTGGGAGAGGTGCTTGAACACCTCTGCCGCCCGGTCTTCGCCAATGGTCATCAGCAGGATGACGCTTTTATCGGTGCCTGTCAGGTTACTCATGATCGTTATTTATCCACTGGCGAATGACCAGCGCCACCACGCGCGGATCGTTATCAGACATTTCACGGATACGATGGCTCATGACTTCTGCCCCCAGACGTTGGTTAGCGCGTCGTTGTTGGAGTTGTTCGTCTTTGCTCAGGCGGACTTCCACCGCATCTTCCACTTCCTCACGGGCCTGCGCCTGTTGCTGTACAGCTTTCATCGCCTCAGCGCGACGTGTTAACTGCGGGCGTACCGCTTTCCGCCACAGCAGCCACGCCACCAGCAGTACCAGCAACCAGCGACCGGCAGCCAGCAACTGATCGATAAACGCTTGCTGTTGCCAGAACGGCAGTTCTCCGCCGCTTTCGTCACTGCTATTGAACGGCGAGTTAACGACATTGAGCGAGTCACCGCGTTTTTCAGAAAAGCCCATCGCCTCGCGGGTCAGATCTTCAATTTGCTTCATCTGTTCGTTGCTGAGAGGCAATGGTTTACCGTCTGGCAAGGTTTTGTAATTCACCACTACCGCGACTGACAGACGTTGCACATCGCCCACGTTCATTTTGGTATGACGAATGGTGCGATCGACTTCGTAGTTACTGGTTTCATTCCGCTGTGTGCTACGCGGCCCACTATTGCTGGTGGTGCTCGCCTGCTGCTGGCGGTTATTTTGATTTGCCGGAGGCGTGCTGATTGGCGCGTTATTCGCAGGTGCCGGTTGATTCGACAACGCCCCCGGTACGCCGCCCGGATAACCGGAACCGCTTTGCTCGCTCTCATTAAGCTGGCGTGAACGAAGCGCCGCCTGAGATTCATCACCGTTAGGGCGATACTGTTCTTCCGTTTGTTCTTTACTGGCGAAGTCCAGCTGCGCCGTGACCTGGGCGTGAATATTACCGTTACCAACAATAGGCGACAGGATTGCTTCAATACGCCGCTGAATACGGCCTTCGACATCGCTGGCATATTTCAACTGAGCATCATTAAGATCGCGCCCGCTGGTATTGGACTGGGTTAACAGATGTCCGCCCTGATCCACCAGCGTGACGTTTCCCGGCGGCAGACCAGCAACGGCGCTGGAAACCAGATGCACAATGGCGCTAATTTGCCCTTCATCGAGTGCGCGGCCGGGTAACAGATTTACCGTCACCGATGCAGAAGGGGATTTTTGTTCACGGACGAATAAAGACGGTTTCGGCATTGCCAGATGTACGCGCGCCCCTTTTACCGGGCCGATAGTTTCGATGGTACGAGAAAGCTCGCCTTCCAGCGCCCGCTGATAATTCACCTGTTCGCTGAACTGGCTGATACCAAACTTTTCCTGATCGAGTAGTTCGAAACCGACCGCGCCGCCTTTGGGCAAACCTTGTTGTGCCAGGCGCAGACGCAGTTCGTGAACTTTATCTGCCGGAACTTCAATAGCGCCGCTGGCTTCGCTGAAGCGGTAAGGAATATTCATTTGCGTCAGTTGGCTGACAATTGCGCCACCATCCTGATCGGAAAGATTGCTGAATAATGTGCGGTAGTCGGGGGCTTTCGCCCACAGGATCAGTGCGACCATGACCGCCACTGCCGCGGAACCGGCAACAATCAATGGAATTTTCGGATTCGCACGCAGGCGATTAAGCCACTCAAGAGATTTTGTCTGGGCTGCAGTCGCATTCATCGCGCACCTCGTGGCTGATTATGGACGGCGTTATTGGCAAAGTGGAACAAGACTCACTCCCGGGTCAGCAAACTCGAAAAATTGACGCTGCCATTATTTGTGCTTTCGTTTTTTTCTATCCGCCAATAAACCCGTTTTTTTGTTGCTATTTAGCGCCTTTGTCTTATTGACTTACTGGTAGGCTTTGCTACCAGAAATTATCCAGGAGACGAAAATGTCAGCGATACAGGGGATTGAAGGGGTTATCAGCCAGTTACAGGCTACGGCGATGAGTGCGCGTGCACAGGATTCACTGCCGCAACCGACCATTAGTTTTGCCGGGCAGCTGCACGCCGCGCTCGATCGCATTAGCGATACACAAACAGCTGCCCGCACGCAGGCAGAAAAATTCACCCTCGGTGAACCCGGCGTGGCGTTAAACGATGTGATGACCGATATGCAAAAAGCCTCAGTTTCTATGCAAATGGGGATTCAGGTGCGTAATAAGCTGGTGGCGGCGTATCAGGAAGTGATGTCCATGCAGGTGTAGGTTTTGTAACCTGTTGTTAATTACTTCCAATCTCACCGCTTGGGGCATGGATGGGGCAAACTCACTCAATTTCTGGTTTAAAATGGATACCTGATCCTGAAAGTTTTCTGCCATCCACGATCCGTAAACGCGATAACATGTTTTGTCTTCGCTTTGCTCATAGGAAGAGTGAACTCTTTTGTTAGCCTGGGGTTCCTTCTGATCATTATTGTTCCTGCCTTTATCTCTTGCCACGCCAGAGCCCCCTGGATACACATACACCAGGATGAAAACGGTGAGTTGTGTTCAAACTGTAGTACAATTCTCTCCAGTATGAACAGGAAAGAATATGCTATGAACCCTTATATTTATCTTGGTGGCGCAATACTTGCAGAGGTCATTGGTACAACCTTAATGAAGTTTTCAGAGGGGTTTACACGGTTATGGCCCTCTGTTGGCACAATTATTTGCTATTGTGCATCATTTTGGTTATTAGCTCAGACACTGGCTTATATACCTACAGGGATTGCTTATGCTATCTGGTCAGGAGTCGGTATCGTTCTGATTAGTTTGCTTTCCTGGGGATTTTTTGGCCAACGACTGGACTTGCCAGCCATCATAGGCATGATGTTGATTTGTGCCGGTGTGTTAGTCATTAACTTGTTGTCACGAAGCGCACCGCATTAAAAAATAATCATCCTTGAGATAACAGGAATCTGATTTGTGCATATTATGGCTAATGTTCGGGGCAACTTTATAATTATGATTGCATTTGCGCGATCATTGCGCCTTTTTGCATAATGAGATCAATGCACATCAAATAAAATAACGATAGGTCACAACAAAGAGGTTTTTATGAAAAAACTTATCGTTTCAAGTGTATTGGCATTCATAACATTTTCTGCGCAGGCCGCAGCATTTCAGGTCACTAGTAATGAAATAAAAACAGGAGAGCAACTTACAACGTCTCATGTATTTTCTGGATTTGGGTGTGAGGGGGGTAATACATCGCCCTCATTAACCTGGTCTGGTGCTCCAGAAGGCACCAACAGCTTTGCCGTAACTGTGTATGATCCAGATGCGCCTACAGGCAGCGGATGGTGGCACTGGACTGTTGCTAATATTCCAGCAACGGTAACATATTTGCCCGCTGATGCAGGAAGACGTGATGGTACAAAACTTCCGACTGGTGCTGTCCAAGGCCGAAATGATTTTGGCTATGCGGGATTTGGTGGAGCATGTCCTCCCAAAGGAGATAAACCCCATCATTACCAGTTTAAAATATGGGCTCTAAAAACTGATAAGATTCCTGTGGATTCTAATTCCAGCGGAGCGTTAGTTGGTTATATGCTTAATGCCAATAAAATTGCAACCGCTGAGATAATACCCGTTTATGAGGTAAAGTAGGATAAGAGTATGCTGGCAAAAGATAGGACTAACCTAAAGATTGAAGAAATACGGATGCATAAACATCATGAGATTCACAGGGTTAAGCCTCTTATGCCAGCTTTATGTCGTATCCGTCAGGGAAAAAAAATTATCAATTGGGAGACGCATAGTCTAACTGTTGATAATAATCAGATAATATTATTTCCCTGTGGATATGAATTTTATATTGCGAATTACCCAGAAGCAGGTCTTTATCTTGCAGAAATGCTTTATTATCCCATTGATCTAATTGAAAAGTTCCAAAATCTTTATGCGATAACCGATCAAATTCGTAACACGACAGGTTTCTGCTTACCTCAGAATCCCGAGTTAATATATTGTTGGGAGCAACTAAAAACATCTATTTCCCGAGGCTTCTCAACGCAAATTCAGGAACACTTAGCAATGGGCGTTCTACTTTCATTAGGAGCACATCATGTTAATTGTTTACTTTTATCAGATAGTAAACAATCATTAATAAGTCGTTGTTATAACCTAATGCTATCCGAACCTGGAACAAAATGGACAGCAAACAAGGTAGCGAGATATCTCTACATTTCTGTTTCCACATTGCATCGCCGTCTGGCAAGCGAGGGAGTAAGTTTTCAAAGTATATTGGACGACGTGAGGTTAAATAATGCGTTGTCTGCTATACAAACGACAGTAAAACCCATCAGCGAGATTGCCAGGGAAAATGGTTACAAGTGTCCTTCTCGTTTTACTGAAAGGTTCCATAATCGTTTTAAGATAACACCAAGAGAGCTAAGAAAAGCGTCCAGAGAGTAAAAGTATTTTATGAAGGAGCAACAGCATAGATTTTTATTTTGGAAAATAAATACGGCATACTCAACCTATTGGAGCCTGAACAATCCGGTGACTTCTGCGCTAATCGGGGACGTTTATAAGCACATATAATTGATACTATCTTCCTCCATCACAATTTCAGAAATGCACGTGTGATTTTTTTGCATCCGGCGTTTGGACTATGTGGAGTTCAAGAGTGGGAAAGTTACAAGAGGTTGAGGGGATAATTAAAGGGATGCTTATGACATTAGATATCCGGATAGGTACGGATATCGTTGTTATTAAATCTAGTTCGTTGTTATTAAATCTAGTTTATACGTTAAGATGCAGCTACAGCAGAAATTGCCACTGTTAATTTTTTCATCGTGAGCCTTTTATTTGAACTATTATTTAAAAATGATGTCACTGCACTACAAATATTCATCCAATCAATGAGATTATTTCAAGATGTAAGTTTTAGTTTCTCATTTAAATTGTGAAGTAGATCCCTATCTTTATCTGAACTGTTTCTATTGCACACAATGCATGACTATTTTGTGAACGAATATAAATTTGGTAGTTAAATTATATTAAAGGTTGTTATTTATGATTGACTCATAATTTATTTATTTAATTTAAATAGCCTAGAAATAACCATGGAAATTATTTGCATGATGTTTGTTTAGATTTATTAATGTAATTGAGGTGGTTTTATTTAATACGCAATATAGCGCCGCTTGATATTAGTTCTATTTTTTTTGCGTAAGATAGATGAGACAAACTGAGACGCATAATGGTTTGCAAGGCTCTAATACTTTGATGTTGAGGATGTGATGGGGCATGTACGGGGCATAGTACAATGATGTCCATGCTGGTGTAGATAATCTCCAGGCTTATCCGGTGCGCCGTAAAACCCCGTCCTTCAGGGCAGGGATATAAGGCGTGGTTTTCCACCTAACCAGGTGTTTGCTGTTGTTCAATGTATTGGCGGATGACGGATATTGGCGCACCTCCGCAGCTACTGGCAAAATAGCCAGGACTCCACAAAACGCCTTTGTAGTAATACCTGACTGCAATATCTGGTCGATCTCGTCGCAGTCACCTACCCGATACGCCTTTGAGGCTGTTTACCAGACTGGATATCGCCAGTTTGGGAGGATAGTTAATTAACAAATGGACGTGATCTGGTTTGCCATCCATTTCAACCAGTTCAGCTTCAAAATCAGCACATACATTTGAAAAGTAAGTGCGTAGTTTTTCTGTCGCGTCATGGTCAAAAATCTGACGTCGGTATCTGGTGACAAAGACCAGGTGAACATGCATCAGGAAAACACAATGCCTTCCACGCCGGATATCGGTTTCTTTTTTCACAGACCAAAGTATCATTTGGCCTGTGAAACGACTACAAGCATTTAAATTCCAGTTAAGACCCGGTGGTCAACAGGAGCGTGAAATGAGGCGCTTCGCAGGCGCATGTCGTTTCGTTTTCAATCGTGCTCTGGCACGTCAGAATGAGAATCATGAGGTCGGTAATAAATACATCCCTTACGGGAAAATGGCTTCCTGGCTGGTTGAGTGGAAAAATGCCACTGAAACGCAATGGCTTAAAGATGCCCCGTCACAGCCATTGCAACAGTCACTGAAAGACCTTGAGCGGGCTTACAAAAACTTCTTCCAGAATCGGGCTGCTTTTCCCCGATTCAAAAAGCGGGGACAGAATGATGTATTCCGCTACCCGCAGGGCGTTAAGCTCGATCAGGAAAACAGCCGTATTTTTCTGCCGAAACTGGGCTGGATGCGCTACCGGAACAGCCGTCAGGTCACGGGTGTTGTGAAAAATGTCACTGTCAGCCAGTCCTGCGGTAAGTGGTACATCAGTATTCAGACAGAAAGTGAAGTATCAACTCCGGTTCACCCTTCAGCATCAATGGTCGGGCTGGATGCTGGCGTGGCTAAACTCGCCACGCTGTCAGATGGCACAGTCTTTGAGCCTGTAAACAGTTTTCAGAAAAACCAGAAGAAGCTGGCGAGACTTCAGCGACAGTTAAGCCGCAAGGTCAAATTCAGCAACAACTGGCAAAAGCAGAAACGCAAAATACAGCGACTGCATTCCTGTATCGCAAATATCCGCAGGGACTACCTTCACAAAGTCACAACGACCGTCAGCAAAAACCACGCAATGATAGTCATTGAGGATTTGAAGGTCAGCAACATGTCAAAGTCAGCAGCGGGTACGGTCAGCCAGCCGGGGCGCAATGTCCGGGCAAAATCAGGTTTAAACCGTTCGATACTGGATCAGGGCTGGTATGAAATGCGCCGCCAGCTTGAGTACAAGCAGCTCTGGCGTGGCGGTCAGGTGCTTGCTGTTCCGCCAGCGTACACAAGCCAGCGTTGCGCGTGCTGTGGTCATACAGCGAAAGAAAACCGCCTGTCACAAAGTAAATTCAGATGCCAGGTATGTGGATATACAGCGAACGCCGATGTAAATGGCGCTCGTAACATTTTAGCGGCGGGGCACGCCGTTCTTGCCTGTGGAGAGATGGTGCAGTCAGGCCGCCCGTTGAAGCAGGAACCCACCGAAATGATTCAGGCGACAGCCTGAACGTAGCAGGGATCCTCGTCCTTCAGGGCGTGGAGGATGTCAACAAACAGGTTGAATTAACTCCGCGCCCTGGTTTTTGACATTACCTACCGCGCGCGATACCGGGTGCCAGGTGAACTGGTTTGCTGGCACACAGCCGTTGGTAGCAATTTCTGATGCTTCTTTACCGCCAATCTCTTGCCGCATCCATTCCTGTGCAGCTTCTGGCGACAGAACCAGCGGGCGGCGGTCATGAATATCTACCAGACCCTGGTCTGCTGCTGCAGTGACAATTAAAAATCCTTCGGCTTCGTCACCGCGCTCAAACGGTGTGCTACCTATCGCGGCCATAAAAACAGGTTGTCCATCAGCGCGATAGATAAAATAAGGCTGTTTTTTGTCGCCTTCTTTTTTCCACTCAAACCAGCCATCGGCAAAACAGATTGCCCGACCATGTTGCCAGAGCGGTTTAAACATACGACTGGTGGCCGCAGTTTCTACGCGGGCGTTAATCAGCGGCGGTTTATCCCACCATCCGGGAGCATATCCCCAGAAAACCGGATCTAGATGAAGGTGTTCATCACGTTCACTGAGCAGAAGAACTTTGGTTCCCGGCGCGACGTTGTATCTGCCAATGGGTTCGGGATCGTAGGGAATATCGCGTTCAATATCTTCCGCGAGAAGCGCAAGGTAATCTTCACGCGTTTGGGATTGGGCAAAGCGTCCACACATAGAAACCTCCTGAGATCATACTGAAAAGAATAGGAGAGGGGGCGGGTAAAATCTATGTGTCAGAGGCAACGATGTTCCCGCTGTGGGCCACAGCGGGAATGAGGGATTACTTCTGAATTAAATAACGAATGGTCGGCCCGTCTTGCTGAATATCCAGCACCGTATAGCCGTGATTACGCGCATCCAGTGGAATATTATTGATCGACTGTGGACAGTCGCTCACCACTTCCAGGATTTCCCCTTTTTTTAACTGCGGCATCGCCTCAAGAGTTGCGACTGCCGGATAAGGGCAGGGTTCACCCACCATATCAAGGCGGTAATCAGGAACGATATTTTTCATGCGATCTCCTTAGCAGTCTGCGGTGCCGCACGGCGGAAGAAGCGTTTTTCCCAGCCGATAATCAACATCAGCGCAGTAAACAACAGCAAATATGTCACCAGCAGGCCACCCATCGGGCCAAAGGTTTTCAGCAGGTTGATTTTGTCCCAGTCGGTGGCCAGCGCCGGAGCGAAATCATCCCAGTAATACGCCAGAATCGTCGAGCCGATCACATTGCCCAGACCGACCCACCAGTAGTGCACCTGGCCTTCTACCGCGCGGTACATCCAGCCGGTTTCGCAGCCGCCTGCCAGCACGATGCCAAAACCAAACAGTAAACCACCAATTACCGCGTTTGGTCCCGCCCACATGATTTTGGGTTCAACGCCTAACTGTACGTAACTGAAGATCCCGATGGCACTCACCGCCATACCGATAATGATTGCTTTCGCCATATGGGTACGTCCGGTGATCCACATATCGCGGAACGCCGAAGTAAAGCAGATTTGCGCACGTTCAATCAGTAAACCAAAGCCGACGCCAAACAGCATTGCCAGCCCCAGTTTGGGTTGGTTCATCGCCGTGAGCAGCGCCCAGCCCAGCATGCCGAAAAAGACCAGCATCCCGAGACGAAAACGACGCCGCGCCTGATCCGGTTTTTGCGTCAGCGGTGAGGCGGCAGAAACTTTCTGCATTTTCACGGGAATACGGAAGATGGGCAGCAGGGTAAAGCGCGCGCCAAACCATGAACCAATGGCAGTGGCGATGGCAAAGAACCAGGCATGCAGCGAGAACTGAGGAATGCCGGTAAAGAACGCCGCCAGGTTACAGCCCATTGCCAGACGCGCGCCAAAACCGGCGATAATGCCGCCAATAATGGCCTGCATAATGCGGATACGGCTGCGCGGCATGCGCAGTTTGACATTGTTGGCCCACAGCGCTGCGGCAAAGCAGCCGCCAAACATGCCGAGGATCATCATCCCGTCGATGCGGGTTAATGGCGATCCTTCCAGATGGATAATTTTAAAATAACCCCACTCTTCAGCATGGACGCCAAACAGCTGCAGGAGCTGACCGCCCCAACGGGTAAATTCACCCGTGACAGCCCAAAAGGTGCCAGTAATGCCAAAATAGTAAGTGGAGAGAATACCCGCCGCGATGACCGCAGGGATGGGTGCCCAGAATTTAATCAACCAGGCGTGTTTGAATTGCTGCCATGACATGAATGTAGCCTCTGAACTCAGAAGGTTTGAAACAAGAATCGCGAATCATACATCATGCAAATTTATTTTCGGGGTAATAATTCACAAAAATAATAGTTAGATCAAATTTCTCTCTGAACCTGGAAAGGCTGGCGACATCAGGGCTTTAATGCCACAATCCTCTTTTCTTCTCATGCAGGACGAATGATGAAAAAACTCGCAATTGCAGGCGCGCTCATGTTGCTGGCGGGCTGTGCCGAAGTCGAAAACTATAACAATGTCGTGAAAACCCCCGCGCCGGACTGGCTGGCGGGCTACTGGCAGACCAAAGGGCCGCAACGTGCGCTGGTCAGTCCGGAAGCGATAGGCAGCCTGATTGTCACTAAAGAGGGCGATACCCTGGATTGCCGTCAGTGGCAGCGGGTGATTGCCGTGCCGGGCAAGTTGACATTGATGTCTGATGATCTCACTAACGTTACCGTAAAACGTGAGCTGTACGAGGTTGAGCGTGACGGTAACACCATTGAGTACGATGGTATGACGATGGAGCGTGTGGATCGCCCGACGGCAGAGTGTGCCGCCGCGCTGGATAAAGCGCCGTTACCGACGCCACTGCCGTAATGAAATCTCCCCGGCTTGCCGCCGGGGATGAATTTAAATCACCTCTTCGATAACCCACACGCTGACGCTGCCGCCGTTGCAAAAGAAGGTCGCTTCGCCGTTTTCGTCGGTCACTACGCTCTCTTGCCGATTCCCCAGAAAATCACGCCAGGTTTTATTGCCGTAATTCTCTCCCAGATGAATGGTTTTTTCGCCATCATCCCCGTTCGACATGACCACCACGCAGCCGGGATATTCGTCAGTGCCACTGCGACTAAAGGCAATGCAGTTCGGATGGTCGAAAAATAACGTCTGTACACCGTGGGCGAAACGCTGACGGGCGAGAATTAACTCATCAAGCTGTTCGATTATTGGCATATCTATCGGATAGGTTTGCCCGTCACCACCGACATCTTCGTAATGCGCACCGTAGAGGTCCGGATAGAATACCGAAGGAACGCCATTTTCCCGCAACAAAATTAAGGCATACGCCAGCGGTTTAAACCACGGTTCGACCGGCGCTTCGAGGGCTTGCAACGGTTGGGTGTCGTGATTGGCAACGAGCGTCACGGCGTGGAAAGGATCGGCTTCCACTAATGTACCCGTGAAAATCTGCGTCATGTCGTAGTCGCGCCCCATGCGCGATGCTTCATGGAATTTCATCTGCAGCGGCGCATCGAACAGCATGGTTTTGCCTTCCACCTGATCAATATACGTTTGCAGTTTATCGACTTCATGCGACCAGTACTCCGCCACAATAAACAGCGGCTTTGGCGCAACTTCCTGTACGTGTTCGATCCACTCTTTATAAAACCACGCCGGAATATGTTTGACCGCATCAAGACGAAAACCGTCGCATTGTGTTTGTTCCATCACCCAGCGCGCCCAGTATTTAATCTCTTCCGTCACGGCATGATTGCGGAAATCGATATTCTCACCCATCAGATAATCGAAATTACCGAGTTCATCATCAACCTGATCGTTCCAGCCTTCACCGGTGTAGTCGTTAACAATTTTAAAAATGCCATCTTCATCAGGGTTTTCGATATGGTCGATACCGCTAAAACATTTGAAATCCCAGATAAACTGCGAGTATTGCCCGGCACGGGCGGGGAAGGTGTAACGCGTCCAGCCTTCGCACTCTATGATTTCTTCGTCAATTTGCGTACGGTCATCAGCATTTACACGCTGCACGCGAATAGCTTCTTTTTCATCCGCGCCCATTTTGTGGTTGACTACCACGTCCAACAGCACCGCAATGTCATTACGTTTCAGAGCGTCAATGGCGGCCAGCAGTTGTGCTTTATCGCCATATTTAGTAGGGATGCTGCCTTTCTGATCAAACTCGCCTAAATCAAATAAATCATAGGAGTCGTAGCCGACCGAATACCCGCCCGATGCGCCTTTATAGGCGGGCGGCAACCAGACCATATTGATACCAATATCATTAAAACCGTCGGCGCGCTCGGCCAGTTCAGGCCAGAGCTTACCGCCTTCCGGGTAATACCAGTGAAAACATTGTAACAGCGTGGGATTACGCATTCTTCGACTCCATTCAAGGGGAACATTAGAAGCGTAGCCGTAATCGGATTATTCGCGAGCCATCGACTCGTTCAGATTCAAAAGAGGTTATCCTGCGGAGCCAGCACAAAGCCGCCCTGATCGCCATAGGCACTTAACACCGATTTTTGCACCGATGACTGACCGACCAGTTTCGCCAGTTCATCCATCCGAATCTGTAATAACTGCTTTACCTTGCTTTCGTTGTCGAGAATCAGGCGCAGCATCGGGCGGAGCTGCTCCTGCATCGTGGTGGACGGGTCAATCTCTTCAGTCAGATGTGCAATCTCCTGCACCGCATTCACATACGCCATTTCGCTGGCGATGAGTTCTTCCCATTGTTCTTCCGTTGCCAGGCGTAACATGAGCTGGCTTTTTTCGACGAGTTGTTGCCAGGCGAAATACAAATGCGGTGCATGGTTCATCAGACTGGGTCCTGAATCAAAGAAGGGGAGAGTAACGACTCTTTCCAGGCATCGGCAATATTACGCATTAATGCTTCCACTTCTTCGACTGCGGAGACATCGTTGCGTAAATTGGCTTGCAGCAAGCGCCTGACCATATAGCTATAAAGAGCAATCAAGTTTTGGGTTAATTCGTCTTTGCTCTCTTCATCAAGACTCACCCGCAGTCCGTTCTCAATGATGTTGATCGCTTTTGACAAAGAGACGCCTTTGCCTTGCTGATTGTTGTCCTGCATAAACAGGCGCGCTCTAACCAGTGCGCTCAGCACTCCATCAAATAGCATGGTGACCAGCTGCTGCTGGCTGGCGCTCATTACGGCGCTTTCGACGCCAATTTGTGCATAGGCTTTTGAGCCGCTCGCGGTATACATGCTGACCTCCGTGATCAGGAATTACTCATTGCAGTAAATTGTTGGCTGAGATAGGTACTGGTGTTATTCAGTTTGCTCATCATGGTATCTAATTGCGTAAACTGTGCAGTGTAACGCGCCACGGTGTCATCAATGCTGGCACTGACGGATAGATACTGTTTGGTTAGTTTTTTCAGTGTGGCGTTAATACTGTCCTGTGCGCTATCAATAATGCCATCATCGGCAAGGTAACCTTTTACCTCGGTGGCAATTTTGGTGGTAATTCCTGTTTCTTTACCATCGCCTACCAGCAATTCACGTACGGATGCTGTATTTTCATTCAGGACTTTTTTGAGTTTATCATCATCAATTTTCAGCTTACCCGTCGTGCCGTCCTGCTTAATCCCGATCTCGTTTAATGTTTTGAAGGCACCGTCGCTGGCACCGTTTGCAAATTGTGCGCGGATGCCGCTTTGAATTGTACGTACAACGCTGTCTCCGAGAAGTGCACCATTATTTTTATCTTGTGCTTCAGCACCTGGGTCTACTTCTTTATATTTTGTCAGGGTGTTAAAGGTGTCAATGAGGGAGTTATATGAATCCACCCAGCCTTTAATTGCTTCGGTTGCTTTATCGTTGCTTTTTGTCACCGTGACCCGGACGTCAGTGACTTTTTTGGTCAAATCGAGAGTCACTCCCTGAGGAGCATCGGTAATTTTGTTACTTGAACGTTCAATATCGATACCGTTAACGTTTAGCTGTGCATTTTGCGCGTTAACCAGTTCCTTCATATTCCCGGTGTTGGTCTTGCTGTCATAAGCCAGCAGATCATTTAATTTACTGTCACCCTCAACAGATATGGTCATTTTATTGGCCAGACCTTCACTGGCGGTCAATACCAATTGATAGTCACCATCTTTGACTTTAACGATACTAGCGGAAATTCCACTATCGGCATCGTTAATGGTTTTGCTGATCTCATCCAATGACGTCTGATCTTTATTGAGCTTGATTTCCAGCGGCTCTTTACGGCCGTCTTGGGTAATTTTTATTGTGCGTGTATCTGATGACTCATCACCCAGTGCATCTTTTGTTGATGCAATGATTGTCGGGGAATCAGTTCGTAAAGATTGCGCCTGCGCCAGTTGGGTTACGCTGATGGTATAGATACCGGGGGCAGCACCTGCTTCGGTGGAAACTTTAAGGTCTTCATTGCTACTGGTAACGGTAGTGCTTTTGAACAGATCGGCTTTATTTAACGCAGTATTTGCAGTCTGGAATTTTTCTAATGCACTTTTTAATGTGCCATAGGCTGTCAGACGTGCGGTGTTGTCACTCTGTTGCTGAGTAATTGGGTTTAAGCGTTTTTTTTCAGCGATGGTCAGGTTGTTTAGCAATGTATCCAGCGGCAGATTCGAACCAACGCCAAGAGATGTAAATGAAGCCATACCTAATTCCTTTTGATTGCAAACAGTAGATAAGCGGGTTATCGGCAATTTGTGCGCAAAGTTTAATAGTTGATTCACGAAGATGATGCGCAGAGTAGAGTTGTATATTACGGATATTTCAGCCGTTAAGAAAAAACAGGAGAGAAACTAAAATTTTCTAAAGTTCGAAATTCAGGTGCCGATACAAGGGGTACGGTGAGAAACCGTGGGCAACAGCCCAATAACATCAAGTTGTAATTGATAAGGAAAAGATCATGGCACAAGTCATTAATACAAACAGCCTGTCGCTGTTGACCCAGAATAACCTGAACAAATCTCAGTCTTCTCTTAGCTCTGCTATTGAGCGTCTCTCTTCTGGCCTGCGTATTAACAGTGCTAAAGATGACGCAGCAGGTCAGGCGATTGCTAACCGTTTTACGGCAAATATTAAAGGTCTGACTCAGGCTTCCCGTAACGCGAATGATGGTATTTCTGTTGCGCAGACTACTGAAGGTGCGCTGAATGAAATTAACAACAACCTGCAGCGTGTACGTGAACTGACTGTTCAGGCAACTAACGGTACTAACTCTGACAGCGATCTTTCTTCTATTCAGGCAGAAATTACTCAACGTCTGGAAGAAATTGACCGTGTATCTGAGCAAACTCAGTTTAACGGCGTGAAAGTCCTTGCCGAAAATAATGAAATGAAAATTCAGGTTGGTGCTAATGATGGGGAAACCATCACTATCAATCTGGCAAAAATTGATGCGAAAACTCTCGGCCTGGACGGCTTTAATATCGATGGCGCGCAGAAAGCAACTGGCAGTGACCTGATTTCTAAATTTAAAGCGACAGGTACTGATAATTATCAAATTAACGGTACTGATAACTATACTGTTAATGTAGATAGTGGAGCAGTTCAAAATGAGGATGGTGACGCAATTTTTGTTAGCGCTACCGATGGTTCTCTGACTACTAAGAGTGATACAAAAGTCGGTGGTACAGGTATTGATGCGACTGGGCTTGCAAAAGCCGCAGTTTCTTTAGCTAAAGATGCCTCAATTAAATACCAAGGTATTACTTTCACCAACAAAGGCACTGGTGCATTTGATGGCAGTGGTAACGGCACTCTAATCGCTAATATTGATGGCAAAGATGTAACCTTTACTATTGATGCGACAGGGAAGGACGCAACATTAAAAACGTCTGATCCTGTTTACAAAAATAGTGCAGGTCAGTTCACTACAACTAAGGTTGAAAACAAAGCCGCTACAGCATCGGATCTGGACTTAAATAACGCTAAAAAAGTGGGTAGTTCTTTAGTTGTAAATGGCGCTGATTATGAAGTTAGCGCTGATGGTAAGACAGTAACTGGGCTTGGCAAAACTATGTATCTGAGCAAATCAGAAGGTGGTAGCCCGATTCTGGTAAAAGAAGATGCAGCAAAATCGTTGCAATCTACTACCAACCCGCTCGAAACCATCGACAAGGCATTGGCTAAAGTTGACAATCTGCGTTCTGACCTCGGTGCAGTACAAAACCGTTTCGACTCTGCTATCACCAACCTTGGCAACACCGTAAACAACCTGTCTTCTGCCCGTAGCCGTATCGAAGATGCTGACTACGCGACCGAAGTGTCTAACATGTCTCGTGCGCAGATCCTGCAACAAGCGGGTACCTCTGTTCTGGCGCAGGCTAACCAGACCACGCAGAACGTACTGTCTCTGCTGCGTTAATTTACACTTATCGCTCAAACCCCGCCAACGGCGGGGTTTTTTCTGTCCGCAATTTACCGGTAACCCCCAAATAACCCCTCATTTCACCCACTAATCGTCCGATTAAAAACCCTGCAGAAACGGATAATCATGCCGATAACTCATATAACGCAGGGCTGTTTATCGTGAATTCACTCTATACCGCTGAAGGTGTAATGGATAAACACTCGCTGTGGCAGCGTTATGTCCCGCTGGTGCGTCACGAAGCATTGCGCCTGCAGGTTCGACTGCCCGCGAGCGTGGAACTTGACGATCTGCTACAGGCGGGCGGCATTGGGTTACTTAATGCCGTCGAACGCTATGACGCCCTACAAGGAACGGCATTTACAACTTACGCAGTGCAGCGTATACGTGGCGCTATGCTGGATGAACTTCGCAGCCGTGACTGGGTGCCGCGCAGCGTGCGACGCAACGCGCGTGAAGTGGCACAGGCAATAGGGCAACTGGAGCAGGAACTTGGCCGCAACGCCACGGAAACTGAGGTTGCGGAACGTTTAGGGATCGATATTGCCGATTATCGCCAAATGTTGCTCGACACCAATAACAGCCAGCTCTTCTCCTACGATGAGTGGCGCGAAGAGCACGGCGATAGCATCGAACTGGTTACTGATGATCATCAGCGAGAAAACCCGCTACAACAACTGCTGGACAGTAATCTGCGCCAGCGGGTGATGGAAGCCATCGAAACGTTGCCGGAGCGCGAAAAACTGGTATTAACCCTCTATTATCAGGAAGAGCTGAATCTCAAAGAGATTGGTGCGGTGCTGGAGGTCGGGGAATCGCGGGTCAGTCAGTTACACAGCCAGGCCATTAAACGGTTACGCACTAAACTGGGTAAGTTATAACGTCAGTAAATGCCGCACTTTAATTTTGACTACCAGGAGTTCTTAATGATGGTGCAGCACCTGAAAAGACGGCCATTAAGCCGCTATCTTAAAGACTTTAAACACAGCCAGACTCATTGCGCGCATTGCCGTAAATTACTCGATCGCATTACCTTAGTTCGCGACGGCAAAATAGTGAATAAAATCGAGATTTCCCGCCTGGACGCGCTGCTTGATGAAAATGGCTGGCAAACGGAACAAAAATCATGGGCGGCATTGTGCCGATTTTGCGGTGATTTACATTGCAAAACGCAGAGTGATTTTTTCGATATTATCGGCTTTAAGCAATTTCTTTTTGAGCAAACTGAAATGAGCCCAGGTACGGTGCGTGAATATGTCGTTCGTTTGCGCCGTTTGGGGAATCATCTACACGAGCAAAATATTTCCCTCGATCCGCTGCAGGACGGTTTCCTTGATGAAATCCTCGCCCCGTGGCTGCCCACCACCAGCACCAACAATTACCGCATCGCATTACGGAAGTATCAACACTATCAGCGTCAAACGTGTACCGGACTTGTGCAGAAATCCTCCAGCCTGCCTGCTTCTGATATATATTAAATAAGAATAAGATGTAGCGGAGTTGTTTTTGTGTTTACAAACAATGGCTCTACACTGCAAACAGACATAACAACATTCGGGGTAAATATGAAATTAGCACATCTGGGACGTCAGGCATTGATGAGTGTGATGGCCGTAGCGCTGGTTGCGGGCATGAGCGTTAAAAGTTTTGCAGATGAAGGTCTGCTTAATAAAGTTAAAGAGCGCGGCACGCTGCTGGTAGGGCTGGAAGGCACTTATCCGCCGTTCAGTTTTCAGGGGGGTGACGGCAAATTAACCGGTTTTGAAGTGGAATTTGCCCAACAGCTGGCAAAACATCTTGGCGTTGAGGCGTCACTAAAACCGACCAAATGGGACGGTATGCTGGCGTCGCTGGACTCTAAACGCATTGATGTGGTGATTAATCAGGTCACCATTTCTGATGAGCGCAAGAAAAAATACGATTTCTCTACCCCGTACACCATTTCTGGTATTCAGGCGCTGGTGAAAAAAGGTAACGAAGGCACCATTAAAACGGCTGCTGATCTGAAAGGCAAAAAAGTGGGTGTCGGTCTGGGCACCAACTATGAAGAGTGGCTGCGGCAGAATGTTCAGGGCGTCGATGTGCGTACCTATGATGATGACCCGACCAAATATCAGGATCTGCGCGTAGGCCGTATCGATGCGATCCTCGTTGACCGTCTGGCGGCGCTGGATCTGGTGAAGAAAACCAACGATACGCTGGCAGTAACCGGTGAAGCATTCTCCCGTCAGGAGTCTGGCGTGGCGCTGCGTAAAGGAAATGAAGACCTGCTGAAAGCAGTGAACGATGCAATTGCGGAAATGCAAAAAGATGGCACTCTGCAAGCCCTTTCCGAAAAATGGTTTGGTGCTGATGTGACCAAATAATCAGCATAATGACAAAAAAGGGCGCTTTCACCAGCGCCTTTTTTATTTACGCGTTTTCAGCGTGCATAATAAGAAAATCACAACAACACACATCGGAGGCTGTTATGCCACTGCATAATTTAACCCGTTTTCCACGGTTGGAGTTTATCGGCGCGCCAACACCGCTCGAATATCTGCCGCGCTTTTCTGATTATCTTGGACGGGAAATTTTCATCAAACGGGATGACGTCACCCCCATGGCAATGGGCGGCAATAAATTACGTAAGCTGGAATTTCTCGCAGCAGATGCTCTGCGCGAAGGTGCCGATACGCTGATTACTGCCGGGGCGATCCAGTCTAACCATGTGCGGCAGACTGCCGCAGTTGCGGCGAAACTCGGTCTGCACTGTGTGGCGCTGCTGGAAAATCCTATTGGCACAACCGCAGAAAACTATTTAACCAACGGCAATCGCTTGTTGCTGGATCTGTTCAATACCCAGATTGAAATGTGCGAAGCACTGACCGATCCCAATGCCCAACTGGAAGAGCTGGCGACGCGAGTCGAAGCACAAGGCTTTCGCCCGTATGTCATTCCGGTTGGCGGTTCTAATGCTCTTGGCGCGCTAGGTTATGTGGAGAGTGCGCTGGAAATCGCGCAACAGTGTGAAGGGGCGGTTAATATTTCGTCGGTGGTAGTCGCATCGGGCAGTGCCGGAACTCACGCCGGACTGGCTGTTGGGCTGGAACACCTGATGCCTGAAAGCGAACTGATTGGCGTGACCGTGTCGCGTTCCGTTGCCGATCAGTTGCCGAAAGTGGTTAACCTACAACAGGCGATTGCGAAAGAACTGGAGCTGACCGCATCAGCGGAAATTATACTCTGGGATGACTATTTTGCACCTGGCTACGGCGTGCCGAACGACGAAGGCATGGAAGCAGTGAAATTGCTGGCGCGGCTGGAAGGCATTCTGCTTGATCCTGTGTATACCGGAAAAGCGATGGCGGGGCTGATTGACGGTATCAGTCAGAAACGCTTCAAAGATGAAGGGCCGATTCTGTTTATTCATACCGGCGGTGCGCCTGCGCTGTTCGCCTATCATCCCCACGTTTAGCTCCGGGAACGCTCATGCAAGAAAGTATACAACTGGTTATTGATTCCTTGCCGTTCCTGCTGAAAGGGGCTGGGTATACGCTGCAACTCAGTATCGGCGGCATGTTTTTTGGCTTACTGCTCGGGTTTATTCTCGCGCTGATGCGCCTGTCGCCAATCTGGCCCGTGCGCTGGCTGGCGCGTTTTTATATCTCTATTTTTCGTGGTACACCGCTCATCGCACAACTGTTTATGATCTATTACGGCCTGCCGCAGTTTGGTATCGAATTAGATCCCATTCCGTCAGCAATGATTGGTCTGTCGCTGAACACTGCCGCCTATGCCGCCGAAACACTGCGCGCCGCCATTTCTTCTATTGATAAAGGTCAGTGGGAAGCAGCTGCCAGTATTGGTATGACGCCATGGCAGACTATGCGTCGCGCGATTTTGCCACAGGCGGCGCGGGTGGCGTTGCCGCCGCTGTCGAACAGCTTTATCAGCCTGGTAAAGGATACGTCGCTGGCCGCGACAATCCAGGTGCCGGAGCTGTTCCGTCAGGCGCAGTTGATTACCTCGCGCACGCTGGAGGTGTTCACCATGTACCTGGCGGCTTCGCTCATCTACTGGATCATGGCGACAGTATTATCGACGTTGCAGAACCATTTTGAGAATCAACTTAATCGCCAGGAGAGAGAACCAAAATGAGTGCCATTGAAGTTAAGAACTTGGTGAAAAAATTTCACGGTCAGACGGTGCTGCACGGTATCGACCTTGAGGTAAAGCCTGGCGAAGTGGTGGCAATTATCGGTCCGAGTGGTTCCGGCAAAACCACGTTGCTACGCAGCATAAATCTGCTGGAACAACCCGAAGCGGGAACGATCACCGTTGGCGATATCACTATTGATACTGCACGTTCATTAAGTCAGCAAAAATCGCTGATTCGCCAGTTGCGTCAGCACGTCGGGTTTGTCTTCCAGAACTTTAATTTGTTTCCGCATCGTACGGTGCTGGAAAACATTATTGAAGGGCCGGTGATCGTCAAAGGCGAACCGAAAGAAGAGGCCACGGCGCGCGCTCGCGAGCTGTTGGCGAAAGTTGGGCTGGCCGGTAAAGAAACCAGCTATCCACGTCGTTTGTCTGGCGGTCAACAGCAACGTGTTGCGATTGCACGTGCGCTGGCAATGCGTCCTGAGGTGATTTTGTTTGACGAGCCAACGTCGGCGCTGGATCCAGAGCTGGTGGGCGAAGTCCTGAACACCATCCGTCAGCTGGCGCAGGAAAAGCGCACGATGGTGATTGTGACGCACGAAATGAGCTTTGCCCGGGATGTTGCGGACCGGGCGATTTTTATGGACCAGGGGCGGATAGTCGAGCAGGGGGCAGCAAAAGCGTTATTTGCCGATCCCCAGCAGCCTCGCACCCGCCAGTTCCTCGAGAAGTTTCTGCTGCAATAATAAGAAAAAATCAGCCCCGACGATTCACCTGTCGGGGCGGGACGCCATTTCAAGCGTGATAAAACAGCCTAACAAATCAGCATAACTCATTAATAACATAAGAGAATGCGATGGCTTGCAAAAGTAATTCATTGCCTGAATAATATAAATTATATATAAATCTTATTTATGTGATAGTTTGAATTATCATTATAAATGATACTCACTCTCAGGGGCGTTGCGGTTTACTATGCAGGATACGGATTTTTTCAGCTGGCGTCGCACGATGCTGTTGCGTTTTCAGAGGATGGAGGCCGCAGAAGAGGTCTACCATGAAATAGAGCTTCAGGCTCAGCAGCTAGAGTACGATTACTATTCGTTATGTGTTCGCCACCCGGTACCATTCACGCGACCTAAAGTGGCTTTCTACACCAATTACCCTGAGGCGTGGGTTAGTTATTATCAGGCAAAAAACTTTCTCGCAATTGATCCGGTGCTGAACCCTGAAAACTTTAGTCAGGGCCATTTAATGTGGAATGATGACTTATTCAGCGAAGCACAGCCGTTATGGGAAGCCGCGCGCGCACATGGTTTACGCCGCGGTGTCACTCAGTATTTAATGCTGCCAAACCGGGCGCTGGGCTTTTTGTCCTTTTCCCGTAGCAGCGCGCGCGAAATACCCATTCTTAGTGATGAACTGCAATTAAAAATGCAGTTACTGGTGCGCGAAAGTCTGATGGCTCTGATGCGTTTAAATGATGAAATAGTGATGACGCCAGAGATGAATTTCAGCAAGCGCGAAAAAGAAATTTTGAAATGGACGGCGGAAGGGAAGACATCAGCAGAGATAGCGATGATTTTGTCAATCTCTGAGAATACGGTCAATTTCCATCAGAAAAACATGCAGAAAAAAATCAATGCACCGAATAAGACCCAGGTTGCCTGTTACGCGGCCGCTACTGGCTTAATTTGATCTCTTTTCTGTCCTGCGTGCCAGATGCAAAAACCGGCTGAAAGGCACGCTATCAGCCGGTTTTATATTACTGACGGTAGGCTTGTTTAATTTGCTTAACCGTTTTGGAAAATACTGCAGCCTGGGTTTCGTCTTCGATCAGCGCAAGCTGTTTTTCTATCTTTAACATCACGCGGCCCGCGTCAGCTTGTCCCATCGCCTGCAGCATCAGCGTCAGCATCGCTTTCAGGCAGGAGACTTCATTTGCCAGTTCTTGATTATTCTCGGCAGTAGAAAAATCAGGCGTACTCATTTATTTTCCTCGTCATGTTGCAATGAAAATTTGCGGTGAAAAATGTTAAGGCGGCGGAGTATACCATAAGCTTTGCTAAAAATAGCAGTGGTTGTTTTTTGAGCGTATCGTCAACGGTGCTATTAAATGCGTTAATATAATGACCAATAAATATTTTTATCATGAATGTTTTTTGCCCGTATTGTTCGGGTTAATTAATGTTACATATTCAGCGGGCTGATTTTCATTTTTGCTGAATAAAGGTAATTTTTGTCACATTTCGTCGCAGGGCTTACTGTGAAACGATCCGGTAAGCCGTTGGTGACGGGCGTGACCATAACTGTGGACAATCGAATTGACAAAAACGAGAGAAAAATCGAATACCCACCATTTTTAACGTTTCAAAGTTGCAATAAAAACCGCTAATATACGAATGACTAACTATCAGTAGCGTTATCCCTATTTCTGGAGATATTCCTTTGATCAACGTTCTACTTGTTGATGACCACGAACTGGTGCGCGCAGGGATACGACGCATTCTGGAAGATATAAAGGGTATAAAAGTCGTCGGTGAGGCATCGTGCGGTGAAGACGCCGTTAAGTGGTGCCGGACAAATGCCGTTGACGTGGTGCTAATGGACATGAGTATGCCGGGCATTGGCGGTCTTGAGGCGACGCGTAAAATCGCGCGTTCCACAGCTGATGTCAAAATCATCATGCTTACCGTCCATACAGAAAACCCTTTACCAGCGAAAGTCATGCAGGCCGGTGCTGCGGGCTACCTCAGCAAAGGCGCGGCTCCGCAGGAAGTCGTGAGTGCGATTCGTTCTGTCTATTCAGGGCAGCGTTACATTGCTTCTGACATCGCTCAACAAATGGCGTTAAGCCAGATCGAACCAGAAAAAACAGAAAGCCCATTTGCCAGTTTGTCTGAACGTGAATTGCAGATTATGCTGATGATCACCAAGGGCCAGAAGGTCAATGAGATCTCAGAACAGCTCAATCTCAGTCCGAAAACGGTGAACAGCTACCGCTATCGTATGTTCAGTAAACTAAACATTCATGGCGATGTTGAGCTGACTCACCTGGCAATTCGCCATGGTCTGTGTAATGCGGAGACATTATCAAGTCAGTGAGTGATCAGTTTGACGCAAAAGCGTTTTTAAAAACCGTAACCAGCCAGCCAGGCGTTTATCGCATGTACGATGCTGGTGGTACGGTTATCTATGTCGGCAAAGCGAAAGACCTGAAAAAACGGCTTTCCAGCTATTTCCGTAGCAACCTCGCTTCGCGCAAAACCGAAGCGCTGGTCGCCCAGATCCAGCAAATTGATGTAACGGTTACTCATACAGAAACCGAAGCGCTGTTGCTGGAACACAACTACATCAAACTCTATCAGCCGCGTTACAACGTTTTGCTACGCGATGATAAATCTTATCCTTTTATCTTCCTGAGTGGCGATACCCACCCGCGTCTGGCGATGCATCGTGGTGCGAAGCATGCCAAAGGTGAATATTTCGGCCCGTTCCCGAATGGCTATGCCGTACGTGAAACACTGGCGTTACTGCAAAAGATATTCCCCATTCGCCAGTGCGAAAATAGTGTTTATCGCAATCGCTCGCGTCCGTGTCTGCAATATCAGATAGGGCGCTGTCTGGGGCCGTGCGTTGAAGGACTGGTGAGTGAAGAAGAATACGCTCAGCAGGTCGAGTATGTGCGCCTGTTTTTGTCTGGCAAAGATGATCAGGTGCTTACGCAACTCATTAGCCGTATGGAAACTGCCAGCCAGAATCTGGAGTTTGAAGAAGCGGCACGTATTCGCGACCAAATTCAGGCGGTGCGACGCGTCACCGAAAAACAGTTTGTGTCCAATACTGGCGACGACCTTGACGTTATTGGTGTGGCGTTCGATGCGGGCATGGCTTGTGTCCACGTATTGTTCATTCGTCAGGGTAAAGTGCTCGGCAGCCGCAGCTATTTCCCGAAAGTGCCGGGCGGTACGGAACTGAGCGAGGTGGTGGAAACCTTCGTAGGTCAGTTCTATTTACAAGGCAGCCAGATGCGCACCTTACCGGGTGAGATCCTGCTCGATTTTAATCTTAGCGATAAAACGCTGCTCGCCGATTCCCTTTCAGAACTGGCGGGACGCAAGATTAATGTTCAAACCAAACCTCGCGGCGATCGGGCGCGTTATCTGAAACTCGCGCGCACCAATGCGGCGACGGCCTTAACCAGCAAACTTTCGCAGCAATCTACCGTTCACCAGCGACTGACCGCGCTTGCCAGCGTGTTGAAATTGCTGGAAGTGAAGCGGATGGAGTGCTTTGACATCAGCCATACCATGGGTGAACAAACCGTCGCCTCCTGTGTGGTATTTGATGCTAACGGCCCGCTGCGTGCGGAGTATCGGCGCTATAACATTACTGGCATTACGCCGGGCGATGATTATGCGGCGATGAATCAGGTGCTGCGTCGGCGTTATGGTAAAGCCATCGACGACAGTAAGATCCCGGATGTGATCCTTATCGACGGCGGCAAAGGCCAGCTTGCGCAGGCGAAAAATGTCTTCGCCGAACTGGATGTCTCATGGGATAAAAATCATCCGCTGCTACTTGGCGTTGCCAAAGGAGCAGATAGGAAGGCTGGGCTGGAAACGCTGTTCTTTGAGCCGGAAGGTGAGGGATTCAGTTTGCCGCCAGATTCTCCCGCGCTGCATGTTATCCAGCATATTCGCGATGAATCACACGATCACGCGATTGGCGGGCACCGCAAAAAACGGGCGAAGGTTAAAAATACCAGTTCCCTTGAAACCATCGAAGGCGTTGGGCCAAAACGTCGGCAAATGTTGTTGAAATATATGGGCGGTTTGCAAGGTTTACGTAACGCCAGCGTTGAGGAAATTGCAAAAGTGCCGGGTATTTCGCAAGGTCTCGCAGAAAAGATCTTCTGGTCGTTGAAACATTGATGTCTCTGTAGCAACATAGGGGTAATCTTACTGACAACAGATAGTTACCCGTCATTATGCAATTTAATATCCCTACGTTGCTTACACTGTTCCGTGTCATCCTTATCCCATTCTTTGTATTGGTCTTTTATCTGCCTGTCACCTGGTCGCCGTTTGCCGCCGCGCTCATTTTCTGCGTCGCGGCGGTGACTGACTGGTTCGATGGTTTTCTGGCACGCCGCTGGAACCAGAGTACCCGGTTTGGTGCTTTCCTTGACCCTGTAGCAGATAAAGTTCTCGTGGCTATCGCCATGGTGCTGGTAACCGAGCATTATCACAGCTGGTGGGTGACATTACCGGCGGCAACGATGATCGCCCGTGAAATTATTATTTCTGCGCTACGCGAATGGATGGCAGAGTTGGGTAAACGCAGTAGCGTGGCTGTCTCCTGGATTGGGAAAGTGAAAACCACTGCCCAGATGGTAGCGCTGGCCTGGCTGCTGTGGCGTCCGAACATTTGGGTTGAGTACGCCGGTATTGCACTTTTCTTTGTGGCTGCGGTACTGACTCTGTGGTCAATGTTGCAATATTTGAGCGCTGCGCGTGCAGATTTGCTTGATCAGTGATCGTTTCGGCGCAATTTTCAGCAAACGATCAAAAGTGGTGAAAAATATCGTTGACTCATCGCGCCAGGTAAGTAGAATGCAACGCATCGAACGGCGGCACTGATTGCCAGACGATAATAAAATCAAGTGATTAACTGATTGCTTGATGAATGCGGGAATAGCTCAGTTGGTAGAGCACGACCTTGCCAAGGTCGGGGTCGCGAGTTCGAGTCTCGTTTCCCGCTCCAGTTTAAAAGACATCGGCGTCAGCGGATGTCCGGCTGAAAGGCCTGAAGAATTTGGCGCGTTAACAAAGCGGTTATGTAGCGGATTGCAAATCCGTCTAGTCCGGTTCGACTCCGGAACGCGCCTCCACTTTCTTCCCGAGCCCGGATGGTGGAATCGGTAGACACAAGGGATTTAAAATCCCTCGGCGTTCGCGCTGTGCGGGTTCAAGTCCCGCTCCGGGTACCATGGGAAAGATAAGAATAAAATCAAAGCAATAAGCAGTGTCGTGAAACCACCTTCGGGTGGTTTTTTTGTGCCTGCAACTTGTCGTTACACCCTCCTTAATTTTTAATCACCGGCAAAGCCACTCAAAAAGTATCTCTGATACGGACCGACATGTAAGATAGGTGTTGGCGAGTTGAGATCCACAAGGAAAAGCGTATGAAAACGGGACCGTTAAACGAAAGTGAGTTGGAATGGCTGGACGATATTCTGACCAAATACAACACTGACCACGCCATTCTTGATGTGGCGGAGCTGGACGGTTTATTGACGGCGGTGTTGAGTTCTCCGCAAGAGATTGAACCGGCACAGTGGCTGGTTGCCGTATGGGGTGGGGCTGACTATGTGCCACGCTGGGCGTCAGAGAAAGAGATGACGCGCTTTATGAACCTGGCTTTTCAGCATATGGCCGATACCGCAGAGCGTCTGAACGAATTCCCGGAGCAGTTTGAGCCGTTATTCGGCTTGCGAGAAGTCGATGGCAGCGAGCTGACGATTGTTGAGGAGTGGTGCTTTGGCTATATGCGGGGCGTGGCACTTTCTGACTGGTCAACGTTGCCCGATTCGTTAAAACCGGCGCTGGAGGCGATTGCGCTGCACGGTACTGAGGAAAACTTCGAGCGGGTAGAGAAGATGTCGCCAGAAGCGTTTGAAGAGAGCGTAGATGCCATTCGACTGGCGGCGCTTGATTTACATGCATACTGGATGGCGCATCCGCAGGAAAAAGCTGTTCAGCAACCGATCAAAGCAGAAGAGAAACCGGGTCGTAACGATCCTTGTCCGTGCGGCAGTGGTAAGAAATTTAAGCAGTGCTGCCTGCATTAAGAGGTCAAATTGGGTGTCAGCGTTAATTCTGGCACCCAATAAGATCTAATCATCCCACTTCTGGTAACAAGCCTGCCGCAATCAAAAATTGCACGCCAATCACAGCAATTCCACAGAGAAACACCACCACCAGCGCCGGACGACCACCTTTCACCCGATAACCCGCCTGAGGATTGTGTTTCCTGCTTTGCCAGGTCAGCAGCGAAGGGATAATCAATGCCAGTACCGCCAGCGCCACACCGGCGTAACCCAGCGCCATCACAAAACCTCGTGGGTAAAACAGTGCAAACGCCAGTGGCGGCAAAAAGGTAATTGCACCAGTTTGCAATCGTCCACCAACGGTATTTGAACGCTGAAACAAATCTGCCAGATAATCAAATAAACCTAATGCTACACCAAGGAAGGACGTGGCGAGGGCCAAATCAGCAAATAAATGCACCGCCAGCTCAACATGCGGAGAGGCCACCATTTCGCGTAACGCCTGTAACAGCCCGTTTAATCCGGCATGATTAGCCAGCAATCCCATAAAGGTTGTTGAATCAATGCTGCCAAGCGTCGCCAGCTGCCAGAAAATATATGCCACCAGGGGGATCGCACTACCGGTTATAAACACCCAGCGTAGCTTACGAATATTGCCATCCATATAACTGACAATGCTCGGCACGCTACCGTGAAAACCAAACGACGTAAAAATCACTGGGATTGCAGACAGTGCCAGCCCCTGTTGCAACGGCAGGGTTAAAAGATTCACCTTATGAATATGCGGAAGTAGCAGTACCAGCATCACCACCAGAAAAATAATTTTGGCGCTGAACAGAAAACGGTTAAATAAATCGACCAGCGAAGTTCCGACACAAACCACGCCACCGGCAACAAAAGTGAACAACAGCACGCCAGCGGTTGCCGACATTGAAATACCTGTCCAGTCGCTGATGCTGGAAGCCAACAATTCACCAGCACCGCTGATGTATGCCGCAGTCAGAGCATACATTAAGAACATCATACTGAAGCCCGTCAGCCACTGACCGTAGCGTCCCAGATAGCGTTTTGCCAGCGTGCCCAGACCGGTATCTGCCGGGACATGCTGGTACACCTCCAGTAGTAATAGCGCCGTGTAGCACATCAACGCCCAAAGCCCAATCAACAAGATTAACGTGACGCTAAAACCAACACCTGCCGCAGCCAGCGGCATTGCCAGCATGCCTGCGCCAATTGTGGTTCCCGCCACGATAAAAACACTTCCCAGAGTTCTGTTTTTCACGCTTTCTTCTGTCCTGACGATCTTTATGAGTGATATCTGCGGCGCAGGTTAAGGCATAACGGCTGCTTCGTCAAACCGGCGTTACATATGGTGTAAATATAAATGTACAATAAAATGCGTTCAGTCCTGCGCTGGCGCAAAGTCTTGGTAAGCGGCAATCGCTACGCTAGCCTTTTTTTGAGGAGGAACGATGGACTCTATTCACGGTCATGAAGTGTTAAATATGATGATTGAATCAGGCGAGCAATATACGCATGCCAGTCTGGAAGCAGCGATTAAAGCGCGTTTTGGTGAACAGGCACGTTTTCACACCTGCTCGGCAGAAGGGATGACAGCGGGAGAGCTGGTAGCGTTTCTGGCAGCAAAAGGCAAATTTATACCTTCGGAAGAAGGTTTTTCGACCGATCAGAGTAAGATTTGCCGTCACTGATTTGAAACGGCGGCAGTAAACCTGCCGCCGGAGAACATTAGTTTTGTGTGTCGAGGGTAGAGAGTTCTTTGTCGATAAAATACAAACCTTCGCCGCTTTTGCCTGCCAGACTTAATTTATCAATAATCGATTTGAACAGTTTCTCTTCTTCATGCTGCTCAGAAACATACCATTGCAGGAAATTAAATGTTGGGTAGTCCTGATTGGTCATTGCAGCATGAGCCAGTTCGTTAATTTTCTGCGTGATTAATTGTTCGTGTTTATAGGTTTCCTGGAATAATTCATCAAGTGAAGAATATTCAGCAAACGGAGATTCAACGGTATTAATACGCGGTAAGTTTCCGGTATCAGTCAGGTAATCAAACAGACGCTGCATATGCGTCATCTCTTCCTGGGCGTGGCGGCGCAGGAACGCGGCAGCACCTTCGAAGGTATGATAGCTGCACCAGGCGCTCATTTGCTGATAAAGCAGTGAAGAGTACAGTTCCAGGTTCATCTGCTCATTAAGTTTTTCAATCATTTCTGGTTTCAGCATGATAGTGCTCCACAAAGGTTATATTTGTTGCTGTGGCGTCACTATAATTTGTTATTTTATTATTTGCAAAAGGTAAAATATAAACTTCATTTATTAAAAATACGAATGGGAATAAAACGCATTACCGCTATTTATTTAATCAGCGAAGATCCCCCTCGCTGATTAAAACGTTTAGAGAAAGACAGGGAAGGCGGAATGATGGCACTGATATGACAAAGTGAATTCCGTATTCAAACATAAGGAACCCGCAAAGAGGCTACAGTTGCCTACTGGCTGACCAAAGGGGATAGCGTGGGTATAGCCTTCCTGCTGGCATGCGCGATCGGCGATCCCGCGACTGACATAACGATCGGTACGGGCATGCTGCAAAAAAGCCTGATCATAAACCAACCGAACAATACCTGTTGCCGCGTCAACTTCGCCCACATGAGCCTGGCGAGTAACTGTGCACCCCGCCAGCGTTATTAATGAAAGAGTCAGAATCAGAAGTCTCATGGTCCAGCCAGAAGAGTAAAAGAAAGCAGTATTTTACGCGTTACAGCGCTGCGACAATGGCCGGAAAAGACGCCTGGCAGGCGCTATTTCTCGCCATCTGTATGTGTCAGAAATGGGGGGGCTGCTTTTTGATTATCATTTTTATAACATTAAAGGGTTATTTATGTGATTCGCATCACATAAAGATTGATTTTTGTGATGGTTGTCATATTATAAGTGCAAAGACAATAACACCTGCATAACAAATAGTCGGAGTGCCGCGATGAAACTGCGCAAGATCCTGAAAAGTATGTTCAATAACTATTGCAAGACGTTCAAAGACGTACCGCCAGGCAATATGTTCCGATAACAAAAAACCTGCTCCGGCAGGTTTTTTTGTGTCCTGATGACGGTGTATGTGACTATCGCTGAAGATGTGAAGCCGCTACTATAACGGCTTTCAAAATGCTATCAGGAGTTTACGATGTCCCAGCCGCTGAATGCCGATCAGGAACTGGTTTCTGATGTGGTTGCTTGCCAGTTGGTTATCAAACAAATTCTCGACGTTCTGGATGTAATCGCGCCCGTTGAAGTTCGCGAAAAAATGTCCAGCCAGCTGAAGAATATCGACTTTACTCACCATCCCGCCGCCGCAGACCCGGTCACCATGCGGGCAATCCAAAAAGCCATCGCGCTGATTGAACTCAAGTTTACCCCACAGGGCGAATCCCATTAAAAAAACCACTGCTTCAAACAGATGAGGCAGCGGTTTCTCAAAAACTTCATCGGCGCAATGCATTAGCGCCGATGTATGATCAATGCAGCTGGTGTGACACGACATTCAGAACATGTTGGTCGGTCTGCACAGGGCACATACCAGCAAGTTTCGCACTGCGCACTTCATCAAGAATGGTTTGCAGCAACAGGCCATCATGCTGCTGCTCTTTTTCCAGATCGCGCAGGAAATTGACGGTTGAATCATCATTCAGTTCTTTAGCTTCATCGGCTAACTGTGCCAGCGTGCTTGAACGTTGCTCGTATTCTTCCATCGTTTTTTGGAAAAGTTCTTCCAGTGAGTTCAGTTTTTCACCGGGAACATCAATGGCTTTAACGATGGGAGTAGCGCCGACACTCTTCATAAAGTTAAACATGCGCATCATTTGGGTCACGTTACTCTGTGCCTGGGCGCGAAGGAAAGTGGCGGTGCCGTTCAGACTCTGTTCAGAACACCAGTTACTCAGGTGAAGGTAGAGATTGGATGCGTAAAACTCGCGGTTCATTTGAGAGTTGAGTTTGAGAAGCATTCCAGCGGTTGCCATACCTAATATCCTTATATCCAGAAGTGGAGAGGTGCAAGATAAATCAAAACACCATAATTACTGTTTGCAGAATAATTCCTTTCTGCCGGTCCGAAATGTGATCGTGGAGTCAATTCTGACGATGATCTGAAATAAGAATAACGTCTGAACGGGTATAAGAAAATGCTTAAATCATCAAGTTTATATATTTTTACATTTCATTGATGAAATCAATGTAACTGCAATGAATTTTAATGATGATGCTTTTTGTATCTTGTTGATATTAATAGGGGGATTTGAATTCATGATGAAGCAATGATTTTTTAAAACGTTTTTTCATTTTTGCGATATGGCTCTCAGTATACGTGTTCTGTTAATTAATGAGCACAGTGATAATTAATGGCGAAATGAATGACGCGCATTTTCCACATCTTTGAGTTGCGGTTATTACACCATTTCAAAAGCTCAACGCCAGGTAATGTGGCCAATTGACTGGTTAAAAAGAAGACGTTCCGTATGGGTACAAAACACAACAAGGACTTCCAGGCTAATCTTATGGATTAATCTGCTGTGTACTCGATGATTTGTCTGACAAATGAGCCTTTCTCTATGTCTTTTCCCGCTAAATTTATGCACGTTCTCACTGTAATTCTGCGATGTGATATTGCTCTCCTATGGAGAATTAATTTCTCGCTAAAACTATGTCAACACAGTCACTTATCTTTTAGTTAAAAGGTAATGCTTTGTTTTCCGATTAAATTAACGAGAGTTATTCGTTTTTGCCCTACACAAAACGACACTAAAGCTGGAGAGAACCATGCACAAATTTACTAAAGCCCTGGCAGCCATTGGTCTGGCAGCCGTTATGTCACAATCCGCTATGGCGGAGAACTTGAAGCTCGGTTTCCTGGTGAAGCAACCGGAAGAGCCGTGGTTCCAGACCGAATGGAAGTTTGCCGATAAAGCCGGGAAGGATTTAGGGTTTGAGGTTATTAAGATTGCCGTGCCGGATGGCGAAAAAACATTGAACGCGATCGACAGCCTGGCAGCCAGTGGCGCAAAAGGTTTCGTTATTTGTACTCCGGACCCGAAGCTCGGCTCTGCCATTGTGGCGAAAGCGCGTGGCTACGATATGAAAGTCATTGCCGTGGATGACCAGTTTGTTAACGCCAAAGGTAAGCCAATGGATACCGTTCCTCTGGTGATGATGGCGGCGACTAAAATTGGCGAACGTCAGGGCCAGGAACTGTATAAAGAGATGCAGAAACGTGGCTGGGATGTCAAAGAAAGCGCGGTGATGGCGATTACCGCCAACGAACTGGATACGGCACGTCGCCGTACTACGGGATCTATGGATGCGCTGAAAGCGGCCGGATTCCCGGAAAAACAAATTTATCAGGTACCTACCAAATCTAACGACATCCCGGGGGCATTTGACGCTGCCAACTCAATGCTGGTTCAACATCCGGAAGTTAAACATTGGCTGATCGTCGGTATGAACGACAGCACCGTACTTGGCGGCGTACGTGCAACCGAAGGTCAGGGCTTTAAAGCAGCCGATATCATCGGTATTGGTATTAACGGTGTGGATGCAGTAAGCGAACTGTCTAAAGCACAGGCAACCGGCTTCTACGGTTCCCTGCTGCCAAGCCCGGACGTACATGGCTATAAATCCAGTGAAATGCTTTACAACTGGGTAGCAAAAGACGTTGAACCGCCAAAATTTACCGAAGTTACCGACGTGGTACTGATCACGCGTGACAACTTTAAAGAAGAACTGGAGAAAAAAGGTTTAGGCGGTAAGTAATCTGCCGAAAAAATTCCCCTCTGCATGATGCAGAGGGGGTGTGAACGACCAGTGATTCACGGAGACGTTATGCAACAGTCTACCCCGTATCTCTCATTTCGCGGCATCGGTAAAACGTTTCCCGGCGTTAAGGCGCTGACGGATATTAGTTTTGACTGCTATGCCGGTCAGGTTCATGCGTTGATGGGTGAAAATGGCGCAGGAAAATCAACTCTCTTAAAAATCCTCAGCGGCAACTATGCGCCAACCACGGGTTCTGTAGTGATTAATGGACAAGAAATGTCCTTTTCCGACACGACCGCGGCACTTAACGCGGGTGTGGCGATTATTTATCAGGAACTGCATCTCGTGCCGGAAATGACCGTCGCGGAAAACATCTATCTCGGCCAGCTTCCTCATAAAGGCGGCATAGTGAATCGCTCACTGCTGAATTATGAAGCGGGTTTACAACTTAAACATCTTGGTATGGATATTGACCCGGATACGCCGCTGAAATATCTCTCTATTGGTCAGTGGCAGATGGTTGAGATTGCCAAAGCGCTGGCGCGTAACGCCAAAATCATCGCCTTTGATGAGCCAACCAGTTCCCTTTCTGCCCGTGAAATCGACAATCTTTTCCGCGTTATTCGTGAACTGCGTAAAGAAGGGCGCGTGATCTTATATGTTTCTCACCGTATGGAAGAAATATTTGCCCTCAGTGATGCCATCACCGTCTTTAAAGATGGGCGTTATGTCAAAACCTTTACCGATATGCAGCAGGTTGATCATGACGCGCTGGTGCAGGCGATGGTCGGGCGCGACATCGGCGATATCTACGGCTGGCAACCGCGTAGTTATGGCGAGGAGCGGCTGCGTCTTGATGCTGTGAAAGCACCAGGCGTGCGTACGCCAATAAGTCTGGCGGTTCGTAGTGGTGAAATTGTCGGTCTGTTTGGTCTGGTGGGGGCCGGGCGCAGTGAATTAATGAAAGGCATGTTTGGCGGGACGCAAATCACCGCCGGTCAGGTTTATATCGACCAACAGCCGATCGATATCCGTAAACCGGGTCATGCCATTGCCGCAGGCATGATGCTCTGCCCGGAAGATCGCAAAGCGGAAGGCATTATTCCTGTGCACTCCGTTCGCGACAATATCAACATCAGTGCCAGACGCAAACATGTGCTCGGCGGTTGTGTAATCAACAACGGTTGGGAAGAAAACAATGCCGATCACCACATTCGTTCGCTCAACATCAAAACGCCGGGCGCAGAGCAACTGATCATGAATCTTTCAGGCGGAAATCAGCAAAAAGCCATTCTGGGCCGCTGGTTATCGGAAGAGATGAAGGTCATTTTGCTGGATGAACCTACGCGCGGCATTGATGTTGGTGCTAAGCATGAAATTTACAACGTGATTTATGCGCTGGCAGCGCAGGGCGTGGCGGTGCTGTTTGCCTCCAGCGACTTACCCGAAGTCCTCGGCGTTGCCGACCGGATTGTGGTGATGCGGGAAGGCGAAATCGCCGGTGAATTGTTACACGAGCAGGCAGATGAGCGTCAGGCACTGAGCCTTGCGATGCCTAAAGTTAGCCAGGCAGTTGCCTGAGTAAGGAGAGTATGATGTCTTCTGTTTCTACATCGGGTTCTGGTGCACCTAAGTCGTCATTCAGCTTCGGGCGTATCTGGGATCAGTACGGCATGCTGGTGGTGTTTGCGGTGCTTTTTATCGCCTGTGCCATTTTTGTCCCAAATTTTGCCACCTTCATTAATATGAAAGGGTTGGGCCTGGCAATTTCTATGTCGGGGATGGTGGCGTGTGGCATGTTGTTCTGCCTTGCTTCCGGTGACTTTGACCTTTCTGTCGCCTCCGTAATTGCCTGTGCGGGTGTCACCACGGCGGTGGTTATCAACCTGACTGAAAGCCTGTGGATTGGCGTGGCAGCGGGTTTGTTGCTGGGCGTTCTCTGTGGTCTGGTCAATGGCTTTGTTATCGCCAAACTGAAAATAAATGCCCTGATCACGACACTGGCAACGATGCAGATTGTTCGAGGTCTGGCGTACATCATTTCAGACGGTAAAGCGGTCGGTATCGAAGATGAAAGCTTCTTTGCCCTTGGTTACGCCAACTGGTTCGGTCTGCCTGCGCCAATCTGGCTTACCGTCGCGTGTCTGATTGTCTTTGGTTTGCTGTTGAATAAAACCACCTTTGGGCGTAACACCCTGGCGATTGGCGGGAACGAAGAGGCTGCGCGTCTGGCGGGTGTACCGGTTGTTCGCACCAAAATTATTATCTTTGTTCTCTCTGGTCTGGTATCAGCGATAGCCGGAATTATTCTGGCTTCACGTATGACCAGTGGGCAGCCAATGACGTCGATTGGTTATGAGCTGATTGTTATCTCCGCCTGCGTTTTAGGTGGCGTTTCTCTGAAAGGTGGCATCGGAAAAATCTCATATGTGGTGGCGGGTATCTTAATTTTAGGCACCGTGGAAAACGCCATGAACCTGCTTAATATTTCTCCTTTCGCCCAGTACGTGGTTCGCGGCTTAATCCTGCTGGCAGCGGTGATCTTCGACCGTTACAAGCAAAAAGCGAAACGTACTGTTTGATGCTTTTTTCTGCAACAATTTAGCTTTTTTTCCCACCACAGCCAGCCGCCACAACGGTTGGCTGTTCTTCGTTACAAATGGCGACCCCCGTCACACTGTCTATACTTACATGTCTGTAAAGCGCGTTCTGCGCAACACAATAAGAAAAGAGAAGGAGGAGAACCGGGTGACAGAACCGTTAACCGAAACCCCTGAACTATCCGCGAAATATGCCTGGTTTTTTGATCTCGATGGAACGCTGGCGGAAATCAAACCGCATCCCGATCAGGTCGTCGTGCCTGACAATATTCTGCAAGGACTTCAGCTACTGGCAACCGCAAGTGATGGTGCATTGGCATTGATATCAGGGCGCTCAATGGTGGAGCTTGATGCACTGGCAAAACCTTATCGCTTCCCGTTAGCGGGCGTGCATGGGGCGGAGCGCCGTGACATCAATGGTAAAACGCATATCGTTCATCTGCCGGATGCGATTGCGCGTGATATTAGCGTGCAACTGCATACGGCTATCGCCCAGTTTCCCGGTGCGGAGCTGGAGACGAAAGGGATGGCCTTTGCGCTGCATTATCGTCAGGCTCCGCAGCATGAAGACGCATTAATGACATTAGCGCAACGTATTACTCAGATCTGGCCACAAATGGCGTTACAGCAGGGAAAGTGTGTTGTCGAGATCAAGCCGCGAGGCACCAGTAAAGGTGAGGCGATTGCTGCCTTTATGCAGGAAGCTCCCTTTATCGGGCGAACGCCGGTATTTCTGGGCGATGATTTAACCGATGAATCTGGCTTCGCTGTCGTTAACCGGCTGGGCGGAATGTCAGTAAAAATTGGCACAGGCGCAACTCAGGCATCATGGCGACTGGCGGCCGTGCCGGATGTCTGGAGCTGGCTTGAAATGATAACCACCGCATTACAACAAAAAAGAGAAAATAACAGGAGTGATGACTATGAGTCGTTTAGTCGTAGTATCTAACCGGATTGCACCACCAGATGAGCACGCCGCCAGTGCCGGTGGCCTTGCCGTTGGCATACTGGGGGCACTGAAAGCCGCAGGTGGACTGTGGTTTGGCTGGAGTGGCGAAACAGGAAATGAGGATCAGCCGCTAAAAAAGGTGAAAAAGGGTAACATTACGTGGGCCTCTTTTAACCTCAGCGAACAGGACCTTGACGAATACTACAACCAATTCTCCAATGCCGTTCTCTGGCCTGCTTTTCATTATCGCCTCGATCTGGTGCAATTTCAGCGTCCTGCCTGGGACGGCTATCTACGCGTAAATGCGTTGCTGGCAGATAAATTACTGCCGCTGTTGCAAGACGATGACATTATCTGGATCCACGATTATCACCTGTTGCCCTTTGCGCATGAATTACGCAAACGTGGGGTGAATAATCGCATTGGTTTCTTTTTGCATATTCCTTTCCCGACACCGGAAATCTTCAACGCGCTGCCGACATATGACACCTTGCTTGAACAGCTTTGTGATTATGATTTGCTGGGTTTCCAGACAGAAAACGATCGTCTGGCGTTCCTGGATTGCCTTTCTAACCTGACCCGCGTCACGACGCGTAGCGCAAAAAGCCATACGGCGTGGGGCAAAGCGTTTCGAACGGAAGTTTACCCGATCGGCATTGAACCGAAAGAAATAGCGAAACAGGCTGCCGGACCACTGCCGCCAAAACTGGCGCAACTCAAAGCGGAACTGAAAAACGTACAAAATATCTTTTCTGTCGAACGACTGGATTATTCAAAAGGTTTGCCGGAGCGTTTTCTCGCCTATGAAGCGTTACTGGAAAAATATCCGCAACATCACGGTAAAATTCGTTATACCCAGATCGCGCCAACGTCGCGTGGTGATGTGCAAGCCTATCAGGATATTCGTCATCAGCTCGAAAATGAAGCCGGACGAATTAATGGTAAATATGGGCAATTAGGCTGGACGCCGCTTTATTATTTGAATCAGCATTTTGACCGTAAATTACTGATGAAAATATTCCGCTACTCTGACGTGGGCTTAGTGACGCCACTGCGTGACGGGATGAACCTGGTGGCAAAAGAGTATGTTGCCGCTCAGGACCCAGCCAACCCGGGCGTACTTGTTCTTTCGCAATTTGCGGGAGCGGCAAACGAGTTAACGTCGGCGTTAATTGTTAATCCCTACGATCGTGACGAAGTTGCAGCTGCGCTGGATCGTGCATTGACTATGTCGCTGGCGGAACGTATTTCCCGTCATGCAGAAATGCTGGACGTTATCGTGAAAAACGATATTAACCACTGGCAGGAGTGCTTCATTAGCGACCTAAAGCAGATAGTTCCGCGAAGCGCGGAAAGCCAGCAGCGCGATAAAGTTGCTACCTTTCCTAAGCTTGCGTAAGTGCGGTTAATCTCCCGTAAGTGGAACTAACAGCACATCGACCTCACTTGAGGCAATCACTCTTTTCGCCGAGCAGGATGCTCGCGAAAAGAAACTGTGATTGTGATTACCGCAAATCACCAAATCGAAATGATGTTTGCGACAAACCTCCAGAATATGTTCGCTTAACTCACCGTAGGCAATAAACGTCTCGTCAACGGGATACCCCGCATCCTGAATTAACTTATCAAGAAAGCTTTGCGTTTCTTCCTGCATCACGCTGCGTAAATCTTCAAGCATCGGCGCGGCTAATTGATTGTACATTTCCGGGTCGGAAGCGAGAGTAATTAAACTGATGTGTCCCTTTACTGGCCTGGCGATAGATACCGCTTTTGCTAGCAGTTGCTGACTTTCCGGTGTAACCGCAACGGCGACAAGAATATTGCTATAGCTCATAACCTGTTCCTTATTCTGTGAACTTCAGGTGACATTAAAGCTTTACTCCTAATGGAGAATCGACGCAATCCCAACTCAGTCAAACAGGTAAATATTAGTGTGATTATTAGTAAATACAATTAATCAATCACTCTCGGTGATTATATGATTTCAACTGTAATTATAAGAAAATAATGTACTGATTCTCCATATCAAACAAGTGGTTAATATATGCAAAACATTTTATTAACATTAAGTTGATTGTTGCCTTTCTTTGTATTTAATTAGTTTGTTGTGCGGTAAGTGTCTGTTTAAAAATAGCTTATCGGGTATTGCATTAAAGCAATTATTTATAGCAGATGATTATTTACGGTGAGTTATTTTAACTGTGCGCAACATCCCATTTCGATTATTCCTGTTTCATTTTTACTTGCTATCGTAGCGAAAAACTTTTTAACAGATTGAAATACACCCAAAACAAAAGTATGACTTATACATTTATGTTAAGTAATTGAGCGTTTTGTGTGATCTGCATCACACATTATTGAAAATCGCAGCCCCCCTCCGTTGTATGTGAGTGTAGTGACGAGTAAAGTTGCGTCGATTTAGGAAAAATCTTAGATAAGTGTAAAGAACCCCTTCTATTTGTAAGGACTTATTAAATCCAAAAAAGGGGCTCTGCCTATTGCAGCTTATCGCAACTATTCTAATGCTAATTATTTTTTACCGGGGCTTCCCGGCGACATCACGGGGTGCGGTGAGACCGCATAAAAATAAAGTTGGTTATTCTGGGTGGGAATAATGCATACCTCCGAGTTGCTGAAACACATTTATGACATCAACTTGTCATATTTACTACTTGCACAGCGTCTGATTGTTCAGGACAAAGCGTCCGCAATGTTTCGTCTCGGCATAAATGAAGAAATGGCGACAACGTTAGCGGCACTGACTCTTCCGCAAATGGTTAAGCTGGCAGAAACCAATCAACTGGTTTGTCACTTTCGTTTTGACAGCCACCAGACGATTACTCAGTTGACGCAAGATTCCCGCGTTGACGATCTCCAGCAAATTCATACCGGCATCATGCTCTCAACACGCTTGCTGAATGATGTTAATCAGCCTGAAGAAGCGCTGCGCAAGAAAAGGGCGTGATCATGAGTGAAAAAAGCATTGTTCAGGAAGCGCGGGATATTCAGCTGGCAATGGAATTGATTACCCTGGGCGCTCGTTTGCAGATGCTGGAAAGCGAAACACAGTTAAGTCGCGGACGCCTGATAAAACTCTATAAAGAACTGCGCGGAAGCCCACCGCCGAAAGGCATGCTGCCATTCTCAACCGACTGGTTTATGACCTGGGAACAAAACGTTCATGCTTCGATGTTCTGTAACGCATGGCAGTTTTTACTGAAAACCGGCTTGTGTAATGGCGTCGATGCGGTAATCAAAGCCTACCGTTTATACCTTGAACAGTGCCCGCAAGCAGAAGAAGGACCGCTACTGGCATTAACCCGTGCCTGGACATTGGTACGGTTTGTTGAAAGTGGATTACTGCAACTTTCCAGCTGCAACTGCTGCGGCGGCAATTTTATTACCCACGCTCACCAGCCTGTTGGCAGCTTTGCCTGCAGCTTATGTCAGCCGCCATCCCGGGCAGTAAAAAGACGTAAACTTTCTCAGAATCCTGCCGATATTATCCCACAACTGCTGGATGAACAGAGAGTACAGGCTGTTTAACTGATACGGTGTGGCGAAACATTCCAGCAGCGGTAACGACGTACCGCTGCTTTTTTTTGCCCCAATCGCACGTTAACGTCTGACGACTGAACATCCTGTCATGGTCAACAGTGGAAGGATGATGTCGTGCTTATCTTATTAGGTTACCTGGTTGTTCTCGGTACAGTTTTCGGCGGTTATCTGATGACCGGTGGAAGCCTTGGAGCACTCTATCAACCCGCTGAACTGGTGATTATTGCCGGTGCAGGGATTGGGTCGTTTATCGTCGGCAATAATGGTAAAGCGATTAAAGGCACGCTGAAGGCGCTGCCGTTACTATTTCGTCGCTCCAAATATACCAAAGCAATGTATATGGATCTGCTCGCTCTGCTTTATCGGTTGATGGCGAAATCGCGGCAGATGGGGATGTTTTCGCTGGAACGCGATATTGAAAATCCCCGTGAGAGCGAGATCTTCGCCAGCTACCCACGCATCCTTGCGGATAGCGTCATGCTTGATTTTATCGTCGATTATCTGCGCCTGATTATCAGCGGTCACATGAATACCTTCGAAATTGAAGCCCTGATGGATGAAGAGATTGAGACGCACGAAAGCGAAGCAGAAGTCCCGGCGAACAGTCTGGCATTGGTCGGGGACTCACTTCCGGCGTTTGGTATTGTCGCGGCTGTGATGGGGGTCGTTCACGCGTTAGGTTCAGCCGATCGTCCTGCCGCCGAGCTGGGGGCGCTTATCGCACATGCGATGGTGGGGACTTTCCTCGGTATTTTATTGGCTTACGGATTTATTTCCCCATTAGCGAGTGTTTTACGTCAGAAAAGCGCCGAAACCAGCAAAATGATGCAATGCGTGAAAGTCACACTGCTTTCTAATCTGAACGGTTACGCACCGCCTATCGCCGTTGAGTTTGGTCGCAAAACGCTCTATTCCAGCGAACGTCCGTCGTTTATTGAACTGGAAGAGCATGTGCGTGCGGTGAAAAATCCGCAACAACAGACGACAACCGAGGAAGCATGAAGAGTCAAGCGCATCCGATAATTGTCGTCAAACGACGCAAAGCCAAAAGCCACGGGGCAGCACATGGATCGTGGAAGATTGCTTATGCCGACTTTATGACCGCGATGATGGCCTTTTTTCTGGTGATGTGGCTAATCTCCATCTCCAGCCCAAAAGAGCTGATTCAGATTGCGGAGTACTTCCGGACTCCACTGGCGACTGCGGTTACGGGCGGCGATCGCATTTCTAATAGTGAAAGCCCAATTCCCGGTGGGGGTGATGATTACACCCAAAGCCAGGGGGAAGTGAATAAGCAGCCGAACATCGAAGAGCTGAAAAAACGCATGGAGCAAAGTCGATTGCGGAAATTGCGTGGCGATCTCGACCAGTTGATTGAATCCGATCCGAAACTGCGGGCGTTACGTCCACATCTCAAAATCGATCTGGTCCAGGAAGGTCTACGTATTCAGATCATCGATAGCCAGAATCGCCCGATGTTCAGAACCGGCAGTGCCGACGTCGAACCCTATATGCGCGACATTCTGCGCGCCATCGCGCCCGTTCTGAATGGTATTCCCAACCGTATTAGCCTTTCGGGTCATACCGATGATTTCCCTTACGCCAGTGGTGAGAAAGGATATAGCAACTGGGAGCTTTCTGCCGATCGAGCCAATGCATCCCGCCGCGAACTGATGGTTGGCGGATTGGATGGCGGCAAAGTGTTACGTGTCGTCGGCATGGCGGCAACGATGCGCTTAAGCGATCGAGGTCCTGATGATGCTGTCAACCGTCGCATCAGCCTGCTGGTACTGAACAAACAAGCCGAACAGGCCATTTTGCATGAAAACGCCGAAAGCCAGAATGAGCCAGTAAGCGCCCTGGAAAAACCTGAGGTTGCACCACAGGTCAGTGTTCCCACAATGCCATCAGCCGAACCGAGGTGACAGCGTGAGCATGGATATAAGCGATTTTTATCAGACATTTTTTGATGAAGCGGACGAACTGTTGGCTGACATGGAGCAGCATCTGCTGGTTTTGCAGCCGGAAGCGCCAGATGCCGAACAATTGAATGCCATCTTTCGGGCTGCCCACTCGATCAAAGGAGGGGCAGGAACCTTTGGCTTCAGCGTTTTGCAGGAAACCACGCATCTGATGGAAAACCTGCTCGACGAAGCCAGACGAGGTGAGATGCAACTCAACACCGACATTATTAATCTGTTTTTGGAAACGAAGGACATCATGCAAGAACAGCTCGACGCTTATAAACAGTCGCAAGAGCCGGATGCCGCCAGCTTCGATTATATCTGCCAGGCCTTGCGTCAACTGGCATTAGAAGCGAAAGGCGAAATGCCATCCGCAGTGACCCGATTAAGTGTGGTTGCCAAAAGTGAACCGCAAGATGAGCAGAGTCGCTGTCAGTCACCGCGTCGAATTATCCTTTCTCGCCTGAAGGCCGGGGAAGTCGACCTGCTGGAAGAAGAGCTGGGACATCTGACAACCCTAACTGACGTGGTAAAGGGGGCGGATTCTCTCTCGGCAATATTACCGGGCGACATTGCCGAAGATGACATCACAGCGGTACTCTGTTTTGTGATCGAGGCCGATCAGATTACCTTTGAAACAGTAGAAGTTTCGCCAAAAACATCTCCCCCACCAGTGCTTAAACTGGCAACCGAACAAGCCCCAACTGGACGCGTGGAGCGGGAAAAAACGACACGCAGCAGTGAATCCACCAGCATTCGTGTGGCGGTAGAAAAGGTTGATCAACTGATTAACCTCGTCGGCGAGCTGGTCATCACCCAGTCCATGCTTGCCCAGCGTTCCAGCGAACTGGACCCGGTTAATCATGGTGATTTGATTACCAGCATGGGGCAGTTACAACGTAACGCTCGTGATTTGCAGGAATCAGTGATGTCGATTCGCATGATGCCGATGGAGTATGTCTTTAGTCGCTATCCCCGCCTGGTGCGAGATCTGGCGGGAAAACTCGGCAAGCAGGTAGAACTGACGCTGGTGGGCAGTTCCACTGAACTCGACAAGAGCCTGATAGAACGCATTATCGACCCGCTGACCCACCTGGTACGCAATAGCCTCGATCACGGTATTGAACTGCCAGAAAAACGGCTCGCCGCAGGTAAAAACAGCGTCGGAAATTTAATTCTGTCTGCCGAACATCAGGGCGGCAACATTTGCATTGAAGTGACCGACGATGGGGCGGGGCTAAACCGTGAGCGAATTCTGGCAAAAGCGGCCTCGCAAGGTTTGACCGTCAGCGAAAACATGAGCGACGACGAAGTCGCGATGCTGATATTTGCACCTGGCTTCTCCACGGCGGAGCAGGTCACCGACGTCTCTGGGCGCGGCGTCGGCATGGACGTCGTTAAACGTAATATCCAGGAGATGGGCGGTCATGTCGAAATCCAGTCGAAGCAGGGTACTGGCACTACGATCCGCATTTTACTGCCGCTGACGCTGGCCATCCTCGACGGCATGTCCGTACGCGTTGCGGATGAAGTTTTCATTCTGCCGCTGAATGCGGTCATGGAATCACTGCAACCCCGTGAAGCCGATCTGCATCCACTGGCAGGTGGCGAGCGGGTGCTGGAAGTGCGTGGTGAATATCTGCCCATCGTTGAACTGTGGAAAGTGTTCAACGTCGCGGGCGCGAAAACCGAAGCCACCCAGGGAATTGTGGTGATCTTACAAAGTGGCGGTCGCCGCTACGCCTTGCTTGTGGATCAATTAATTGGTCAACACCAGGTTGTGGTTAAAAACCTTGAAAGTAACTATCGCAAAGTCCCCGGCATTTCTGCTGCGACCATTCTTGGCGACGGCAGCGTGGCACTGATTGTTGATGTCTCCGCCTTGCAGGCGATAAACCGCGAACAACGTATGGCGAACACCGCCGCCTGAATGAGTAAAAAGGTAACAATATGACCGGTATGACGAATGTAACAAAGCTGGCCAGCGAGCCGTCAGGCCAGGAATTCCTGGTATTTACCCTTGGTGACGAAGAGTACGGTATTGATATTCTGAAAGTGCAGGAGATCCGTGGTTACGATCAGGTGACACGGATTGCAAACACGCCAGCGTTTATCAAAGGTGTCACTAATCTGCGCGGTGTTATTGTGCCGATTGTCGACTTACGAATTAAGTTCAGTCAGGTGGATGTGGACTATAACGACAACACAGTAGTTATTGTCCTGAATCTCGGGCAGCGGGTCGTCGGCATCGTAGTGGACGGGGTTTCGGACGTTCTTTCATTGACGGCGGAGCAAATTCGTCCGGCACCGGAATTTGCCGTGACGCTTTCAACAGAATATCTCACTGGACTCGGCGCACTGGGCGACCGCATGTTGATTCTGGTGAACATCGAAAAACTGCTGAACAGCGAAGAGATGGCGCTGTTAGATAGCGCGGCGTCAGAAGTGGCGTAATTCTCCTGATTTCCTCAATTGCAATGAACCCGATGACCTGCGCATCGGGTTTTTTATTTCAGTTTCGCGGCGGGTGGCATCAGCAATAAAGTTTCCCCCTTCCTTGCCGATAACGAGATCAACTTGTTTTCAGGAAGGTGCCTTATGATTAACCGTATCCGCGTAGTCACGCTGTTGGTAATGGTGCTGGGGGTATTCGCACTGTTACAGCTTATTTCCGGCAGTCTGTTTTTTTCTTCCCTTCACCATAGCCAGAAGAGCTTTGTGGTTTCCAATCAATTACGGGAACAGCAGGGCGAGCTGACGTCAACCTGGGATTTAATGCTGCAAACGCGCATTAACCTGAGTCGATCAGCGGTGCGGATGATGATGGATTCTTCCAATCAACAAAGTAACGCCAAAGTTGAATTGCTTGATAGCGCCAGGAAAACTTTGGCCCAGGCCGCGACACATTATAAAAAATTTAAAAGCATGGCGCCGTTACCTGAAATGGTCGCTACCAGTCGTAATATTGATGAAAAATATAAAAACTATCACACAGCATTAACTGAACTGATTGATTATCTTGATTATGGCAATACTGGAGCTTATTTCGCTCAGCCAACCCAGGGAATGCAAAATGCAATGGGCGAAGCGTTTGCTCAGTACGCCCTCAGCAGTGAAAAACTGTATCGCGATATCGTCACTGACAACGCAGATGATTACCGATTTGCCCAGTGGCAACTGGCGGTTATCGCGCTGGTGGTGGTAATGATTCTGCTGGTGGCGTGGTACGGCATTCGCCGTATGTTGCTTACACCGCTGGCAAAAATTATTGCTCATATTCGCGAAATCGCCGGTGGTAACCTGGCGAATACCCTGACCATTGACGGGCGCAGTGAAATGGGCGATCTGGCGCAGAGCGTCTCACATATGCAACGCTCTTTGACTGACACCGTCACTCATGTGCGCGAAGGTTCAGATGCCATCTATGTCGGTACCCGTGAAATTGCGGCGGGCAATACCGATCTTTCCTCCCGTACTGAACAGCAGGCATCTGCGCTGGAAGAAACTGCCGCCAGCATGGAGCAGCTCACCGCGACAGTGAAGCAAAACGCCGATAACGCCCGCCAGGCCTCACAACTGGCGCAAAGTGCCTCCGACACCGCCCAGCATGGCGGCAAAGTAGTGGATGGCGTAGTGAAAACGATGCATGAGATCGCCGATAGTTCGAAGAAAATTGCCGACATTATCAGCGTTATCGACGGTATTGCCTTCCAGACTAATATCCTCGCGCTGAATGCCGCGGTTGAAGCCGCGCGAGCGGGTGAACAAGGCCGTGGTTTTGCCGTGGTGGCGGGCGAAGTGCGTAATCTTGCCAGTCGCAGCGCCCAGGCGGCAAAAGAGATCAAAGCCCTCATTGAAGACTCCGTCTCGCGCGTTGATACCGGTTCGGTGTTGGTCGAAAGCGCCGGGGAAACAATGAACAATATCGTCAATGCTGTCACTCGCGTGACTGACATTATGGGCGAAATTGCATCGGCATCAGATGAACAGAGCCGCGGCATCGATCAAGTCGCATTGGCGGTTTCGGAAATGGATCGCGTCACGCAACAGAACGCATCGCTGGTGCAGGAATCAGCTGCTGCCGCCGCTGCGCTGGAAGAACAGGCCAGTCGTTTAACACAAGCGGTTTCTGCGTTCCATCTGGCAGCCAGCCCACTCACCAATAAAACGCAAACATCATCTCGTCCTGCCAGTGAGCAACCACCGGCACAGCCACGACTGCGAATTGCTGAACAAGATCCAAACTGGGAAACATTTTAACGAGCATTGACTAACGCGGTCATTGCCGCCTGATGGGGAGCGTTGATGTTTAATCGTATTCGAATTTCGACCACGCTGTTTTTAATTTTGATTCTCTGCGGGATCTTGCAGATTGGCAGTAACGGCATGTCTTTTTGGGCATTTCGCGATGATTTGCAACGATTGAATCAGGTCGAGCAGAGCAATCAGCAACGTGCGGCATTAGCGCAAACTCGGGCGGTAATGTTACAGGCCAGTACCGCGCTGAACAAAGCGGGCACTCTGACGGCGCTTAGCTATCCGGCGGATGACATTAAAACGTTGATGACGACGGCGCGCGCCAGTCTGACGCAATCCACCACGCTGTTTAAAAGTTTTATGGCGATGACTGCGGGCAACGAGCACGTCAGGGCGTTGCAAAAAGAGACGGAGAAAAGTTTTGCCCGTTGGCACAACGATCTCGAACATCAGGCGACCTGGCTTGAAAGTAATCAACTTTCGGATTTCCTCACTGCGCCGGTGCAGGAATCACAGAATGCGTTTGACGTTAACTTTGAGGCCTGGCAGCAGGAGATCAACCATGTGCTGGAAGCCGCCAGTGCGCAAAGCCAGCGTAACTATCAGATTTCGGCGCTGGTGTTTATCAGCATGATTATTGTTGCAGCGCTCTACATCAGCAGTGCGCTGTGGTGGACGCGCAAGATGATTGTTCAACCACTGGCCATCATCGGTAGCCATTTTGACAGCATTGCTGCGGGTAATCTGGCGCGTCCGATTGCGGTATATGGTCGCAATGAGATCACCGCCATTTTTGCCAGCCTGAAGACCATGCAGCAGGCTTTACGTGGGACGGTGAGTGATGTGCGTAAGGGAAGCCAGGAGATGCACATTGGTATCGCGGAGATTGTCGCAGGCAATAACGATCTCTCAAGTCGTACCGAACAGCAGGCGGCATCGTTGTCACAAACGGCCGCCAGTATGGAGCAATTAACCGCCACGGTAGGGCAAAACGCCGATAACGCGCGACAGGCTTCGGAACTGGCAAAAAAAGCCGCGACAACGGCGCAGGCGGGGGGTGTCCAGGTCAGTACCATGACTCACACCATGCAGGAAATCGCCACCAGCTCGCAAAAAATTGGCGACATTATCAGCGTTATCGACGGCATTGCTTTCCAGACCAATATTCTGGCCCTGAATGCGGCAGTGGAAGCGGCTCGCGCCGGAGAGCAGGGGCGTGGTTTTGCGGTAGTGGCAGGTGAAGTGCGCAATCTTGCCAGCCGTAGCGCCCAGGCGGCAAAAGAGATCAAAGGGCTGATCGAAGAGTCTGTCAATCGTGTCCAGCAGGGTTCGAAACTGGTGAATAACGCCGCCGCGACCATGACCGATATTGTCAGTTCAGTAACCCGCGTGAACGACATTATGGGAGAAATTGCCTCGGCGTCGGAAGAACAACGGCGTGGGATTGAACAAGTTGCACAGGCTGTCAGCCAGATGGATCAGGTGACACAGCAGAACGCCTCCCTGGTAGAAGAAGCGGCGGCGGCAACGGAACAACTGGCGAACCAGGCTGACAATCTTTCGTCGCGCGTGGCGGCATTTACCCTTGAAGAACATGAAGTAGCAAGACATGAGTCGGCGCAGTTACAGATTGCGCCAGTGGTATCCTGAAGTGATTGAGAAGGCGCTATGACTTCATCTCTGCCCTGTGGGCAAACGTCTTTATTGTTACAGATGACCGAGCGCCTGGCGCTTTCCGACGCGCATTTTCGGCGGATAAGTCAATTGATCTATCAACGAGCCGGGATCGTTCTGGCTGACCATAAACGCGACATGGTTTACAACCGATTAGTTCGTCGCTTGCGTTCGCTGGGACTGACGGATTTCGGCCATTACTTGAACTTGCTGGAATCTAACCAGCACAGCGGTGAGTGGCAGGCGTTTATCAATTCGCTGACCACGAATCTGACGGCTTTTTTCCGTGAGGCGCATCATTTTCCTCTGCTCGCGGATCACGCCCGGCGTCGTTCTGGCGAGTATCGCGTATGGAGCGCGGCGGCTTCGACCGGCGAAGAGCCGTACAGCATTGCGATGACGCTGGCTGACACATTGGGCACCGCGCCTGGACGCTGGAAAGTGTTTGCCAGCGATATCGACACCGAGGTGCTGGAAAAAGCCAGAAGCGGTATTTATCGCCATGAAGAGCTGAAAAATCTGACGCCGCAGCAACTGCAGCGGTACTTCATGCGAGGGACGGGACCGCATGAAGGGCTGGTACGCGTGCGTCAGGAGCTGGCGAACTATGTTGATTTTGCCCCGCTGAATTTACTGGCGAAACAATACACCGTGCCGGGGCCGTTTGATGCGATCTTCTGTCGTAACGTCATGATCTACTTCGATCAAACTACCCAGCAGGAGATTTTGCGCCGCTTTGTTCCGCTCCTTAAACCCGACGGATTGCTGTTTGCGGGTCACTCTGAAAACTTTAGCCACCTTGAGCGCCGCTTCACGCTGCGTGGTCAGACGGTGTATGCGCTAAGTAAGGATTAACGATGAGCAAAATCAGGGTGTTATCTGTCGATGATTCGGCACTAATGCGCCAGATCATGACAGAAATCATCAACAGCCATAGCGACATGGAAATGGTGGCGACCGCCCCTGACCCGCTGGTTGCGCGTGATTTGATTAAGAAATTCAATCCCGATGTATTGACGCTGGATGTTGAAATGCCGCGGATGGACGGACTGGATTTTCTCGAAAAATTAATGCGTTTGCGTCCAATACCCGTTGTGATGGTTTCTTCCCTGACCGGCAAAGGGTCAGAAGTTACGCTGCGCGCGCTGGAGCTGGGGGCGATAGATTTTGTCACCAAACCGCAGTTAGGTATTCGCGAAGGAATGCTGGCGTATAGCGAAATGATTGCTGAAAAGGTACGCACGGCAGCAAAGGCGAGCCTTGCGGCACATAAACCATTGTCGGCACCGACAACGCTGAAAGCGGGGCCGTTGTTGAGTTCTGAAAAACTGATTGCGATTGGTGCTTCAACGGGGGGAACTGAGGCAATTCGTCACGTCCTGCAACCGTTACCGCTTTCCAGTCCGGCACTGTTAATTACCCAGCATATGCCGCCCGGTTTCACCCGCTCTTTTGCCGACAGACTTAATAAGTTGTGCCAAATCGGTGTTAAAGAAGCCGAAGACGGAGAACGCGTTCTGCCGGGGCATGCTTATATCGCACCTGGAGATCGGCATATGGAACTGGCGCGTAGCGGCGCGAATTATCAAATCAAAATCCACGATGGCCCGGCGGTTAACCGTCATCGGCCTTCGGTAGATGTGTTGTTCCATTCTGTTGCCAAACAGGCGGGGCGTAATGCGGTTGGGGTGATCCTGACCGGTATGGGCAACGACGGCGCGGCGGGAATGTTAGCGATGCGTCAGGCGGGGGCATGGACCCTTGCACAAAACGAAGCAAGTTGCGTGGTGTTCGGCATGCCGCGCGAGGCCATCAATATGGGTGGTGTTTGCGAAGTGGTCGATCTTAGCCAGGTAAGCCAGCAAATGCTGGCGAAAATCAGTGCCGGACAGGCGATACGTATTTAAATCAGGAGTGTGAAATGGCGGATAAAGAACTTAAATTTTTGGTTGTGGATGACTTTTCCACCATGCGACGCATTGTGCGTAACCTACTGAAAGAGCTGGGATTCAATAATGTTGAGGAAGCGGAAGATGGCGTCGACGCCCTCAATAAGTTGCAGGCAGGCGGTTATGGATTTGTTATCTCCGACTGGAACATGCCCAACATGGATGGCCTGGAATTGCTGAAAACGATTCGTGCGGATGGCGCGATGTCGGCATTGCCGGTGTTAATGGTGACTGCAGAAGCGAAGAAAGAGAACATCATTGCTGCGGCGCAAGCGGGGGCCAGTGGCTATGTGGTGAAGCCATTTACCGCCGCGACGCTGGAGGAAAAACTCAACAAAATCTTTGAGAAACTGGGCATGTGAGGATGCGACTATGATGCAACCATCAATCAAACCTGCTGACGAGCATTCAGCTGGCGATATCATTGCGCGCATCGGCAGCCTGACGCGTATGTTGCGCGACAGTTTGCGCGAGCTGGGGCTGGATCAGGCAATTGCCGAAGCGGCGGAAGCCATCCCCGATGCCCGCGATCGTTTGTACTATGTTGTGCAGATGACTGCCCAGGCTGCAGAGCGGGCGCTGAACAGTGTTGAAGCGTCACAACCACATCAGGATCAAATGGAGAAATCAGCAAAAGCATTAACCCAACGTTGGGATGATTGGTTTGCCGATCCGATTGACCTTGCCGATGCCCGTGAACTGGTGACAGATACGCGGCAATTTCTGGCAGATGTCCCCGCGCATACCAGCTTTACTAACGCGCAACTACTGGAAATCATGATGGCGCAGGATTTTCAGGACCTCACCGGACAGGTCATTAAGCGGATGATGGATGTCATTCAGGAGATCGAACGTCAATTGCTGATGGTGCTGTTGGAAAACATCCCGGAACAGGAGTCGCGTCCAAAACGTGAAAACCAGAGTTTGCTTAATGGACCTCAGGTTGATACCAGCAAAGCCGGTGTGGTAGCCAGTCAGGATCAGGTAGACGATTTGTTGGATAGTCTTGGATTTTGATTTGTATTGCCTGATGTGGCGTGACCGCGTCATATCAGGCGGTCGGATAACGCGATGACGCTGCAACCGACAAACGCATACTATGCTTGATGTGTGGCAGCAAAAGCCCTAAATCCCGCCTGTTTTGCCCCTTACTCAAACCATTGAACGCTTTGCGCTCTGGCATCATTTACGCTTAATACTCTTTCCAGGATTGGCGACGTGTCTGACGAGAGCGACGACAAAACAGAAGCCCCCACACCCCACCGACTTGAAAAAGCGCGGGAGGAAGGGCAGATCCCGCGTTCCCGTGAACTGACCTCACTGCTGATTTTGTTGGTGGGCGTTAGTGTTATCTGGTTTGGCGGTGTGTCGCTGGCCCGTCGATTGTCGGGCATGCTCTCCGCTGGGCTGCATTTTGATCACAATATTATCAATGACCCGAATCTGATCCTCGGGCAGATTATTCTGCTGATCAGAGAAGCCATGCTGGCGCTGCTGCCACTGATTAGCGGCGTGGTGCTGGTGGCGCTCATTTCTCCGGTCATGCTGGGAGGGCTGGTATTTAGCGGAAAATCCTTGCAGCCGAAGTTTTCCAAACTCAACCCACTACCGGGAATTAAACGGATATTCTCGGCACAGACTGGCGCGGAGTTGCTTAAAGCGATTTTGAAAACCATCCTGGTTGGCAGCGTGACGGGGTTTTATCTCTGGCATCACTGGCCGCAGATGATGCGCTTAATGGCTGAGTCTCCGATTACTGCCATGGGTAATGCGATGGATCTGGTTGGGCTATGCGCACTGCTGGTGGTGCTTGGTGTTATTCCGATGGTGGGATTTGACGTTTTTTTCCAAATCTTTAGCCACCTGAAAAAACTGCGTATGTCGCGGCAGGATATTCGTGATGAGTTTAAACAAAGCGAAGGCGACCCTCATGTTAAGGGGCGGATCCGTCAGATGCAGCGAGCTGCCGCACGGCGTCGGATGATGAACGATGTGCCGAAAGCGGATGTCATTGTCAATAACCCGACCCACTATTCGGTAGCGTTGCAGTATGACGAAAACAAAATGAGCGCACCGAAAGTGGTCGCTAAAGGTGCAGGGCTGGTCGCACTGCGCATTCGTGAAATTGGCGCTGAAAATAACGTCCCTACGCTTGAAGCGCCGCCGCTGGCGCGAGCGCTGTATCGACATGCGGAGATCGGTCAACAAATCCCGGGTCAACTGTACGCCGCAGTGGCGGAAGTGCTGGCCTGGGTCTGGCAACTGAAACGCTGGCGTCTGGCTGGTGGACAGCGCCCTGTACAACCTACTCATCTTCCGGTGCCGGAAGCCCTGGATTTTATTAACGAGAAACCGACCCATGAGTAATCTGGCCGCGATGCTGCGCCTGCCCGCAAACCTGAAATCGACACAATGGCAGATCCTTGCCGGACCGATTTTGATCCTGTTGATCTTGTCGATGATGGTGCTGCCACTGCCCGCATTCATACTCGACCTGCTGTTCACCTTCAATATTGCCTTGTCGATCATGGTGTTGCTGGTCGCGATGTTTACCCAGCGCACGCTCGAGTTTGCTGCGTTTCCAACCATTCTGTTGTTTACCACCCTGTTACGTCTGGCACTTAACGTGGCTTCAACCCGTATCATTTTGATGGAAGGGCATACTGGCGCGGCGGCGGCAGGGAAGGTGGTCGAAGCGTTCGGTCACTTCCTCGTTGGTGGCAATTTCGCTATCGGTATCGTGGTGTTCGTCATTCTCGTGATCATCAACTTTATGGTTATTACCAAAGGTGCCGGGCGTATCGCAGAAGTAGGCGCGCGCTTTGTTCTCGATGGTATGCCAGGAAAGCAGATGGCGATTGATGCCGACCTTAACGCCGGACTGATTGGTGAAGATGAGGCGAAAAAACGCCGCAGTGAAGTCACTCAGGAAGCCGATTTTTACGGCTCAATGGACGGGGCAAGTAAGTTTGTTCGCGGCGATGCCATCGCCGGGATCCTCATCATGGTCATTAACGTTGTCGGCGGATTGCTGGTCGGTGTGCTGCAACATGGCATGAGCATGGGACATGCGGCGGAAAGTTATACGCTATTGACCATTGGTGACGGTCTGGTAGCACAAATTCCGGCGCTGGTGATTTCTACCGCCGCGGGGGTTATCGTTACGCGCGTCAGCACTGATCAGGATGTTGGCGAACAGATGGTGAATCAGCTTTTCAGTAACCCGAGCGTTATGTTGTTAAGCGCCGCCGTGCTCGGTTTACTCGGCCTGGTGCCTGGAATGCCGAACCTGGTATTTTTGCTGTTCACTGCCGGATTGCTGGGGCTGGCCTGGTGGATCCGCGGACGCGAACAAAAAGCGCCTGCCGAACCAAAACCGGTAAAAATGGCAGAGAATAATGCCGTTGTCGAAGCAACGTGGAACGATGTTCAACTGGAAGATTCTCTGGGAATGGAAGTGGGTTATCGACTGATCCCGATGGTCGATTTTCAGCAGGATGGTGAACTACTGGGTCGTATTCGCAGTATTCGCAAGAAATTTGCTCAGGAAATGGGCTTTCTGCCGCCGGTAGTACACATTCGCGACAATATGGATCTGCAACCTGCCCGCTACCGTATTTTGATGAAAGGCGTGGAGATAGGCAGTGGTGATGCATATCCGGGGCGCTGGTTGGCAATAAACCCAGGTACCGCAGCTGGAACGTTACCAGGAGAGGCGACCGTCGATCCGGCGTTTGGTCTGAATGCTATCTGGATTGAAAGTGCGCTAAAAGAACAGGCGCAGATTCAAGGTTATACCGTGGTTGAGGCCAGCACGGTGGTGGCTACGCATCTTAACCACCTCATAAGCCAGCATGCCGCAGAGCTGTTTGGTCGTCAGGAGGCGCAGCAGCTGCTGGATCGTGTCGCTCAGGAGATGCCAAAGCTGACGGAAGATCTCGTTCCTGGCGTCGTCACGCTCACCACACTGCATAAAGTGCTGCAAAATCTCCTCGATGAAAAAGTCCCGATTCGCGATATGCGCACTATTCTCGAAACGCTGGCGGAACATGCGCCCATCCAAAGCGATCCACATGAATTAACCGCCGTCGTGCGCGTGGCGTTAGGACGGGCTATAACCCAGCAGTGGTTTCCTGGCAAAGATGAAGTCCATGTTATTGGCCTCGATACACCGCTGGAACGTTTGTTACTACAGGCCTTGCAGGGTGGGGGCGGACTGGAGCCTGGGCTGGCGGATCGTTTACTGGCACAAACTCAGGAAGCGCTATCCCGTCAGGAGATGCTGGGTGCGCCGCCAGTATTATTGGTGAACCACGCGCTGCGACCATTATTGTCTCGCTTCCTGCGTCGCAGCCTGCCGCAGTTAGTGGTGCTGTCGAATCTGGAACTATCAGATAACCGACATATCCGTATGACGGCGACGATTGGCGGCAAATAATGAGAGCCTTATTAGCAATATTATTGTTTCCGCTGCTGGCGCAAGCCGCCGGGGAGGGGATGTGGCAGGCGAGCAGTGTGGGCGTTACGTTGAATCACCGTGGTGAATCGATGTCGTCAGCGCCTCTTTCTTCGCGACAACCTGCATCAGGATTGATGACGCTGGTTGCGTGGCGTTATCAGCTTATCGGCCCAACTCCCGTAGGGCTGCGGGTTCGCTTGTGTTCACAATCTCGTTGTGTCGAATTAGAGGGGCAGAGCGGAACCACCGTGGCCTTTTCCGGTATACCGGCGGCAGAACCGTTGCGATTTATCTGGGAAGTGCCTGGCGGCGGGCGGTTAATTCCGCCGCTAAAAGTACAACGTAATGAAGTGATTGTGAATTATCGCTGAAGGACAAATAAAAATTACGCGCTCGCGGCATGTTTAATAACTCAGTGAAAAAGGCTCGATGTTTTGTTGCAATTATTTATCAGGAATAGCTTACAACAAAACATGCCAAAAATATGTGAATTATCCTCTTGTCAAAGGGCTTGGATAAAAATCTTCAGAGTTACGGTATAACTGCAACTGGCGAGTTCGCGTATTGGTCTGTATGATCATACATGAGAGCCATTCTGATTCAGAATAAGGGGCACTTAAATCCTGAACGTCTTCATTTGAAAGGATTAATTCACATTCTTTGTCCCTAAAATCCAGCCAGGCTCGTTGTGATTTTTTTAAGCAAGTTAAGTTGTTCGGTATCAGGTTTTTTGGCACCTGTGCGTGGTACTTGTTCTATATAACGATAAGCTTCACCATAAGCTTTATTTAATTGCGCATCGACGAGATTGTATTCTTGTCGCAGGCATGATTTGATCACGTTAATGTCAGTATCATCATCTGAATTTTTTTGCCAACAATCTTTGATGGCTGAAATGTCATGGTCATTGACTATAACCGTATCTTCTGCGTAAGCCTGGCAAGAGATAATGCCTAATGTTAATACAAGAAATTTAAACACTGCGGTATTCCTTAAATTCAACCGTTATCGTTTCCCTGGGGCCGGATATTACGCTTCTGGCCTCTTATCCAATAGTGAGAAAATAGTGGCATGTCCATTTTCAGAATACATTTAGATGGCAATAAAAAAGCCTGATCAGGTAACCCTGATCAGGCTTCACTCTCACGAAAAATCGATTACATACGCTCTACTGTCTCAATACCCAGCGTATCCAGGCCCAGCTTCAGCGTCTTCGCCGTCAGTTGTGCCAGTTTCAGACGACTGTTACGCACTTCTTCGTTTTCTGCGCTGAGGATCGGGCAGTGCTCGTAGAAGCCAGAGAACAGACCGGCCAGATCGTACAGGTAAGCACACATCACGTGCGGCGTGCCTTCACGGGCAACCACGGTGAGGGTTTCTTCAAACTGCAGCAGGCGAGCTGCCAGTTGCGCTTCACGATCTTCACGGATGATTACCGGAGCTGCAGCCAGTTGCTCTTCGTCAATTTCTGCTTTACGGAACACGGACAATACACGCGTGTAAGCATACTGCATGTATGGCGCGGTATTACCCTCAAACGCCAGCATGTTGTCCCAGTCGAAGATGTAGTCCGTGGTGCGGTTTTTGGAGAGATCTGCGTATTTCACCGCACCAATACCAACCGCATTAGCCAGTTTTTCCAGCTCATCGGCTGGCATATCCGGGTTCTTCTCTGCCACCAGACGGCGTGCGCGTTCCAGGGCTTCATCCAGCAGATCGGCCAGTTTCACCGTACCGCCAGCACGCGTTTTGAACGGTTTGCCGTCTTTGCCCAGCATCATGCCGAACATATGGTGTTCCAGCGGTACGGATTCCGGCACATAGCCTGCTTTACGGACGATCGCCCACGCCTGCATCAGGTGTTGATGCTGACGGGAGTCGATGTAATACAGCACGCGATCGGCATGCAATGTTTCATAACGATATTTAGCACAGGCGATATCAGTGGTGGTGTAGAGATAGCCACCATCTTTCTTCTGAATGATCACGCCCATCGGTTCGCCTTCCTTGTTTTTGAACTCATCAAGGAATACGACGGTTGCGCCTTCGCTTTCTACAGCCAGACCTTTGGCTTTGAGATCAGCCACGATACCCGGCAGCATCGGGTTGTACAGGCTTTCGCCCATCACGTCATCACGAGTCAGCGTCACGTTCAGACGATCGTAGGTGATCTGGTTCTGCGTCATGGTGATGTCGACCAGTTTGCGCCACATCTCACGGAAGTATTCGTCACCGCTTTGCAGTTTTACCACGTAGTTACGTGCACGCTCAGCGAACGCTTCATCTTCATCGTAATGCTTTTTCGCATCGCGGTAGAAACCTTCAAGGTCAGCCAGCTCCATTTCACCGGCATTTTCCTGCTGCTGCTTTTCCAGCCATGCAATCAGCATACCGAACTGAGTGCCCCAGTCGCCGACGTGGTTTGCGCGAATCACTTTGTGACCGAGGAACTCCAGAGTACGCACTGCTGCGTCGCCAATAATGGTAGAGCGCAGGTGACCGACGTGCATCTCTTTCGCCACGTTTGGCGCAGAGTAGTCAACCACAATAGTCTGTTTTTCTGGCGTCGCAACACCGAGACGATCGGACGCCAGCGCCTGCTGAACATGTTCAGCCAGGAATGCCGGATCAAGGAAAATGTTGATAAAGCCTGGTCCGGCGATCTCAACCTTGCTGGCGATACCGTTAAGATCCAGATGAGTCAGCACCTGCTCTGCTAATTGTCGCGGTGCCATACCCAGTTTTTTAGCAACTGCCATCATGCCGTTAGCCTGATAGTCGCCGAACTGAACTTTTGCTGACTGACGAACCTGCGGTTCGCAATCCGCAGGCGCGCCTGCCGCAATCATGGCCTGACGGACTTTTTCTGAGAGAAGAGCCTGAATATTCACCGGAATACCTTACATTGATGAAGCGAGCAAAAATTGCCCGCACCAGTTAAAGAAATTAGGGCGGGAGTATACTGCAAATGGCTGTTTTCGTCAGCAACGTGCGCGTGGTGTATTGCCGTTTTCACTATTGCATCAGAAGCGGCGTGAAATCAGCGGTTGGTTGGCGCAGGGCAACAGGGTAAATTAACGCTTTTACTGAAAGACGAAGAGTGATTATGGCGAACTGGCAATCTATCGACGAGCTGCAGGATATTGCATCGGATTTACCGCGATTTACCCACGCATTAGATGAACTTTCCCGCCGTCTGGGGTTGGATATCACTCCACTGACTGCCGATCACATTTCTTTGCGTTGCCATCAAAACGTCACCGCTGAACGCTGGCGTCGCGGGTTTGAACAGTGCGGCGAGCTTTTGTCAGAAAATATGATCAATAGCAGGCCGATTTGTCTGTTTAAATTGCATGAACCGGTACAGGTTGCGCACTGGCAGTTTTCCATTGTCGAGCTACCGTGGCCCGGGGAAAAACGTTACCCGCACGAAGGTTGGGAACATATTGAAATCGTTCTGCCGGGCGATCCAGAAACGCTGAATTCCCGTGCGCTGGCATTGCTTTCTGATGAAGGACTCAGCCTGCCGGGGATCTCAGTTAAAACCAGTTCGCCAAAAGGTGAGCATGAGCGATTACCGAACCCGACGCTGGCGGTCACCGATGGCAAAACGACCATTAAATTTCATCCGTGGTCCATTGAAGAGATCGTTGCCAGCGAGCAGTCGGCGTAATTAAGGAGCAAAAATGGCATTACTGGAAATTTGCTGTTACAGCATGGAATGCGCGCTAACGGCGCAGCAAAACGGCGCAGACAGAGTTGAATTATGCGCAGCCCCAAAAGAGGGGGGCTTAACGCCGTCGTTGGGGGTATTGAAATCCGTGCGCCAGCGGGTGACGATCCCTGTGCATCCAATTATTCGCCCACGCGGTGGTGATTTTTGCTACAGCGACGGTGAGTTTGCCGCCATTCTTGAGGATGTGCGCACAGTCCGCGAATTAGGTTTTCCTGGACTGGTGACGGGCGTTCTCGATGTTGACGGGAATGTCGATATGCCACGAATGGAAAAAATAATGGCTGCTGCCGGTCCGCTGGCAGTGACTTTTCATCGCGCCTTCGATATGTGCGCTAACCCTTTAAATACACTCAATAATCTTGCGGAATTGGGCGTTGCTCGGGTACTGACATCAGGGCAAAAATCAGACGCACTGCAAGGTTTATCAAAAATTATGGAACTTATTGCCCATGGTGATGCTCCAATCATTATGGCCGGAGCAGGAGTCCGTGCAGAAAACCTGCACCACTTCCTCGATGCCGGAGTGCTGGAAGTCCATAGCTCCGCGGGAGCGTGGCAAGCCTCACCAATGCGTTATCGTAATCAAGGATTGTCCATGTCATCAGATGCACACGCGGACGAGTATTCGCGTTATGTCGTAGACGGGGCGGCGGTTGCTGAAATGAAAGGAATCATTGAACGCCGTCAGGCCAAATGATTTTTACCGTTGCATCATGTCGCCCAATATGATGCTTGCTCGTACCAGGCCCCTGCAATTTCAACAGGGGCCTTTTTTTATCCCCGAGAAGTATAAAAAACGAACGATTTCTGTAATCAGTTGAGCGCGTGACAGTGCGCATAGCGTTGTGCTAAAAATTTTTATATATTCATATTAATTATGTAATTTAAATTACTAAAACTGACAAATATATATTCTAAATAACAACTGAGTTATTCCTTAGCAATTAATGATTACATTGTAATAAATCATATTCTTTATCGATTATTTCAGGCAGTGTTGTGCCGAATTATGCAAGCGGTCAATTCGTTGTATATTTAATTATACAATGATTTCGGTGTTCTGGAATTAATTAGAGGAATCTATGCGAGGGAAAAAACGCATTGGGTTATTATTTTTGCTGATAACGGTTGTGGTTGGTGGCGGCGGGTTATTACTGGCGCAAAAAGCCTTACATAAAACGTCGGATACCGCATTTTGCCTTTCCTGCCACTCGATGAGTAAACCTTTTGAGGAATATCAGGGAACTGTCCACTTTTCTAACCAGAAAGGGATACGTGCGGAATGTGCCGATTGCCATATTCCAAAGTCAGGGGTGGATTATTTATTTGCTAAATTAAAAGCTTCTAAAGATATTTATCATGAATTTGTTAGCGGCAAAATAGACAGTGACGATAAGTTCGAAGCGCATCGTCAGGAAATGGCCGAAACAGTATGGAAAGAATTAAAAGCAACTGATTCTGCAACGTGTCGTAGTTGCCATTCTTTTGATGCCATGGATATTGCCTCGCAAAGTGAATCTGCGCAGAAAATGCATAACAAAGCGCAAAAGGACGGCGAAACCTGTATCGATTGTCATAAAGGCATTGCCCATTTTCCACCAGAAATAAAAATGGATGACAACGCGGCGCATGAGCTGGAAAGTCAGGCCGCTACTTCAGTTACCAATGGCGCACATATTTATCCTTTCAAAACTTCTCGCATAGGCGAGCTGGCTACCGTGAATCCTGGTACCGATCTCACCGTCGTTGATGCCAGTGGCAAACAGCCGATCGTTCTGTTGCAGGGTTATCAAATGCAGGGCAGTGAAAACACGCTCTACCTGGCGGCAGGTCAACGGCTGGCGCTAGCCACATTAAGTGAAGAAGGTATCAAGGCGTTAACGGTAAACGGGGAATGGCAGGCTGACGAATACGGCAATCAATGGCGTCAGGCGTCTTTACAGGGTGTGCTTACCGATCCCGCATTAGCGGACCGTAAACCGCTATGGCAATACGCTGAAAAACTTGACGATACCTATTGCGCTGGTTGCCATGCCCCTATTGCCTCCGACCATTACACCGTCAATGCATGGCCGTCCATTGCCAAAGGAATGGGTGCGCGAACCAGCATGAGCGAAAACGAACTGGACATTTTGACGCGGTACTTCCAGTACAACGCCAAAGATATTACCGAGAAACAGTGATCCTCGTTGATCAGGGAGGAAGTTATGACATTAACAAGACGTGAATTTATTAAACACAGCGGTATTGCCGCTGGGGCGCTGGTGGTGACATCGGCTGCACCGCTACCCGCATGGGCAGAAGAGAAGGGGGGCAAAATCCTCACCGCGGGCCGTTGGGGAGCGATGAACGTAGAAGTGAAGGACGGGAAGATTGTTTCTTCGACAGGCGCGCTGGCGAAAACCATACCGAACTCCTTACAGTCTACGGCGGCGGATCAGGTACATACAACGGCGCGTATTCAGCATCCGATGGTGAGAAAAAGCTATCTCGATAATCCACTACAACCGGCGAAAGGTCGTGGCGAAGATACCTATGTACAGGTGAGCTGGGAACAAGCATTAAAACTGATTCATGGGCAACACGATCGTATTCGTAAAGCTAACGGACCATCGGCCATTTTTGCCGGATCTTACGGCTGGCGCTCTTCTGGCGTGTTGCATAAAGCGCAAACCTTACTGCAACGTTATATGAATCTTGCGGGCGGTTATTCAGGGCATAGCGGCGATTATTCAACCGGGGCGGCACAGGTAATCATGCCGCACGTGGTGGGTTCCGTGGAGGTGTATGAACAGCAGACCTCCTGGCCACTGATTCTGGAAAACAGTCAGGTGGTGGTGTTGTGGGGGATGAACCCGCTGAATACCTTAAAAATTGCCTGGAGCAGTACCGATGAGCAAGGGCTGGAATACTTCCATCAGCTGAAAAAATCTGGCAAACCAGTGATTGCTATCGACCCTATTCGTTCCGAAACTATTGAGTTCTTTGGCGACAATGCTACCTGGATCGCGCCAAATATGGGCACCGACGTGGCGCTGATGTTGGGGATTGCACATACCCTGATGACACTAGGCAAACACGATAAAGTGTTCCTTGAAAAATACACCACCGGGTATCCGCAGTTTGAAGAGTATCTGACAGGTAAGAGCGATAATACGCCGAAGAGCGCGGCCTGGGCGGCGGAAATTACTGGCGTAGCGGAAGCGCAGATAGTCAAACTCGCTGAACTGATGGCGGCAAATCGCACAATGCTGATGGCAGGCTGGGGAATTCAGCGCCAGCAATATGGTGAACAGAAACACTGGATGCTGGTGACGCTGGCGGCGATGTTAGGGCAGATTGGTACACCGGGCGGCGGGTTTGGTTTCTCTTATCATTACTCAAACGGTGGCAACCCGACGCATGTTGGCGGAGTGCTGCCGGAAATGTCTGCGGCGATTGCCGGACAGGCCAGCGAGGCCGCTGATGATGGCGGAATGACGGCGATTCCTGTCGCCCGTATTGTTGATGCGCTGGAAAATCCTGGCGGCAAATATCAGCATAACGGTAAAGAACAAACGTATCCGAATATCAAAATGATCTGGTGGGCGGGTGGCGGTAACTTTACCCATCACCAGGATACTAATCGTCTGATTAAAGCATGGCAGAAACCGGAGATGATCGTCGTTTCTGAATGCTACTGGACCGCAGCTGCTAAACATGCAGATATCGTATTACCGATCACCACATCGTTTGAGCGCAATGACTTGACGATGACCGGTGATTACAGCAACCAGCATATTGTACCGATGAAGCAGGCTGTCGCTCCGCAATTTGAAGCGCGTAACGATTTTGATGTGTTTGCCGATCTTGCTGAATTACTCAAACCTGGCGGAAAAGAGATCTATACCGAAGGTAGAGATGAAATGGCGTGGCTGAAATTTTTCTATGATGCCGCTCAGAAAGGTGCGCGTGCGCAACGCGTGACTATGCCGATGTTTAATGCTTTCTGGCAGCAAAATAAACTGATCGAAATGCGCCGCAGCGAGAAGAACGAACAGTACGTTCGTTATGCTGATTTCCGCGCCGATCCGGTGAAAAATGCGCTGGGTACGCCAAGCGGCAAAATTGAGATCTACTCTAAAACGCTGGAAAAATTTGGCTATAAGGATTGTCCGGCACACCCAACCTGGCTTGCGCCTGATGAGTGGAAGGGTGCCGCCGACGAGAAACAGTTGCAGCTTCTGACCGCGCATCCGGCACACCGTTTACACAGTCAGCTTAACTATGCTGAGTTGCGTAAAAAATATGCGGTTGCCGATCGTGAACCGATCACTATTCACACCGAAGATGCTGCTCGCTTTGGTATTGCGAATGGCGATCTGGTGCGTGTCTGGAACAAACGTGGTCAGATTCTGACAGGCGCGGTGGTGACTGACGGGATCAAAAAAGGCGTGGTATGCGTGCATGAAGGTGCATGGCCAGATCTGGAAAATGGCTTGTGTAAAAACGGCAGTGCGAACGTGTTAACGGCGGATATCCCCAGCTCTCAGCTGGCAAATGCCTGTGCCGGTAACTCTGCGCTGGTGTATATCGAAAAATATACGGGCAATGCACCGAAGTTAACGGCGTTTGATCAGCCAGCTGTTCAGGCATAAGACGTGAAAAGCGCCCGGAAACGGGCGCTGAGGTTATGCAAACGTAAAACTGCCTGATGCGCTATGCTTATCAGACCTACATAGTCCCTGCAACATATTGAATTACAAAGGCTTTGTAGGCCGGATAAGGCGTTCACGCCGCATCCGGCAGTAATACCAGACCTTTACGGCTTGCGCGCAATCAGTACCGCGCGTTTAGGCGCAGGATAGCCTTCCACCGTTTTACCCGGATCATGTGGGTCGAGGAAATCGGACAGAGACTCGGTGACCATCCATTCGGTGCGTCGCTGCTCTTCGGTCGTGGTAACGCTCACATCCGCAATGCGGATATCAACAAAACCACACTTCTTCAGCCAGTTTTTCAACGCCAGGGCTGACGGGATGAAATAAACATTACGCATTTGCGCGTAACGATCGCCTGGCACCAGGACGGTATTTTCATCGCCATCAATAACCAGTGTTTCCAGCACCAGTTCACCTTCATTCACCAGTTGATCTTTTAACTGCCAGAGATGCTCCAGCGGTGAACGACGATGATAAAGTACGCCCATCGAAAAGACGGTATCAAAGGCTTTCAGCGCCGGAAGTTGTTCAATCCCTAAGGGCAACAGATGCGCCCGTTGGTCGTTACCCAATAGTTTACGCACCGCTTCAAACTGGCATAGGAACAGTTGCGTAGGGTCGATACCCACCGCCAGATGTGCGCCTGCGCCAATCATGCGCCACATGTGATAACCGCTGCCGCAGCCGACATCAAGAATGGTGCGCCCGGTTAAATCAGAAAGATGGGGCAGAACACGATCCCATTTCCAGTCAGAACGCCATTCGGTATCGATGTTCACGCCATACAGTGAAAACGGCCCTTTGCGCCACGGCATGAGGTTGCGCATCAGTGTTTCAATGCGTTTAATCTGCCCTGCGCTCAGTGGCTCTTCGCTTTCGGCGGTTACGCTATGCAATAAATCCAGACGATACGGTTTAATTTCAGGCAGAAATTCCACCGCGTTGGACCACTGCTTAAACAGCCCGTGCTGCTGCTCGCGCTGCCAGTTAGCAATCTGCGCGGGCAGTGTTTCGAGCCAGTGTGAAAGATGATTTTTGGCAATCAGAGAATAAAAGTTACCAAAGTCGATCATGCAGCGTCCTCTGCTTTTAATGCCACCAGTGAACCAAAGTTAAAGCACTGGAACCACAGCTCGCTATGCTCAAAACCAGCTTGATGCAGGCGTGCTTTATGGGTTTCCACAGAATCGGTTAGCATCACGTTTTCCAGCATGCTGCGCTTCTGGCTGATCTCCAGTTCGCTGTAACCGTTGGCACGTTTAAAGTCGTGGTGCATGTTGAACAGCAGTTCACCAACTTTGGCATCTTCGAAACTGAATTTTTCTGAAAGCACCAGCGCGCCGCCCGGATTCAGCCCTTGATAAATTTTATCCAGTAACGCCTGACGCTCTGAAGGTTCCAGGAATTGCAGGGTAAAATTCAGCACAACCATCGATGCGTTTTCAATGGTGATATCGCGAATATCACCTTCAATAACGTCTACTGGCGTAGGGGCTTTATAAGCGTCAATATGACGACGGCAGCGTTCAATCATCGCCGGAGAGTTGTCGATGGCGATAATTTTGCAATTATCATGATGAATATTGCGACGCACTGAGAGCGTCGCCGCGCCCAGAGAACAACCCAGATCGTAAACCTGCGTACCAGGTTGAACGAAGCGTTCGGCTAACATACCAATCATGGAAATAATATTGGAGTAGCCGGGAACGGAACGCTGGATCATATCCGGGAAGACTTCGGCTACCCGTTCATCAAAGGTCCAGTCGCCCAGTCTGGCGATAGGGGCAGAAAATAGCGTGTCGCGGTGAGACATAACGTAAAAATCCGGGAAAAAGAAAGTGGCGTATTGTGCGCTAACGCAGGGAGAAAACCAACTCCCAGGGCATATACCAAAGATTCGCCAGCACCATCAGCAACAGCGCACACCAGGTGGCGCTCATGCCAGAACGTCGCCAGCGGAACAGACGGTGATGAAAACCGTAATAATGCATCAGACGACCAGCAAGCAAAACGATGCCGCAAATATGCACCATCCAGGTTTCTGCGCCATTCATTTCCATAAACAGCATCAACACAATCGCGATGGGAATATATTCCACCGCGTTACCATGAATGCGAATAGCGCTTTGCAGTTCGCTAAAACCTCCGTCACCATAGGCAACGCGGTACTGCATTCGCAGGCGAACGACATCAAAAGAGAACTTCATTAATAACAACGCACTTAAAACGGCATATAGCGCGCTTACCATACAAACTCCCTTTAAAATGGCCGATGGCACCTGTCTATGATAGGTGGCAAATTCAGAAAAGAGAAGATTGCTGTGGAATAGCCGGAACTGCTCCGATCTCTGGAAGCGTTTTACGTAAGTCTTCCCACAGGGTATGTACCAGTTCCGGTGCCTGGGCAATATCTGGCGTATGTAAAAAAAGATAAGGCGTAGTGGTCTGATGCCACTGCGCTAATTTTTGTAACCAAACCTGAAACAACTCTCGGTTTTGCGTCATATCATCACTACCGATAAAACGGATCAGCGGATTTGTCGCCGTCAGCACAGCATGTACGGGAACTTTAGGTTTTTTCCGTTGAGCGTCGCGAATAGCTTCACTGTGTGGGCGTGCTGCATGAACCGGGCGGCTGTCTAAAATCACCCGATTAACGCCGCGCTGATGTAAACCGCGATTAAGTGTTTGTTCCTCTTCCCCTTTGGCGAAAAACTGTGGATGTCGGACTTCCACACCATAATTAAACTCGCCGGGAAGAGAGTCGAGAAAATGCCAAAGCGCAGGCAGATCCCGTGGGCCAAATGTGGCAGGCAGTTGCAGCCAGTATTGCCCAATGCGCGGCGCTAACGGTGACAAGCGAGTCAAAAATCCAGTTACTAAATCATCGCAATGCCGTAATGCTGCCTGATGCGAAATGGTCGCCGGAAACTTAAAACAGAAGCGAAAATTATCTGTGGTCTGCTCACGCCAGCGCAGGACAACCTCGGGTTTCGGCAGAGCGTATAGCGTGGTGTTGCCCTCCACACAGTTAAAATGGCGGGCATACTCTTCCAGGCTGGTTATCCCCAGACGGATCCATTTAGGATGCGACCATTGCGGCAGACCGATGTAAATCATAATGCGTTGAGGATCTCTTCCACACTGCGCACACGGGCGATGCGTGGGTAGATATGGTTGATGCTGTTATTGTGCTGCTCGGCGCTGGCGGCGCTGCAGGCGTCTTCGGCAATCACCAGATTAAAACCAAGTTCCCAGGCATTGCGGGCGGTGGATTCAACACCGATATTGGTCGAGATCCCACATAATACTATTGTATCGATACCCCGGCGGCGTAATTGCAACTCCAGATCCGTACCGTAAAACGCACCCCATTGACGTTTGATGATTTCGATATCGCTGTCGGTTGCACCTAATGCAGCAGGATGTTGCCACCAGTTTTCGGGTAACACTTTAGCGGGGGAGGGGGCATCAACCGGCTGTTTTAATGCTTCGGCATAATCGGCAGACCAGCCAACGCGCACCAGAAACACGGGCTGACCGCTCGCGCGAAATTTCGCCGCCAGCTTCCCGGCGCGATTAACCACCTCATCGGCAGTATGCGGGCCACCGGCAAAAGGTAAGATGCCTTCTTGTAAATCAATCACCACCAGCGCAGTGGTTTTAGCATTCAGTTCAAGCATGTTGTCTCCTGATAAAACGAAATCGTGCCTTTCACCTTAATGCGATTAGCTGATGGCGGAACGACAAATTTTGTTAATTTTTATGAGTTCGGGCAACACCTTTATAGCAAACTGGCGTAGAGTCTGATTTCAGGCCCGATATAAAGTGGTAACGAGGCGTTCCAGCGCGGGCCAGGCTCTTACGGTGCGGCAGAATTTCCAGTATAATAGCCGCCTTTTTTCATTCAGTTGTGACATACAGCTAACGCTGCGACTTGGTCACCTGCGCAGCAGGGGGCATCCGCCGGCAGCTAAGTTAAGGGATATCTCATGCGTACAGAATATTGTGGACAGCTCCGTTTGTCCCACGTGGGGCAGCAGGTGACTCTGTGTGGTTGGGTCAACCGTCGTCGTGATCTTGGTAGCCTGATCTTCATCGATATGCGCGACCGCGAAGGTATCGTGCAGGTATTTTTCGATCCGGATCGTGCGGACGCGTTAAAGCTGGCCTCTGAACTGCGTAATGAGTTCTGCATTCAGGTCACGGGCACCGTACGTGCGCGTGACGAAAAAAATATCAACCGCGATATGGCGACCGGCGAAATCGAAGTGCTGGCCTCCTCGCTGACCATCATCAACCGCGCAGACGTTCTGCCGCTTGACTCTAACCACGTCAACACCGAAGAAGCGCGACTGAAATACCGCTACCTCGACCTGCGTCGTCCGGAAATGGCTCAGCGCCTGAAAACCCGCGCTAAAATCACCAGCCTGGTGCGCCGTTTTATGGATGACCACGGCTTCCTCGACATCGAAACTCCGATGCTGACCAAAGCCACGCCGGAAGGCGCGCGTGACTACCTGGTGCCTTCTCGTGTGCACAAAGGTAAATTCTACGCACTGCCGCAATCCCCGCAGTTGTTCAAACAGCTGCTGATGATGTCCGGTTTTGACCGCTACTATCAGATAGTCAAATGCTTCCGTGACGAAGACCTGCGCGCTGATCGTCAGCCTGAATTTACTCAGATCGATGTGGAAACTTCTTTCATGACCGCGCCGCAAGTGCGTGAAGTGATGGAAGCGCTGGTGCGTCATCTGTGGCTGGAAGTGAAGGGCGTGGATCTGGGCGATTTCCCGGTAATGACCTTTGCAGAAGCAGAACGCCGTTATGGTTCTGATAAACCGGATCTGCGTAACCCGATGGAACTGACTGACGTTGCTGATCTGCTGAAATCCGTTGAGTTCGCGGTATTCGCAGGTCCGGCGAACGATCCGAAAGGCCGCGTTGCTGCTCTGCGTGTTCCGGGTGGCGCATCGCTGACCCGTAAGCAGATCGACGAATACGGTAACTTCGTTAAAATCTACGGCGCGAAAGGTCTGGCGTACATCAAAGTTAACGAACGTGCGAAAGGTCTGGAAGGTATCAACAGCCCGGTAGCGAAGTTCCTCAACGCTGAAATCATCGAAGCCATCCTGGATCGTACTGCCGCGCAAGATGGCGATATGATTTTCTTCGGTGCCGATAACAAGAAAATTGTTGCCGACGCGATGGGCGCATTGCGTCTGAAAGTGGGTAAAGACCTTGGTCTGACCGACGAAGGCAAATGGGCACCGCTGTGGGTTATCGACTTCCCGATGTTTGAAGACGACGGTGAAGGCGGCCTGACGGCAATGCACCATCCGTTCACCTCACCGAAAGACATGACGGCGGCAGAGTTGAAAGCTGCACCGGAAAATGCGGTGGCGAACGCTTACGATATGGTCATCAATGGTTACGAAGTGGGCGGTGGTTCTGTGCGTATCCATAATGGTGATATGCAGCAGACGGTGTTTGGCATTCTGGGGATCAACGAAGAGGAACAGCGCGAGAAATTCGGCTTCCTGCTCGACGCCCTGAAATACGGTACTCCGCCGCACGCAGGTCTGGCATTCGGTCTTGACCGTCTGACCATGCTGCTGACCGGTACCGACAACATCCGTGACGTTATCGCCTTCCCGAAAACCACGGCGGCAGCGTGTCTGATGACCGAAGCGCCAAGCTTTGCTAACCCGACTGCTCTGTCCGAGCTGAGCATTCAGGTTGTGAAGAAGGCAGAGAATAATTGATATGACTTATAAGCGTCCCGTTTCTATTCTGGTGGTTATTTATGCGCAAGATACGAAACGGGTGCTGATGTTACAGCGGCGTGATGATCCCGATTTCTGGCAGTCGGTAACCGGCAGTGTGGAAGAGGGGGAAACCGCGCCGCAAGCCGCCATGCGCGAAGTAAAGGAAGAGGTCACCATTGATGTTGTCGCTGAACAACTGACCTTAATTGACTGTCAGCGCACGGTGGAGTTTGAAATTTTTTCACATTTACGTCATCGCTATGCGCCGGGCGTAACGCGTAATACGGAATCTTGGTTCTGTCTTGCACTCCCGCACGAGCGCCAGATCGTTTTCACTGAACATCTGGCCTACAAGTGGCTTGATGCGCATGCTGCGGCGGCGCTCACAAAGTCATGGAGCAACCGGCAGGCGATTGAACAGTTTGTAATTAACGCTGCCTGAACAGGCAGGGCTACCTGGAGATATTTTTATGGCAGGTCATAGTAAATGGGCCAACACCAGACATCGTAAAGCTGCGCAGGATGCTAAGCGCGGTAAAATCTTCACTAAAATCATTCGTGAGCTGGTAACCGCGGCTAAGTTGGGCGGTGGCGATCCGGATGCTAACCCGCGTCTGCGAGCAGCTATTGATAAAGCACTGTCTAACAACATGACCCGTGACACCCTGAACCGCGCAATTGCCCGTGGTGTGGGTGGTGATGATGATGCAAACATGGAAACCATCATCTACGAAGGTTACGGTCCTGGCGGCACGGCAATCATGATTGAATGTCTGTCTGATAACCGCAACCGTACCGTTGCTGAAGTGCGTCACGCATTCAGCAAATGTGGCGGTAACCTCGGTACTGATGGTTCCGTAGCCTATCTGTTCAGCAAAAAAGGCGTGATCTCCTTTGAGAAAGGCGATGAAGACACCATCATGGAAGCAGCTCTGGAAGCTGGTGCTGAAGATGTTGTGACCTATGATGATGGCGCGATTGACGTCTACACTGCATGGGAGGAAATGGGCAAAGTACGCGACGCTCTGGAAGCTGCAGGTCTGAAAGCAGACAGCGCGGAAGTTTCCATGATCCCGTCCACCAAAGCTGATATGGATGCAGAAACCGCACCGAAACTGATGCGTCTGATCGATATGCTGGAAGATTGCGACGACGTGCAGGAAGTCTACCATAACGGTGAAATCTCTGATGAGGTTGCAGCGACTCTCTGATGAGGCCTGCTAAACAGCAAAACGGAGACGCGTGATGGCTATTATTCTCGGCATTGACCCGGGTTCGCGCGTGACCGGCTATGGCGTCATCCGCCAGGTGGGCAGGCAGCTGTCCTACCTGGGTAGCGGATGTATACGCACCAAAGTAGATGATTTACCGTCTCGTCTTAAGCTCATCTATGCGGGCGTGACGGAAATCATCACCCAGTTCCAGCCTGATTATTTCGCCATTGAACAAGTCTTTATGGCTAAAAATGCCGACTCGGCCCTGAAGCTGGGGCAGGCGCGTGGCGTGGCGATTGTGGCGGCGGTGAATCAGGAATTACCAGTATTTGAATACGCGGCACGTCAGGTAAAGCAAACGGTGGTAGGTATTGGTAGTGCCGAAAAAAGCCAGGTGCAGCATATGGTCCGCACCTTGCTGAAACTCCCCGCTAATCCTCAGGCGGATGCCGCTGATGCGCTGGCAATTGCCATCACCCACTGCCACGTTAGTCAGAATGCGATGCAAATGAGCGAATCGCGGCTGAACCTGGCGAGAGGGCGACTGCGTTAAGTTATACCGCCTCGGTCAATTCAGGCTGAGGCGTTTCTACTCCCTCCGCATGAATCAACACCAAACCCGGATGATGCCACAAACTGGCTGGCGTGACGGTTTTACGCTCCCACGGAATAGAACCTAAGAACCAGAATTTCCAGAAAGTGAGTTTTGCATTCGGATTGCTATTTAACAGTTCTCCAAACGTCTCTATTTCACCCACTGGAATACATAGCGCCTCTTTATAAATATCAAAAACGAATTTTGAACAGAACTGGCGGGATGATTCGTATTTAAAACCGGTGTGGTAGAACTTATGCAACCGGGCAGGGACCTTTTCGACAAGAGCAAGTTTCTGCTCTGCGGTTAAACCTCCTGCCAGGCGGCGAACACCGTAGCGTTGATCGGTCGACCGTTCAATAAATCGTGACAAAGTTGTGATTGTGGAGAGCGGAACTCGACTCTCCGCAACCAGGTAATCATCACCGTCATGTCCAATGATTATCCCCACATGGTTGCTCCAGCATTTCGAGGCTGCAGAGATTTGCCCAAACAGGCGAGCACCGATGCAGGTAAAAACAATATCACCGGTTTCATATTTAGCTGGGTAATTTATTTTCACTATATCAATCCATTATTTATATATAAAACAGCATCTATCTTTCGTGATGGTAAAGCATTAGCATTGTATTGTAATAATAACAAGGAATGTTTTATGCGGTTATTTATTAATGTGATAATTATAGTTTCGATCAGTCAATGCGTGAATGTATTTGCTCAAGATAATGTCATCCGCTATCCCTGGCGATATGGACGTATTTCTTTAAATGAGAATAATGAGTTTGTGCCTCAAATTATTCATATGCGTGATGATATCTACGGCGTGGGTGAAGCTGGTGCAAGCCTTAACGATGCGAGAATGGCGCAAAGTGGTGTCACCGTGAGGCTTAGCGTTATACAGCAGGGGCAGGTGGTGAATGCTTTACTGGATTTCTACAATAGCAATAATCAACCTGCTTATATCTTTGAAGGTGGTTTGATGCCTTGCAATAAAGCCTTTGACATCACAACAAGCAACATTGTCCTTGATGGGATGTGTGGAATTTATGATGGGGTCGATGGCTGGCAAGTTATTCCTGCGGGTGATCATTATAAAGAATCATTTTCACTCACTCAGGCTTTTGAATTTCTGCCGGGAAAACATCATTATAAAATTAATGCCGGAAGTTTTATCATCAGAGTGGGGGATGATATTTTTGCAAGAGAGGACGCCGAAAGCATTCTTTTTGATTTGATTAACTGGCGATATGGCTATGTGCTAAAAAGTTATGAAAGGGTGTCGAAGGGGGATTTGATGGCAGGATATTATGCTCTGTATGAATACTCAGGCGCTGACATAATTGATGAGTATGATATTTACTCAAACCAGGTCTCGATTGATCTTAATGGTGACGAGTTAGCGCATACGGAGTCATATCAGTGGCGTATTGATAGTGGAATGATCCCGCAAAAATTCAGCGTTCAGGGACTCGCTGAATGATTAGTCCTCTACCTGCTTGCCAGATACAGAGGCGCGGATGAATTTATCAAGCGTATTCAATCAGCTTTTAATCTCATTTGCTCTTGCCGGGACGTTGATATTAAGCATCTATCTCATGGAAGCTCACTACCCACGTTTCAGGAAGCCAATTGCGCTCTTTTACTTCTTTTTAGCGATTTATACCAGTTATGCTGCCGTTCTGGAGTATGAGTACCACCGCAATAGCTTGACTACGCTCGCAAAAGTTTCTTCGGTTCGTTATACCAGTAATTTTGAGCGTAGCGCCTCGCACTCCTGCAATTTACTGCGGGGAGGAAGGATTGATTGCACGGGGCTGTATGCCTATGACCTGACCTGGCAGATTGACGGTAAGACCTGGAATTTGCATGTTGAGGACAAGCGTATAAAACCAGGAATCACCATGTGCGTGAAGGTTGTAAAAGATCGCCCCGCCATCGGGAAACCCTGTGAAAACGTGTTTTTCAATATCAGCCCTTTGCCGATTCTGATAGCTATATGGGCAATAAGCGCATTTATATTTGCGGTCTTACTCCTTCACCAACTAAAAAAATGCCGCGAATGGAAGCACGCCAGCAAGGAACGTGGAAAAATTGGCCATTAGAAGTCAAAGAAAGAGTGCGATGTAAGGTGATTCATAGAAAATTTCAGATACCGTGAGCCAAAGGATTATCAGTTCTGAAATGATTTAATATCATCCCTCGCTGGATATCTATCCAGCATTTTTTTATCATACAGCATTATCTTTGATTCATTACGCAGGAGCGTCATGTGATAGGCAGACTCAGAGGCATCATCATTGAAAAACAACCCCCGCTGGTATTAATTGAAGTGGGCGGCGTAGGCTATGAAGTGCATATGCCGATGACCTGTTTTTATGAACTCCCTGAAGCGGGTCAGGAAGCGATCGTTTTCACCCACTTTGTGGTGCGTGAAGACGCGCAACTGCTGTACGGTTTTAACAATAAACAAGAGCGCACGTTGTTCAAAGAGTTGATCAAAACCAACGGCGTTGGGCCTAAACTGGCATTGGCAATCCTCTCCGGAATGTCAGCGCAGCAGTTCGTTAATGCCGTTGAGCGTGAAGAGGTGGGGGCTCTGGTGAAACTGCCGGGTATTGGCAAAAAAACCGCCGAACGCTTGATTGTCGAAATGAAAGACCGATTTAAAGGTTTACATGGCGATCTCTTTACGCCAGCTGCCGACCTGGTACTCACGTCACCTGCCAGCCCGGCGACCGACGATGCTGAACAGGAAGCGGTTGCCGCGCTGGTGGCGCTGGGCTATAAACCACAAGAAGCAAGCCGGATGGTGAGCAAAATCGCTCGCCCTGACGCCAGCAGTGAAACATTAATTCGCGAAGCCCTACGCGCCGCGTTATGAGGTAAAGGATGATTGAAGCAGACCGTCTGATTTCTGCCGGTACCACTTTGCCGGAAGATGTGGCAGATCGCGCCATTCGCCCCAAATTACTGGAAGAGTATGTTGGTCAGCCGCAGGTTCGTTCACAGATGGAGATTTTCATCAAAGCAGCGAAACTGCGCGGCGATGCCCTCGATCATCTGTTGATTTTTGGTCCTCCGGGTTTAGGTAAAACTACGCTTGCCAACATTGTCGCCAATGAAATGGGCGTGAATTTACGCACGACTTCCGGTCCAGTGCTGGAAAAGGCGGGCGATCTGGCAGCGATGCTCACTAACCTTGAACCGCATGACGTGCTGTTTATTGATGAGATCCACCGTCTTTCACCAGTGGTGGAAGAGGTGTTGTATCCGGCAATGGAAGACTACCAACTGGATATTATGATTGGTGAAGGTCCGGCGGCACGCTCCATTAAAATTGACTTGCCGCCGTTTACTCTGATTGGTGCAACCACGCGCGCAGGTTCGCTGACATCACCGCTGCGTGATCGTTTTGGTATTGTGCAACGTCTGGAGTTTTATCAGGTGCCGGATCTGCAATATATCGTCAGTCGTAGTGCCCGTTTTATGGGGCTTGAGATGAGTGACGATGGCGCGTTGGAAGTTGCTCGCCGGGCGCGTGGTACGCCACGTATTGCCAACCGTCTGCTGCGTCGTGTTCGCGATTTTGCCGAAGTGAAGCACGATGGCACCATCTCGGCGGATATCGCCGCCCAGGCACTGGATATGCTGAATGTTGATGCTGAAGGTTTCGATTATATGGACCGCAAATTGTTGCTGGCGGTAATCGATAAGTTCTTTGGTGGGCCGGTAGGTCTGGATAACCTGGCGGCAGCCATTGGCGAAGAACGTGAAACCATTGAGGATGTACTGGAACCTTATTTGATTCAGCAAGGCTTTTTGCAGCGTACACCGCGCGGGCGTATGGCGACAGTGCGGGCGTGGAACCACTTCGGCATCACGCCACCAGAAATGCCTTAAGTTGAATAAGGCATTCAAGCCGCTTCCGACATTGGCGATAAGCCTGATGCGACGCTGTTCGCGTCTTATCAGGCCTACCAAAAGTAGCGAACCGTAGGTCGGATAAGGCGCTCGCGCCGCATCCGACAAATGTGTTCAGCGACAGATTAGCTGGCCTGCTTTTTCATCATACTGATAATAAATAACAGTGCCGCACATAGCACTACCGACGGACCCGCCGGCGTATCGTAAAATGCGGAAAAGGTTAAACCGCCAGTTACTGCCACCATTCCCACCAAAACAGCGACACCGGCCATCTGTTCCGGCGTGCGGGCAAAGCGACGCGCTGTAGCTGCAGGAATAATCAGCAGCGAAGTAATAATCAACGCGCCGACAAATTTCATCGCTACACCAATCGTCAATGCTGTCACCAGCATCAACAACAATTTCACGCGCTGTAATTTCACACCATCAACAAACGCCAGATCCGGGCTAATCGTCATTGACAGCAAATTGCGCCATTGCCAGAACAGAATCGCCACTACGATGACCACGCCAATCGCAATAGAGATGAGATCTTCTGGCGTCACTGCCAGCAAATCACCGAACAGGTAAGCCATCAAATCAACACGAATGTTAGACATCAGACTAACGACCACCAGGCCCAGCGACAGGGCACTGTGCGCCATAATCCCTAATAACGTGTCGATCGCCAGCTGTGGGCGCTTCTCCAGCCATACCAGACCGCCCGCCAGCAGCAGCGTAACGGCAATTACCGCATAGAATGGATTCACGTCCAGCAATAAACCAAACGCGACGCCAAGTAATGAGGCATGAGCCAGTGTATCACCGAAATAAGACATACGACGCCAGACTACAAATGAACCCAGCGGACCCGCGGCACAGGCGAGCATGATCCCGGCTAACCAACCAGGAAATAATAATTCAATCATGAGCGATCATTTCCCCGACGCAAAACAATTCGTCCCTGTAAATCGTGACGATGATTATGATGATGGCGATAGATACCCAGTTGTTCAGCACCACGAGGACCAAACATAGAAATAAACTCCGGATGCAGGGAAACAACTTCCGGTGTGCCGGAACAACAAATGTGGTGATTCAGGCAAAGCACTTCATCGGTTTTTGCCATTACCAAATGCAGATCGTGAGACACCATTAAAACGCCACAATCCAGTTCGCGACGCAACTGGTCAATAAGGTCATATAACGCCACCTGACCATTCACATCCACGCCCTGAGTGGGTTCATCCAGCACTAATAATTGCGGTCGATTTAACAATGCTCGCGCTAACAATACACGCTGTGTTTCGCCACCCGAGAGCTTTTGCATCGGTGCGTTAATCAGATGCCCGGCCTGGACACGTTTCAGTGCAGGCAATATATCTTCTTTATGTGTGCCAGGGCGTAAGCGTAAAAATCGATTTACGGTCAGTGGCAATGTGGTGTCGAGATACAGCTTCTGCGGTACGTAGCCGATGCGCAGTTTTCCGTTGCGCTTGATAACCCCTTCATCGGGTGTTACCAGTCCGAGCACTACCCGTACCAGTGTCGACTTACCTGCGCCATTTGGCCCAAGTAAAGTTAAAATTTTTCCAGGTTTAAGTTCCAGCGACACATCAGAGAGGACGCGGCGTTGGCCGAAAGAAACCGAGACATTTTCCAGGGAAACCAGACTTGTCATGTTAATTTTAGTCTTGCAGTAGTCATGAAATGTTATAATATCACACTTCTCATATTCATTACGATGATTGGTCGCATTATGTTACATAAAAAAACGCTTCTTTTCGCAGCATTATCCGCCGCTCTCTGGGGTGGTGCAACACAGGCCGCAGATGCTGCCGTTGTCGCTTCGCTTAAACCCGTTGGGTTCATTGCTTCTGCCATTGCTGATGGGGTAACAGAAACGGAGGTTTTACTACCTGACGGCGCTTCAGAACATGATTATTCACTGCGTCCATCAGATATAAAACGCTTACAGAACGCGGACTTAGTCGTTTGGGTTGGCCCGGAGATGGAAGCGTTCATGCAAAAACCGGTAAGTAAATTACCTGAAGCGAAACAGGTAACGATTGCGCAGCTAGAGAATGTGAAACCGCTGCTGATGAAAAGTATTCACGGCGATGATGATGATCACGACCACGCGGAAAAAAGTGACGAAGATCACCATCACGGCGATTTCAACATGCATCTTTGGCTCTCCCCAGAGATAGCGCGGGCTACAGCGGTTGCAATCCATGGAAAATTAGTGGAACTTATGCCGCAAAGTCGAGCCAAACTTGACGCCAACCTGAAGGATTTTGAGGCACAATTAGCCTCAACCGAAAAGCAGGTTGGTAACGAGCTCGCGCCGCTCAAGGGGAAAGGTTATTTCGTTTTTCACGATGCTTACGGCTATTTCGAAAAACAGTTCGGACTGACACCGCTTGGTCATTTTACCGTTAACCCTGAGATTCAACCTGGCGCGCAGCGTTTACATGAAATAAGAACACAGTTGATTGAGCAAAAAGCAACCTGCGTTTTTGCTGAGCCACAGTTCAGGCCAGCGGTCGTTGAGAGCGTCGCACGAGGGACATCCGTTCGTATGGGAACGTTGGATCCCCTGGGGACGAATATCAAACTGGGTAAAACAAGCTATTCAGAATTCCTGAATCAATTAGCCAACCAGTATGCGAGCTGCCTGAAAGGAGATTAATGAGGAAGTGATTACGTGCAACAGATAGCCCGCTCTGTCGCCCTGGCGTTTAATAATTTACCGCGACCACACCGCGTTATGTTGGGGTCGCTCACCGTTCTTACTCTGGCCGTCGCTGTCTGGCGGCCCTATGTTTATCACCGCGATACCACGCCAATTGTCAAAACCATTGAGCTGGAACAGAACGAAATTCGTTCGCTCTTACCTGAAGCCAGTGAGCCGATTGATCAAGCTGCACAAGAAGATGAAGCCATTCCCCAGGATGAACTGGATGACAAAATCGCCGGTGAAGCGGGCGTGCATGAATATGTTGTTTCCACTGGCGATACGCTAAGCAGCATTCTCAATCAGTATGGTATTGATATGGGGGATATCACCCAACTGGCTGCTGCTGACAAAGAATTGCGTAACCTGAAAATCGGTCAACAACTTTCCTGGACATTAACCGCGGACGGCGAATTGCAGCGCCTTACCTGGGAAGTATCTCGTCGGGAAACCCGAACCTATGACCGTACTGCCGCTAACGGTTTTAAAATGACCAGCGAAATGCAGCAAGGAGAGTGGGTCAACAATCTGCTGAAAGGTACCGTCGGGGGAAGCTTTGTTGCCAGCGCCAGAAACGCCGGTTTAACCAGCGCCGAAGTGAGCGCAGTGATTAAAGCCATGCAGTGGCAAATGGATTTCCGCAAACTGAAAAAAGGCGATGAATTTGCGGTGTTAATGTCACGAGAAATGCTTGATGGCAAACGTGAGCAAAGCCAACTGCTGGGCGTACGTTTGCGTTCAGAAGGTAAAGATTATTACGCAATCCGCGCTGAAGATGGCAAATTCTACGATCGTAACGGTACTGGTCTGGCGAAAGGATTCTTGCGATTCCCGACGGCGAAACAGTTCCGTATCTCGTCTAACTTTAACCCGCGTCGTACTAATCCGGTGACTGGTCGTGTTGCGCCACACAGAGGTGTTGATTTCGCCATGCCACAGGGTACGCCAGTGCTTTCAGTGGGTGACGGTGAAGTGGTGGTTGCCAAACGCAGTGGCGCAGCAGGTTATTATGTGGCTATTCGTCATGGTCGTAGCTACACCACGCGTTATATGCACTTGCGTAAGATTCTGGTGAAACCAGGACAGAAAGTGAAACGTGGCGACCGTATCGCGCTTTCCGGTAATACTGGGCGTTCAACCGGGCCGCATTTGCACTATGAAGTCTGGATCAACCAGCAGGCCGTAAACCCGTTGACGGCAAAACTGCCGCGTACCGAAGGACTGACTGGATCCGATCGTCGCGAATTCCTGGCGCAGGCCAAAGAGATTGTGCCGCAGCTACGGTTTGATTAATTAACATCCATTCGCAGCCGGTACGCAGTCAGTACCGGCTTTTTTATTTGGTGCGAGGCAAGTTGCGCCGCTACACTATCACCAGATTGATTTTTGCCTTATCCGAAACTGGAAAAGCATGGAAACGAAAAAAAATAATAGCGAATACATTCCTGAGTTTGATAAATCCTTTCGCCATCCTCGCTACTGGGGAGCATGGCTGGGCGTAGCAGCGATGGCGGGTATCGCTTTAACACCGCCAAAGTTCCGCGATCCCATTCTGGCACGGCTGGGACGTTTTGCCGGACGACTGGGAAAAAGCTCACGCCGTCGTGCGTTAATCAATCTGTCGCTCTGCTTTCCAGAACGTAGTGAAGCTGAACGCGAAGCGATTGTTGATGAGATGTTTGCCACTGCGCCGCAAGCGATGGCAATGATGGCTGAGTTGGCAATACGCGGGCCGGAGAAAATTCAGCCGCGCGTTGACTGGCAAGGGCTGAAGATCATCGAAGAGATGCGGCGTAATAACGAGAAAGTGATCTTTCTGGTGCCGCACGGCTGGGCCGTCGATATCCCGGCCATGCTGATGGCCTCGCAAGGGCAGAAAATGGCAGCGATGTTCCATAATCAGGGCAACCCGGTTTTTGATTATGTCTGGAACACGGTGCGTCGTCGCTTTGGCGGTCGTCTGCATGCGAGAAATGATGGTATTAAACCATTCATCCAGTCGATACGTCAGGGCTACTGGGGATATTATTTACCCGATCAGGATCATGGTCCAGAGCACAGCGAATTTGTTGATTTCTTTGCCACCTATAAAGCGACGTTGCCCGCGATTGGTCGTTTGATGAAAGTGTGTCGTGCGCGCGTTGTACCGCTGTTTCCGATTTATGATGGCAAGACGCATCGTCTGACGATTCAGGTGCGCCCACCGATGGATGATCTGTTAGAGGCGGATGACCATACGATTGCGCGGCGGATGAATGAAGAAGTCGAGATTTTTGTTGGTCCGCGACCAGAACAATACACCTGGATATTAAAATTGCTGAAAACTCGCAAACCGGGCGAAATCCAACCGTATAAGCGCAAAGATCTTTATCCCATCAAATAAAAAAAGCCTCTCGCGAGGAGAGGCTTCCGCCGTGTGATAAGTTCAAGTTTGCTTCAGAAGATTCGAAATCTGTTGAACTATCATTGAACTGTAGGCCGGATGAGGCGTTTTCGCCGCATCCGGCAACGTACTTACTCTACCGTTAAAATACGCGTGGTATTAGTAGAACCCACGGTACTCATCACGTCGCCTTGGGTGACAATCACCAGGTCACCAGACATCAAGTAACCTTTATCACGCAGCAGATTAACCGCTTCGCTGGCAGCTGCTACGCCGTCATTAGCGCTATCAAAGTGCACCGGCGTAACGCCACGATAGAGAGCAGTCAGATTCAGCGTACGTTCATGGCGCGACATAGCGAAAATCGGCAGACCGGAGCTGATACGGGAGGTCATCAGAGCGGTACGACCCGATTCGGTCATAGTGATGATCGCCGTAACGCCTTTCAGGTGGTTAGCCGCGTACATTGCTGACATGGCGATAGCTTCTTCCACATTGTCGAACTGAACGTCCAGACGGTGTTTAGAAACGTTGATGCTCGGGATTTTTTCCGCACCCAGGCAAACACGCGCCATGGCTGCAACGGTTTCTGAAGGATACTGACCAGCAGCAGTTTCTGCAGACAGCATCACAGCGTCAGTACCATCCAGAACGGCGTTTGCTACGTCCATGACTTCTGCACGCGTCGGCATCGGGTTAGTAATCATTGACTCCATCATCTGGGTCGCAGTGATTACCGCGCGGTTTAGTTGACGTGCACGACGGATCAACGCTTTCTGAATGCCGACCAATTCTGGATCGCCAATTTCCACACCGAGGTCGCCGCGAGCAACCATTACCACGTCAGAGGCGAGGATGATGTCATCCATTGCATCCTGGCTGCAAACGGCTTCCGCACGTTCAACCTTGGCAACAATTTTCGCATCACAACCTGCGTCGCGAGCCAGGCGGCGTGCATAGTTCAGATCTTCGCCGCAGCGCGGGAAGGAAACAGCCAGGTAATCTACGCCAATCAACGCCGCAGTCTTAATGTCTGCTTTGTCTTTTTCGGTCAGCGCTTCAGCCGACAAACCACCGCCGAGTTTGTTGATACCTTTATTGTTGGAGAGCGGACCGCCGACGGTCACTTCGGTGAATACTTTCATGCCTTGAACTTCCAGTACTTTTAACTGGACGCGACCATCGTCCAGCAGCAGGATGTCACCGGGCACGACGTCAGCAGGCAGGCCTTTGTAGTCGATACCGACTTTTTCTTTATCGCCTTCACCTTTACCCAGGTTGGCGTCGAGCAGGAATTTATCCCCAATATTGAGGAAAACTTTGCCTTCTTTAAAGGTGGATACACGGATTTTGGGCCCCTGGAGGTCACCCAGAATAGCCACATGACGCCCCAGTTTTGCGGCAATCTCACGAACTTTATCCGCGCGCATTTTGTGATCTTCAGGAGAGCCGTGAGAAAAGTTCATCCGTACAACGTTTGCACCCGCAGCGATAACTTTCTCAAGGTTATTATCGCGATCTGTTGCTGGGCCTAACGTGGTAACGATTTTTGTTCTGCGAAGCCTTCTGGACATGTAATACTCCGTTGACTGAAACAACCAGGTGTTGCTTGAACATGAAATCCGAATGAAATAACGCCGTTATGGCGATAAAGTAATCTCATTCGGATGTCGTATAAGATTAGAACAGTGACAGTCGTTTTTAGCGATCGTCACTTAAATTAAGTAACTGCTTATCAAAACGCGATTCCTTCAGCGCTTCCTTGACCCGCTTCAAGTTATCTCTGAATTTTGCACCACGTCGCAAAGTAAAACCTGTTGCCAGCACATCTATCACGGTCAGCTGTGCAAGTCGAGAAACCATGGGCATATAAATGTCAGTATCTTCCGGTACATCGAGGGTAATTGCCAGCGTTGCTTCCCGGGCGAGCGGGGTACCCGCAGAGGTGAGGGCAATCACCATGGCGTCGTTTTCCCGTGCCAACTGCGCCAACTCGACCAGATTTTTTGTTCTTCCAGTGTGAGAAATCAGCACCACCACGTCTCCGTCGCTACAATTCATACAACTCATGCGTTGCAGCACGATATCATCGGAGTACACCACCGGAACATTAAAACGAAAGAACTTATTCATCGCATCGTGGGCAACGGCGGCAGAAGAGCCTAATCCAAAGAAAGCGATTTTTTTTGCCTGAGTGAGCAAGTCGACGGCGCGGTTAACGGCAGATTTATCCAGTGAATGACGGACATGATCGAGCGTTGCCATTGCGGACTCAAATATTTTCCCCGTGTATGATTCAACGCTGTCATCTTCATTGACGTTGCGATTAACATAGGGGGTGCCATTCGCCAGACTTTGTGCCAGATGCAGTTTAAAATCAGGAAAACCGCGCGTGTCCATACTGCGACAGAAACGATTCACCGTCGGTTCACTAACATTGGCCTCCAGCGCCAGAGCAGCAATACTCGAATGGATCGCGTTATCGGGCGAAGCCAGAATGACCTCGGCAACTTTGCGCTCTGATTTGCTCAAATGTTCCAGCTGAGACTGGATTTTTTCCAGCATATTCATGATGTAAAGAGACTCACGGGTAATGACGATTTCCGCACTGAAAGAAATCGAAATGCAGTTTTGTCAGATATTACGCCTGTGTGCTGTGTTAATGACAAAAGCAGATAAAAAAGTTGTTATTTTTTTTCATAACATGATCAGTGTCAGATTTTTACCCAATGGAAAACGATGATTTTTTTATCAGTTTTGCCCCACTTTGCGCGCTTTTACCGTAATCGCACGGGTGGATAAGCGTTTACAGTTTTCGCAAGCTCGTAAAAGCAGTACAGTGCACCGTAAGAAAATTACAAGTATACCCTGGCTTAAGTACCGGGTTAGTTAACTTAAGGAGAATGACATGGCGGTAACGCAAACAGCCCAGGCCTGTGACCTGGTCATTTTCGGCGCGAAAGGCGACCTTGCGCGTCGTAAATTGCTGCCTTCCCTGTATCAACTGGAAAAAGCCGGTCAGCTCAACCCGGACACCCGGATTATCGGCGTAGGGCGTGCTGACTGGGATAAAGCGGCATATACCAAAGTTGTCCGCGAGGCACTCGAAACTTTCATGAAAGAAACCATTGATGAAGGTTTATGGGACACCCTGAGTGCACGTCTGGATTTTTGTAATCTCGATGTCAATGACACAGCTGCATTCAGCCGTCTCGGCGCGATGCTGGATCAAAAAAATCGTATCACCATTAACTACTTTGCCATGCCGCCCAGCACTTTTGGTGCAATCTGCAAAGGGCTTGGCGAGGCAAAACTGAATGCTAAACCGGCACGCGTAGTTATGGAGAAACCGCTGGGGACGTCGCTGGCGACCTCGCGGGAAATCAACGATCAAGTTGGTGAATATTTTGAGGAGTGCCAGGTATACCGTATCGACCATTACCTTGGTAAAGAAACGGTGCTGAACCTGTTGGCGCTGCGTTTTGCTAACTCTCTATTTGTGAACAACTGGGATAATCGCACCATTGACCATGTTGAGATTACCGTGGCAGAAGAAGTGGGGATCGAAGGTCGCTGGGGCTATTTTGATAAAGCCGGTCAGATGCGCGACATGATCCAGAATCACCTGCTACAAATTCTCTGCATGATTGCGATGTCTCCGCCGTCTGACCTGAGTGCAGACAGCATCCGCGATGAAAAAGTGAAAGTACTGAAGTCTCTGCGCCGCATTGACCGCTCCAACGTGCGCGAAAAAACCGTACGCGGGCAATATACTGCGGGCTTCGCCCAGGGCAAAAAAGTGCCGGGCTATCTGGAAGAAGAGGGCGCGAACAAGAGCAGCAATACAGAAACCTTCGTGGCGATCCGCGTCGACATTGATAACTGGCGCTGGGCCGGTGTGCCATTCTACCTGCGTACTGGTAAACGTCTACCGACCAAATGTTCTGAAGTCGTGGTCTATTTCAAAACACCTGAACTGAATCTGTTTAAAGAGTCGTGGCAGGATCTGCCGCAGAATAAACTGACTATCCGTCTGCAACCTGATGAAGGCGTGGATATCCAGGTACTGAATAAAGTTCCTGGCCTTGACCACAAACATAACCTGCAAATCACCAAGCTGGACTTGAGCTATTCAGAAACCTTTAATCAGACGCATTTAGCAGATGCCTATGAACGTCTGCTGCTGGAAACCATGCGCGGTATTCAGGCACTGTTTGTACGTCGTGATGAAGTAGAAGAAGCCTGGAAATGGGTGGACTCCATTACTGAGGCGTGGGCGATGGACAATGATGCGCCGAAACCGTATCAGGCCGGAACCTGGGGACCGGTTGCCTCGGTGGCGATGATTACCCGTGACGGTCGTTCCTGGAATGAGTTTGAGTAATATCTGCACTCATCCTTTATGGTTATTTTACCGGTAACATGATCTTGCACAGATTGTAGAACAATTTTTACACTTTCAGGCCTCGTGTGGATTCACCCACGAGGCTTTTTTTATTACACTGACTGAAACGTTTTTGCCCTATGAGCTCCGGTTACAGGCGTTTCAGTCATAAATCCTCTGAATGAAACGCGTTGTGAATCATCCTGCTCTGACAACTCAATTTCAGGAGCCTTTATGAATCCACAATTGTTACGCGTAACAAATCGAATCATTGAACGTTCGCGCGAGACTCGCTCTGCTTACCTCGCCCGGATAGAACAAGCGAAAACTTCGACCGTTCATCGTTCGCAGTTGGCATGTGGTAACCTGGCACACGGTTTCGCTGCCTGCCAGCCAGAAGACAAAGCCTCTTTGAAAAGCATGTTGCGTAACAATATCGCCATCATCACTTCCTATAACGACATGCTCTCCGCACACCAGCCTTATGAACACTATCCAGAAATCATTCGTAAAGCCCTGCATGAAGCGAATGCGGTTGGTCAGGTTGCGGGCGGTGTTCCGGCGATGTGTGATGGTGTCACCCAGGGGCAGGATGGAATGGAATTGTCGCTGTTAAGCCGCGAAGTGATTGCGATGTCTGCGGCGGTGGGGCTGTCCCATAACATGTTTGATGGTGCGCTGTTCCTCGGTGTGTGCGACAAGATTGTCCCCGGGCTGACGATGGCAGCCCTGTCGTTTGGGCATTTGCCTGCGGTGTTTGTGCCGTCAGGTCCGATGGCAAGCGGTTTGCCAAATAAAGAAAAAGTGCGGATTCGCCAGCTTTATGCTGAAGGTAAAGTGGACCGCATGGCGCTGCTGGAGTCAGAAGCTGCGTCTTATCATGCTCCAGGGACATGTACTTTCTACGGTACCGCCAATACGAATCAGATGGTGGTGGAGTTTATGGGGATGCAGTTGCCGGGCTCTTCTTTTGTTCATCCGGACTCCCCGCTGCGCGATGCTTTGACCGCTGCAGCTGCGCGCCAGGTTACACGCATGACCGGTAATGGTAATGAATGGATGCCGATCGGTAAGATGATAGATGAGAAAGTGGTGGTGAACGGTATCGTTGCACTGCTGGCGACCGGTGGTTCCACTAACCACACCATGCACCTGGTGGCGATGGCGCGCGCAGCCGGTATTCAGATTAACTGGGATGACTTCTCTGACCTTTCTGATGTTGTACCGCTGATGGCACGTCTCTACCCGAACGGTCCGGCCGATATTAACCACTTCCAGGCGGCAGGTGGCGTACCGGTTCTGGTACGTGAACTGCTCAAAGCAGGCCTGCTGCATGAAGATGTCAATACGGTGGCAGGCTTTGGTCTGTCTCGTTATACCCTTGAACCATGGCTGAATAATGGTGAACTGGACTGGCGGGAAGGGGCAGAAAAATCACTCGACAACAATGTGATCGCTTCCTTCGAACAACCTTTCTCTCATCATGGTGGGACAAAAGTGTTAAGCGGTAACCTGGGCCGCGCGGTTATGAAAACCTCTGCCGTGCCGGTAGAGAACCAGGTGATTGAAGCGCCTGCGGTTGTTTTTGAAAGCCAGCATGACGTTATGCCAGCCTTTGAAGCGGGTTTGCTGGACCGCGATTGTGTCGTTGTTGTCCGTCATCAGGGGCCAAAAGCGAACGGAATGCCAGAATTACATAAACTCATGCCGCCACTTGGTGTATTATTGGACCGGTGTTTCAAAATTGCGTTAGTTACCGATGGACGACTCTCCGGCGCTTCAGGTAAAGTGCCGTCAGCTATCCACGTAACACCAGAAGCCTACGATGGCGGGCTGCTGGCAAAAGTGCGCGACGGGGACATCATTCGTGTGAATGGACAGACAGGCGAACTGACGCTGCTGGTAGACGAAGCGGAACTGGCTGCTCGCGAACCACACATTCCTGACCTGAGCGCGTCACGCGTGGGAACAGGACGTGAATTATTCAGCGCCTTGCGCGAAAAACTGTCCGGTGCCGAACAGGGCGCAACCTGTATCACTTTTTAAGACGACAAATTTGTAATCAGGCGAGAGAAAACTCTGATGAAAAACTGGAAAACAAGTGCAGAATCAATCCTCACCACCGGCCCGGTTGTACCGGTTATCGTGGTAAAAAAACTGGAACACGCGGTGCCGATGGCAAAAGCGTTGGTTGCTGGTGGGGTGCGCGTTCTGGAAGTGACTCTGCGTACCGAGTGTGCAGTTGACGCTATCCGTGCTATCGCCAAAGAAGTGCCTGAAGCGATTGTGGGTGCCGGTACGGTGCTGAATCCACAGCAGCTTGCAGAAGTCACCGAAGCGGGTGCACAGTTCGCAATTAGCCCGGGTCTGACCGAGCCGCTGCTGAAAGCTGCTACCGAAGGGACTATTCCTCTGATTCCGGGGATCAGCACTGTTTCCGAACTGATGCTGGGTATGGACTACGGTTTGAAAGAGTTCAAATTCTTCCCGGCTGAAGCTAACGGCGGCGTGAAAGCCCTGCAGGCGATCGCGGGTCCGTTCTCCCAGGTCCGTTTCTGCCCGACAGGTGGTATTTCTCCGGCTAACTACCGTGACTACCTGGCGCTGAAAAGCGTGCTCTGCATCGGTGGTTCCTGGCTGGTTCCGGCAGATGCGCTGGAAGCGGGCGATTACGACCGCATTACTAAGCTGGCGCGTGAAGCTGTAGAAGGCGCTAAGCTATAAAAGTCAAAATGCCCGATCGTGAATCGGGCATTTTTGTAGCGTTTTTCGCCGGGGTTAAGCTTGTACTTTTACCTGTGCTGCGGCGTGCTTTGCGCGCTCAATCGCTTCATCAACACTCTCAGCGGTCGCCAGCGCTACACCCAGACGACGGCTGCCATCAATTTCCGGCTTACCAAATAAACGAATCTGCAAACCTGCGCCTACGGCATTCTGCACATTATTAAACGTGACATTCTGACTGGTCAGTTGTGGCAGGATAACGGCAGAAGCTGCAGGGCCATACTGGCGGATCCCGCCAACCGGAAGTCCGAGGAAAGCACGCACATGCAGGGCAAATTCCGAGAGATCCTGAGAAATTAACGTCACCATCCCGGTGTCATGCGGGCGAGGGGAGACCTCACTGAAAATCACCTCATCACCACAGACAAACAGCTCGACACCAAACAGACCATAACCGCCCAGTGCCAGTACTACTTTGCGGGCAATCTCCTGCGCACGTTTCAGAGCCAGCTGACTCATTTGCTGCGGTTGCCAGGATTCACGATAGTCGCCATCTTCCTGGCGATGACCTACCGGTGCACAGAAATGGACGCCATCCACTGCGCTGACGGTTAGCAGGGTAATTTCGAAGTCAAACTTAACGACGCCTTCAACAATCACGCGGCCCGCTCCGGCGCGTCCACCTTGCTGAGCGTATTCCCACGCATGTGTAAGCTGCTCGGCGGAACGAATAAACGTCTGCCCTTTGCCGGAAGAGCTCATTACCGGTTTAACTATGCAGGGATAGCCAATAGCGGCAACTGCTTCGCGGAAAAGACTTTCACTATCGGCAAAACGATAAGTTGAAGTGGGTAGCTGCAGTTCTTCTGCCGCCAGGCGACGGATACCCTCGCGATTCATCGTTAATTTCGTTGCGCGAGCGCAGGGGACAACATTCCGTCCTTCCTTTTCAAGCTGGATCAGCATATCGGTGGCAATAGCTTCGATCTCCGGCACGATATAATGTGGTTTTTCCAGTTCAACCACACGGCGTAATGCATCACCATCAAGCATATTAATGACATGGGAGCGATGCGCGACATGCATGGCTGGTGCGTCGGCATAGCGATCGACGGCAATCACCTCTACGCCGAGACGCTGACACTCGATTGCCGCTTCTTTACCCAGTTCACCGGAGCCTAATAACATCACGCGAGTTGCTGCCGGACGCAGCGCAGTGCCTAATAACGTCATAACGAATATCCCCTGATTAATTCCGCGCGCAGTATAAACGAAAACGTTTGCGCGTGTCTTTATTGTTGATGTTGATTTCCCAATCGAGAAGAAATATACTGTATAAAATCACAGTTATTATGAGAGGCTGCAAATGGCGGTTGAAGTTAAATACGTAGTCATTCGTGAGGGCGAAGAGAAAATGTCGTTTACCAGCAAAAAGGAAGCCGATGCTTATGACAAAATGCTTGATACGGCGGATCTGCTTGACACCTGGCTGACAAATTCTCCAGTGCAAATGGAAGACGAGCAACGTGAAGCCCTTTCGCTATGGCTGGCAGAACAAAAAGATGTGCTGAGCACCATTCTGAAAACCGGCAAATTACCGTCCCCACAGGTCGTCGGTGCTGAATCCGAAGAGGAAGATGCCTCACACGCGGCCTAAAGCAACTTGCGCTCCTGACAATTTGTACCATGCTTTCTCCTGAATCATTGTGCTATGGAGAAAAACATGAAAAAAAGAGGGGCGTTTTTAGGGCTGTTGTTGGTTTCTGCCTGCGCATCAGTTTTCGCTGCCAATAATGAAACCAGCAAGTCGGTCACTTTCCCAAAGTGTGAAGGTCTGGATGCTGCCGGAATTGCCGCGAGCGTAAAACGTGATTATCAACAAAATCGCGTGGCGCGCTGGGCAGATGATCAAAAAATTGTCGGTCAGGCCGATCCTGTGGCATGGGTCAGTTTGCAGGACATTCAGGGTAAAGATGATAAATGGTCAGTACCGCTAACCGTGCGTGGTAAAAGTGCCGATATTCATTACCAGGTCAGCGTGGACTGCAAAGCGGGAATGGCGGAATATCAGCGGCGTTAATGGCCTCTGATAATTCGATTGACCGTCGGCGGATGCGGCGCGAGTGCCTGGTCCGCCCTACAAGGCACCTCAATCGTAGGCCTGGGAAGACGCAACAGCGTCGCATAGGGCAATCAGCATCAAACAATGCCACTCAAAACGTCAAATTACGTTCACCTAAAATACCCTTATCACCTGATATACAGTGAACACCTTACCTGGCGCGAATTTCTTTGAATAACGGCCTGCCGACCCGCTTATTTGCGCATCTTTTGTCTCGATATACATTTTTTGACATCCTCATCCGCTATGCTACAGGCACTAAAAATGGTTATTGAGGAGCAAATATGGCTAACTGGTTAAATCAACTGCAATCCCTGCTTGGGCAAAGCAGTTCTTCTACCTCCTCGTCTGCGGATCAGGGATTGGGCAAACTTTTAGTGCCTGGCGCATTAGGCGGACTGGCTGGGCTGCTGGTCGCAAATAAATCAGCACGTAAACTTCTTACGAAATATGGCACCAACGCGTTGCTGCTTGGCGGCGGAGCGGTAGCGGGTACGGTGCTGTGGAATAAATACAAAGATAAAATTCGCGCGGCGCATCAGGACGAACCGCAGTTTGGCGCGCAAAGTACGCCGCTGGATGAGCGTACGGCACGTTTGATCCTTGCGCTGGTCTTTGCCGCTAAAAGTGATGGTCATATTGATGCCAGAGAACGTGCGGCAATCGACCAGCAATTGCGTGAAGCCGGCGTGGAAGAGCAGGGGCGTGTACTCATTGAGCAGGCAATAGAACAACCGCTGGATCCACAACGCCTGGCTACCGGGGTCCGCAATGAAGAAGAGGCGCTGGAAATCTATTTCCTGAGCTGCGCGGCTATTGATATTGACCATTTTATGGAACGCAGTTACCTGAATGCACTGGGTGACGCGCTGAAAATCCCCCAGGACGTTCGTGACGGCATTGAACGAGATCTCGAACAGCAAAAACGCACTTTGGCGGAATAATTCCGCTCTGGATAGCCTGAAGTTGACTATTTCGGGCTATCCAGAACCGCACAGCCATTTAAGCAGGCTGATTTTCTCTGTCTGCATAACATTCGATATCCGCGCCATTACCTGTCATCATCTAAGCAATGACTACCCTGTTTCGCTTGCATCCCCGGTGAGTTTTGCCACCCTTATAAGATGTTTCAACCAGAAAGAACAATAACATGCTACCAAAAGCCGCTCGCATTCCCCACGCCATGACGCTTCATGGCGATACGCGCATCGATAATTACTACTGGCTGCGGGACGATACGCGTTCTCAGCCGGAAGTCCTGGACTACCTGCAGCAAGAAAATAGTTACGGTCATCGGGTGATGGCCTCGCAACAAGCCTTACAGGATCGCATCTTAAAGGAAATCATCGACCGCATTCCGCAAAGAGAAGTTTCTGCTCCCTACATCAAAAATGGCTACCGCTACCGGCATATTTATGAACCAGGCTGTGAATATGCTATCTACCAGCGTCAATCGGCGTTCAGCGAAGAGTGGGATGAGTGGGAAACATTGCTCGATGCCAACAAGCGCGCGGCGCACAGTGAGTTTTATTCGATGGGCGGAATGGCGATTACGCCCGATAACACCATTATGGCACTGGCAGAAGATTTTCTTTCCCGACGCCAGTACGGCATTCGTTTTCGTAATCTGGAAACAGGTAACTGGTATCCGGAACTGCTGGATAACGTTGAACCCAGCTTTGTCTGGGCAAATGATTCCTGGACTTTCTACTATGTTCGCAAGCATCCGGTGACGCTGCTTCCTTATCAGGTCTGGCGTCACGCCATCGGTACGCCAGCATCGCAGGATAAACTGATCTACGAAGAAAAAGACGATACCTATTACGTCAGCCTGCATAAAACGACCTCGAAGCACTATGTAGTCATTCATCTGGCCAGCGCCACCACCAGTGAAGTTCGCCTGCTGGACGCGGAAATGGCCGATGCCGAGCCGTTTGTTTTTCTGCCGCGACGCAAAGATCACGAATACAGCCTTGATCACTACCAGCATCGGTTTTATCTGCGTTCCAACCGCCACGGCAAAAACTTTGGCTTATACCGTACCCGTATGCGTGATGAGCAACGGTGGGAAGAGTTAATTCCGCCACGCGATAACATTATGCTGGAAGGGTTTACGCTGTTTACCGACTGGCTGGTGGTTGAAGAGCGTCAGCGCGGGTTAACCAGTTTGCGCCAAATCAACCGCAAGACCCGGGAAGTCATTGGCATTGCCTTTGATGATCCGGCCTATGTGACCTGGATTGCCTACAATCCAGAACCTGAAACCGCGCGATTGCGTTATGGTTATTCTTCCATGACCACACCAGATACTTTGTTTGAACTGGATATGGATACCGGTGAGCGTCGTGTATTAAAACAAACGGAAGTTCCCGGTTTTGATGCGGCGAATTACCGCAGTGAACACCTGTGGATAGTCGCCCGTGATGGCGTCGAAGTCCCGGTTTCGCTGGTTTATCATCGCAAACATTTTCGCAAAGGACACAACCCGCTACTGGTGTATGGCTACGGTTCTTACGGCGCAAGTATTGATGCCGATTTCAGTTTTAGCCGCTTGAGTTTGTTGGATCGTGGATTTGTCTACGCCATTGTCCATGTTCGCGGCGGTGGTGAGCTGGGGCAACAATGGTACGAAGACGGAAAATTTCTGAAGAAGAAAAATACGTTTAATGATTATCTTGATGCCTGCGATGCATTGTTAAAACTGGGCTATGGCTCTCCTTCGCTCTGTTATGCGATGGGCGGGAGTGCGGGAGGCATGTTGATGGGCGTTGCAATTAATCAACGCCCGGAGTTGTTCCACGGCGTTATCGCCCAGGTACCGTTTGTTGATGTTGTAACAACAATGCTTGATGAATCAATTCCTCTTACCACCGGCGAATTCGAAGAGTGGGGGAATCCGCAGGATCCGCAATATTACGAGTACATGAAAAGCTACAGCCCCTATGACAACGTCACTGCACAGGCTTATCCGCATTTACTGGTAACGACCGGTTTACACGATTCTCAGGTGCAATATTGGGAACCGGCAAAATGGGTCGCTAAATTGCGCGAGCTGAAAACCGATAACCATCTTTTATTGCTCTGTACCGACATGGACTCAGGCCATGGCGGTAAATCTGGTCGCTTTAAATCGTATGAAGGCGTAGCGATGGAATATGCTTTTCTGGTCGCGCTGGCACAGGGAACATTACCCGCTAAGCCAGTAGATTAAGTATTTTCCAGATAATGCTTCAGTGTTAAACGCAGCTCCGGGCTCATGCTGTCCAGGTTATTAAATAACCAGCGCAGATAGCCCGGATCGCGTTCGGCAACGTCGGAAACCGCTTTGCCACGGTATTTGCCAAAGGTGAAGGTCGTCATCAACGACGGACGTCCGGTGATATCGGCCATCTGTTCTGCCGTCCAGCCGGAGGTGTTCATAATATCGATAAGCAACGCAGCGGTGATATAACAGTCATACAACGCGCGGTGATGATGCAGGCCCGGCGGCGTCTGTACATTGAGCTTCCGTGTTTTATATAACGCCATATTGCTGTACTTGATCCCTGGCCACAGACGACGGGCCAGTTTCATAGTGCAAATCCACTCACCGGGCATCTCAGGCAGTACGCGGCGGTCAAAGCTGGCGTTGTGCGCGACATACCATTCACTACCGTAATAGTGCGGGATCACATCTTCAATCCACGGTTTATCGGCGACCATGGCTTCGGTGATGCGATGAATCGCCATCGCCTGTGGACTAATAGGACGATCGGGGCGCACCAGGTGGCTCATGGGGTTGACGATTTTTCCGTCAATGACATCAACAGAGGCTATCTCAACGATCCCTCCCTGCAAACCGCAGGTTTCTGTATCGATAATGCGCAACATGGCATGCTCCAGGCCGAAAAAGCCTAGCGTAATGGAATGATATCGCCTTGCCAACCCTGCGATGAACGTTGACCAACTAACAATAATGAACCTCGATCGGCGCGGACGATGAGGCGACCATGTTCATCCCATAGTGCACTGTTACCACGGGCATTCGCCATCAGCACGGCAATCGAGTACTGATGTGAAAAAAATTGTAAGCGGCGGGTCGATGCCAGCAGGTCGGGTTCCCCCAGACATTGCCCCGTCGTAAACAGTGAACAGGTCGGGTCCATATCCATACCTTGCGGTTGTTCATCGACCACCGTGATGGTTCTGGAACGACGGCCCAGACATGCACCATGACTCTGATGGTAGATCCCTGGCGTTTTTCGCCACGGTGCGAACACCGCAATTCCACGAATAAAGCGATCGTTATATTCAACGGGAAGGCCGGCAATGATGGTCATTCGCCAGGTCGTTGCAGCATAACAAAGCGGGTCTAACAGCGAGAGGTCGGGTGGGGCAGGAAGGGCACGTCGCGAATAATCACACCCCAGTAAAGAAAGCGATGGAAAAACTAACAGCTGACATTGTTGCCTGGCGGCGGCCCTCACAAACTCCAGATGATGAGCTACCTGTTCGGTCAGTGAGGTTTTACGAGGCTCATATTGCGCTGCTGCAACTTTCCAGAACGACATAATGACTTCCTTTTCAAAATGACTGCAAATTATGGGTGCGGTTTAGAAAATACTCATAATTTAGCAGGCGTTATGTAAGAAAGTGTAACTCTGTATAAGTTTTATTTAAGTTTGGGCTCGTAAGGTAAACGTGACAGATTGACCGAAGCCAAACGGTGGGCGATAAGCCGCTCGCGAAACCAGCTGCGCAAATGTTCAGGCTGTTCACGTTCAACCGCTTCAGCGATCACCGGCATATTGTAGCGTTCTTTAAATGCCACCCCGGCTGCCGCCAAATCGACATTCACTTTATCCATTTCTGTTTGATCCAGTTTAGCCAGATTCTTCAGCATTCTTAATCTCCTCATCATTCGCGGGCAAAAGTTACTAAGAGTGAGCCTGGATGGCAAGCCGGAATTGATGATCCTCGACTCAGACATTAGACAAGGTTATGCTCTGTAAAAAAGTTATTACAAAAAGGAATAGATAATATGACTTCAACTGCACGCTCCCTTCGCTACGCGCTGGCAATCCTGACCACTACGTTGGTGACACCTTCCGTCTGGGCACATGCGCATTTAACGCATCAGTATCCTGCGGCAAACGCGCAAGTGACAGCTGCCCCGCAGGCAATCACTTTAAACTTCTCGGAAGGCGTTGAAACAGGATTCAGTGGTGCAAAAATCACGGGGCCAAAAAACGAAAATATTAAAACATTACCGGCGAAGCGGAATGAGCAGGACCAAAAGCAACTGATTGTTCCACTGGCCGATTCGCTGAAACCCGGAACCTACACCGTTGACTGGCATGTTGTTTCGGTGGACGGGCATAAAACGAAAGGACACTACACCTTTAGCGTGAAATAAATCATGCTGGCGTTTACCTGGATCGCGCTGCGATTTATCCATTTCACCTCGCTGATGCTGGTTTTTGGCTTCGCAATGTACGGTGCCTGGCTGGCCCCCTTAACGATTCGTCGCTTGCTGACGAAGCGTTTTCTGCGTTTACAACAGCACGCTGCCGTCTGGAGTTTGATCAGTGCCACTGCAATGCTCGCCGTTCAGGGCGGGTTGATGGGAACGGGATGGTCAGATGTATTTTCGCCAAACATTTGGCAGGCTGTTTTGCAAACGCAGTTTGGTGGTGTCTGGTTATGGCAAATTGTTCTCGCCCTCGTAACGTTGATCGTCGCCCTTATGCAACCGCGGAATATGCCACGTTTGCTGTTTATGCTCACTACCGCGCAATTTATTCTGCTGGCGGGAGTCGGGCATGCGACGCTGAATGAAGGGGTAACGGCGAAAATCCATCAGACTAATCACGCGATTCACCTGATCTGTGCGGCGGCGTGGTTTGGAGGATTACTTCCGGTGCTCTGGTGTATGCAACTCATCAAAGGCCGTTGGCGACACCAGGCTATTCAGGCGCTGATGCGTTTTTCCTGGTGCGGGCATTTTGCGGTGATCGGCGTACTGGCAAGCGGCGTGCTTAATGCATTGTTGATTACCAGATTTCCCCCCACGCTTACGACTTACTGGGGCCAACTCTTATTGCTCAAAGCCATACTGGTGATGATTATGGTGGTCATCGCGCTGGCTAATCGTTATGTTCTTGTACCGCGCATGAGGCAGGATGAAGATCGTGCGGCTCCCTGGTTTGTGTGGATGACTAAACTCGAATGGGCGATAGGTGCGGTAGTGCTGGTGATCATCAGCCTGCTTGCGACTCTCGAACCTTTTTGATGGATTACGAAAATGATGAAAAAAAGTATTCTGGCGTTTCTGTTACTCACCAGTTCTGCAGCGGCGCTGGCGGCACCGCAGGTGATTACCGTCAGTCGTTTTGAAGTGGGTAAAGACAAATGGGCATTTAACCGCGAAGAGGTGATGCTGACATGCCGACCGGGCCATGCGTTGTATGTTATTAATCCGAGTACCCTCGTGCAGTATCCTTTGAACGATATCGCACAAAAGGAAGTCGCCAGCGGGAAGACCAATGCCCAGCCCATTTCGGTGATTCAGATTGATGATCCTAACAATCCAGGTGAAAAAATGAGTCTGGCACCGTTTATAGAGCGAGCTGAAAAACTCTGTTAATTACCTAAAATAGCCTTTTGATTTCCAATAAAAAACCGCCTCAGTTCTTTCACCAGAACAGGCGGTTTTTAACATTTAAGCTGATGACTACCACGCTTTTTATTGACCATTTTGCACGCAAACTGGAAAACCTGGCGTCGTCATCTATTCTTAAAGGGCAAGGCAACTAAGCCTGCATTAATGCCAACTTTTAGCGCACGGCTCTCTCCCAAGAGCCATTTCCCTGGACCGAATACAGGAATCGTGTTCGGTCTCTTTTTATCTGTTAAAAGCCAGAAGCATTCCCTTCGCTGACTTTATAGTCAACCATAACACACACTCTACTGTCTGAGTCCAGCGTTTTTTAACATTCTTGTTAAGATTATGTGATCTTTAGCGCGGGAGGAAAATATTGATGAAACAGCCTGCGCCCGTTTATCAGAGAATTGCGGGTCATCAATGGCGACATATCTGGCTTTCAGGCGATATACACGGTTGTCTTGAGCAGTTGCGCCGCAAATTATGGCATTGTCGTTTTGAACCGTGGCGAGATTTACTTATCTCAGTGGGAGACGTTATCGATCGTGGGCCGCAAAGTTTACGTTGCCTGCAGTTACTGGAACAACATTGGGTTCGTGCGGTAAGAGGCAATCATGAACAGATGGCGATGGATGCGCTGGCATCCCAGCAGATGTCTTTGTGGTTGATGAATGGCGGCGACTGGTTTATTGCGCTGGCAGATAATCAACAGAAACAAGCGAAAACGGCGCTGGAAAAATGTCAGTATTTGCCCTTTATTCTTGAAGTACACAGTCGCACCGGCAAACATGTTATTGCCCATGCCGATTATCCGGATGATGTTTATGAATGGCAAAAGGACGTCGATTTGCATCAGGTCTTGTGGAGCCGCTCACGATTACGTGAAGGCCAAAAAGGGCAGGGAATTACAGGTGCTGATCATTTCTGGTTTGGTCATACACCGTTGCGCCATCGCGTGGATATTGGCAACCTGCATTATATTGATACCGGTGCTGTCTTTGGGGGAGAACTGACTCTTGTGCAATTGCAATAATTAAAAATCACCGTACTCCTGTGCAGGTCGCCAGAAACCATCTATAAAATCCTCAATCGGAAAACAACCGCCATGGCGGATCCGTTGATCGCTCATAGAATAAAGACACTGTTGTTCCGTGTTGTAGACATCCACAACAATATCTTCACAACCGCCATCCAGGTAGCAAACAAAAAGTACCAGCGCGAACATTTCATCCCCGAAGTGTGGTGCCGTACCGTTAAGTTTAGGAGAGATTTTACAACGGGGGAATAACCAGGACAAATAACCCGCCATGCCGACGGGTTCTTTTTGGATCAGGCAAGACGCATAATCCAGGCATCAGATTGTTGATCGTAACGGGTACGGTAAAGGACAGAGTGTTCGCCATTTAGTAGGGCAGGGATACTGGTTTCAGCATCCCAGGCATCCAGTTGCATACATAAATCGGGGTCTGATTTACAAGGAATGGTTAACGTTCGATCACCCGGCGATTCGCCGTGTAATTCGCCGTCGTCGATTTCAAAAGCGCCTATGCGCACACTGGTTTTCATCTTCGTGCTCTCCATTTAGCTGCCGGTTGTGGTACGACCAGTCCGATCGCACCATTTTTCAGCCTAGTTGAGGCAGCCGAATGTGCCAGTCAAAAAGTGCGCTTTTTTTGTGCGCTGTCAGGCGTTACCTGTAAAAAGTTTCCCGTCCCGCACCAGTTCACGCGGGTAGCTGTTTTTCAGTCGCGAACCAATCCGTTTGGCTAAACCAATCGGCTGATGCTGGAAAGTAACCAATACATCATCCGCGACTGGCGCGGCTTGCGGGTAAACATCGCGCCCGCGATACCACTCTTCCGCTTCCTGCGGTGTCAGTTCAAAAGCGTTCACATTGTCGGGGGAGGCAAGGGCAATAACCGCTTCATGCTGCCAGCGATAACCTTTGTTATGTGTTTCGGCAAGTTTAATCCCCAACCGAGAAAATCGGACTTTACCGATCAAGGCTTCAATGCCCACCGGGAACAACCACAGTTCTTTGTCGCGTTGCCAGAGTCGCAGGTTTCCATCCCAGTTTAAGCCAACACTTGCAGCCGCCTGACGAATTTGACCGGCTTCGCGATCTTTCACCGGGCTAAACGGGAAATTGCCCACTTTGTATTTTGGGGCGGGTAAGACGGGGATCGCCTGAGTTTTACGCAGACGAGCAACGAAGAAGCCTTCGCAGTCGTAAATTTGTGGGAAAACATGCAAAAAGCCTTCTTCGGTCAGCGCCTTATTTGCACCAGGGAATAGATCGCCAAGCGGTATAAACTCTACTGCGTCGGGGTAAGTCTCTTTCAGCCACCGGCAGACGGCTTCATTTTCTTCCTGGTTTAAGGTACAGGTCGAGTAAATCAGCGTACCGCCAGGGCGTAATGCATGAAAGGCGCTGTCGATCAGTTCCCGTTGGGTAGCTGCGATTTCCTGATTGCTTTCTGGTGACCAGTTTTTTAGCGCATCGGGATCTTTACGCACCACGCCTTCGCCGGAGCAGGGAGCGTCCAGCAAAATGGCATCGAACATTTCTGGTAATGCCGCACCAAATACACGGCCATCAAAATGCGTGAGCGCAACATTACGGATGCCACAGCGGCTGATATTGGCATGTAACACTTTTACCCGACTGGCGGAAAACTCATTGGCAAGGATCGCCCCTTCGTTATTCATCCGCGCGGCAATTTGCGTCGTTTTGGAGCCGGGCGCGGCAGCGACATCCATCACCCGCTGTGGTGCATTACCGTCAGCAAACAAGGCGGCGACGGGCAACATTGAACTGGCTTCCTGAATATAAAACAGGCCACTTAAATGCTCGGCGGTACTACCCAATGGCAAGGCATCTTCATCGTCGCGTTCAATCCAGAAACCTTCTTCACACCACGGAATTGGCGTAAGCGTCCAGCCATAAGGGGCGGTTAATTGCAGGAAATCAGCAACGGAGATTTTCAGCGTATTAACGCGAATACTGCGGCGCAACGGGCGCTGACAGGCGGCAAGAAAATCATCAAATGAGAGCGTCGAAGGCATTGCTTCGCGCATTTGTGTCAGAAAGGCGTCCGGGAAATAAACGGTGTGTTGGGCCACGAGCATGTACCACTGGCAAAAAAACAGGCGCGCAGTTTAGCATAAACGCTCCGGCGCAGGCACGCCGGAGCAGTGGGCATTATTTGGGAAGCGCTGTTCCCCATTCACGCCACTCTTTCGGTTCACTTTCCTGCAACAGGAAGTGCTTGCCTTCCTGGGCTTTCGGTGCCAGCGGCGTACCCGGAGGCGTAGCGAAGGCGATGCCGCCACGGATAAACTGGTTAAAGGTGCCGGTTTTCACGACGCCGCCCGTCAGACCAAAGTCCAGACTGTACCCCGATGCCAACCAGAAGACGGAATTGTTACGCACCAGGTGTTGATAGCGTTTACTGATGCGCATCGCAATCATCACGCGATCTGACAATGTCCCCAGCGTCATTCCGGTAACCGTACCGACTTCCAGACCACGGAACAGCACAGGCGTACCGATGCCTAACGAACCGGCTTCCGGCGCTTCAACAATAATGCTTAAGCCATCCAGGTAACGCGAATCAGTTATGGTGGCCTCTTGTAATTCAAAGTCGCGGCGAGGATTGCCCCGGCCTGGTTCGACGTTGATATACGGCTGGAGGATAGTATCAAGATGCTCAACGCCAGCTGCCGAAATTTGCGGTGTGACCACTGAGAAGCGTGTACCACCGCGTGCAAAGGTCTGGACATATTCCGGATAGAGTACCGCCTTTGCCTGTACTTCATTGCGCGCGGTGATCAGATCCAGCGTCTGGATTTGCCCGATATCAATACCGAGATAGCGAATTGGCATCCCGACCGCCAGTTTTCCGGCATCGAAAGCGTGAAGCGTAATTTGCCCGCCAACCGCACGGGCCGCTGTTTCGGAAGCATACAGAATACGCTTGTCGCCTTTACGCTGACTGGCGCTGGCACCGCTGAGGTTATCGAAGCTAATAGCTCCCTTTAATGCTCTGGAGAGCGGGGATGCCTGTACAGTCAGACCACTACCATTTAGCTGAACTTTCGCCCCACCTTCTGCCCAGAACACGCTGTTGCTGGTCAGAAGGTTGCGATACTCCGGCTTAATATGCAGATCGATATCAAACGCGTTAGCTCGCGGACGCACAGTAATAACTTCACCAACTTCAAATTTACGGTACAGCACTACCGATCCTGCCTGCACATCCGGCAGCGTCTCTGCACTCAAACTCACGGTTGTGGTGGGTAAATCGCTAAGGCTGTTCTCCAGCGCTTTTTCCAGATTGGCATACAGTGGATAGCTGGCTTTCATCTCGCCTTTATCGCCTGGCAGAATACGTATCCCGCCGTTAATCCATTCTGAGGCGCTGGCTCCGAGAAACTCGACGCCGTCCAGCCCCACTTTCACGTCGACACGACTGTTGACGACAAATTTGCTATCGCCTTTTACCAGGTCGCGATGCTGAGGCTCGATGGCGACGGTAAAGGTGACGCCTTTGCTGGTGAGTTTACGATCGATAACCAGGCCTACCTGCACGCCGTGAAGAATGAGCGGCTGACCAGCATCAATACCGTAACTTTCCGGCGCAGTCAGGGTCAGCGTCAGAACATCTGGCTCATGGAGCAGGGCTTTTTCGCCAGGAACAACAATAAACTCTTTACGTGGCTCACCGTCGCCCGGCACCAACTCGAAGGTTTTGCCGGTCAGCAAGGCACTGAGATTAGCATCGCTAAGGGATAATTTTGGATTACGTAATTCGATGCGGGTATTTTCCCGTAACAGCGTGACGACGCTGGGATCAACGGTCATTTCCCCAGTGACTTTACCGCCAGGATTTAAATCCAGTTTAGTCAGCTGTCCGACTTCCAGCCCCTGATACATTAACGGCGTCGAGTCGGCGGTTAATCCAGCACCGCTCGGCAGTTCCAGTTTTATTATTACGCCACGCTGGCTGTGGGCGAGATCTTCATAAAGACCAAAGGTATCTTCCGCCTCGGCAGGTTTCGACTCTTCAGGTGAATCGAAGGCAATCGCACCGTTAACCAGTGCCGCCAGACTTTCCAGTTTCACCTTCGCGCCACTGATACTGACGTTGGCATCAACGCCGGAAACGTTCCAGAAACGGCTACCTTTTTTCACCAGATCGGTAAAACGCCGCTCGATCAGGACATCAATCACCACGCCTTGCTTATTGGGATTGATGGCATAGTCGTAGACTTTACCCACCGGGATCTTGCGGAAATAGACCAGTGAACCACTGTTCAGTGAACCGAGATCGGGGGCTTGCAGGTGGATCATCAGATCGCCATTATCCAGCCGATATTTCGGTTGGGTATCGAGTGCGACAAAGTGATCCTGCTCTTTACCTTTACCCGGCATCATGCCGATATAGTTACCACCGACGAGGGCGTCCAGCCCGGAGACACCTGCCAACGAGGCTTTTGGCGTCACCAGCCAGAACTGTGTCTCCTCGCGCAGCGCATCTTTCATATCGGACTTGATGCTGACTTTGACTTCAATCTTACGAAGATCGTCGCTCAGGCTGATATCCTGCACTGTTCCGACCTCAACGCCCTGATAACGAACAGGTGTGCGGCCCGGGACGATACCGTCCGCCGACATAAAGTCGATGGTGACGGTATTACCCCGATCCTGATAACTGTCCCAAATCAGCCAACCGGCAATCATAAGCGCGATGAACGGCAGCAGCCAGAAAGGTGAGATACGGCGTTTATTTTTAATCTGCGCTTCAGTCGTCGAAGCGGGCGTTTCCTGACTCATGTGCATCCCAAAGTAAGCGGCTGTCCAGCCATTCCACAGCAAGAATAGTCAAAATTACCGCTGCGCCGAAATAAAACGCAGCCGGTCCCATAGTAAAAGCGAGTATCTGATCGCGATTAATTAGCGACATGGTTAAAGATATGACAAACAGGTCGAGCATCGACCAGCGACCGATCCAGGTCACCATCCGCAGTAACAGAATCCGTGTGCGTAAACCTTGCTGGCATTTAAAATGAATGCTCAACAGTAAAGTGAACATGACGATCACTTTGGTAAATGGCACCAGAATACTGGCGATAAACACGATGCCGGCGACCGCAATGTTGCTACTTGCCAGCGACATAATCCCGGAAAGAATCGTATCTTCCCGCCGCCCACCATTCAGATAAATGATAGAAATAGGTAACAGGTTGGCAGGTAACAACAACACGATTGATGCTAACAGCGCCGCCCAGCACTTTTGCAGACTATGACGGCGACGCAGGCGTAGCGGGATATGGCAACGCGGGCAGCGACCACGCTGATCGGGATAGCCGGTAAAATGGCATCCCAGGCAGACACGAAGTTTCTCGTCCCTACGCGTAGCGGGGCGCTGTGGATAAAATCGCGCCCACAGTTCCTCTACATTAAGATGTGACAACGTCACCGTGGTCAATATCACTAATGCAACAAAAGAGAACAGACCAATACCCGCCTGAATGTGCGCATAATCCTGCACCTTTATAGAAGCAACGCCAATACCGACCAGATAGATGTCCAGCATCACCCACTCTTTCAATCGCTCAAGCATCAGCAGTACCGGGCGTAGATTCATTCCCAGTCGGTTACCAAACCATAAATAAGCTATGGAGGTCACCAGAATAAGGGGGGCACCAATAACGCAAAAAAAGACCATCGCCCCCGTTATTGCATCGCCCTGTTTGGTCATTTGCCAGATGCCTTGCATGACATTGGCGTCAATACGAATACCTAACAGCCAGATATGCAACAGCGGTTCGCCCCAGGCAAACGGCATCAGCAACAGCATGGTGAATGCCATTGCTGCCAGGCGCGTTAGCGACCAGTCGCGCCCGTCACGAATTTTTGCCTGACAGCGCGGACAATAGGCACTTTGATGAGAGTTTATCTCGGGTAGGCTAAACAGCATGTCACATTGCGGGCAACGTTGGTAATCACCACGCGGCAGTTCCTCGCAAATTGCCCTCACTGTTATCTTTTTTGTCGGCGTAATTTGTGGTGTGTTAAGAGCCATGACGTGCCAAATGTAATAAGAATTAACATTAATCTTAACCCATGATGGGAATGATCTTGAGCATTAACGCATTTAATGCTTATTTTAATAGGGTGGCAGTTCCAGGTAAGACAACCAAGTGATTATATAATGAACAAAACAGAATTTTACGCGGATTTAAATCGCGACTTTAACGCGCTGATGGCAGGAGAAACCAGTTTTCTGGCAACGCTTGCTAACACCAGTGCGTTGTTATATGAGCGTCTCACTGACGTAAACTGGGCAGGTTTTTATTTGCTTGAGGACGAGACGTTGGTTCTCGGACCGTTTCAGGGCAAAATTGCTTGTGTACGCATCCCCGTCGGGCGCGGTGTGTGTGGCACTGCAGTTGCCCGTAATGAAGTGCAGCGAATCGAGGATGTTCACGCTTTTGACGGACATATTGCCTGTGATGCAGCAAGTAATTCTGAAATTGTCCTGCCGCTGGTGGTGAAAAATCAGATTATTGGTGTTCTCGATATCGACAGTACCGTCTTCGGTCGCTTTACAGACGAGGACGAGCAGGGCTTACGTCAGCTTGTGGCACAGCTTGAAAAGGTGCTTGCAATGACGGATTACAAAAAATTCTTTGCGAGCGTCGCAGGATAATCAACGGATAACGTAGCATTTACTGATGGCGTCATTATAATGACGCCTGTTCATGCCTGCGCTTGTTGGCTACGTCCGTTGTAATCAGGAAATTTCATGGAAAATCAACCTAAGTTGAATAGCAGTAAAGAAGTAATCGCGTTTCTGGCCGAACGTTTTCCCCACTGTTTCAGTGCGGAAGGTGAAGCGCGTCCGCTGAAAATCGGTATTTTTCAGGATTTGGTCGATCGTGTTGCCGGGGAAATGAACCTGAGCAAAACGCAATTGCGATCCGCTTTACGTCTCTATACCTCGAGCTGGCGTTACCTTTACGGTGTTAAACCCGGCGCAACGCGTGTCGATCTTGACGGCAACCCATGCGGTGAGCTGGACGAGCAACATGTAGAGCATGCTCGCAAGCAGCTTGAAGAAGCGAAAGCACGTGTTCAAGCACAGCGTGCTGAGCAGCAAGCGAAAAAACGCGAAGCTGCCGCAGCTGCTGGTGAGAAAGAAGACGCACCGCGCCGTGAACGCAAGCCACGTCCGACCACGCCACGCCGCAAAGAAGGCGCTGAGCGTAAACCACGTGCGCAAAAGCCGGTAGAGAAGGCGCCAAAAACAGCAAAAGCACCTCGCGAAGAACAGCACACCCCAGTTTCTGACATTTCAGCTCTGACTGTCGGACAAGCCCTGAAGGTGAAAGCGGGTCAAAACGCGATGGATGCCACCGTATTAGAAATCACCAAAGACGGCGTCCGCGTCCAACTGAATTCGGGTATGTCTTTGATTGTGCGCGCAGAACACCTGGTGTTCTGAAACGGAGGCCGGGCCAGGCATGAACATGTTTTTTAGGCTTACCGCGTTAGCTGGCCTGCTTGCAATAGCAGGCCAGACCTTCGCTGTAGAAGATATCACGCGTGCTGATCAAATTCCGGTGTTAAAGGAAGAGACGCAGCATGCGACGGTGAGTGAGCGCGTAACGTCGCGCTTCACCCGTTCTCATTATCGCCAGTTCGACCTCGATCAAGCATTTTCGGCTAAAATCTTTGACCGCTACCTGAATCTGCTCGATTACAGCCACAACGTGCTGCTGGCAAGCGATGTTGAACAGTTCGCAAAAAAGAAAACCGAGTTGGGTGATGAACTGCGTTCAGGCAAACTCGACGTTTTCTACGATCTCTACAATCTGGCGCAAAAGCGCCGTTTTGAACGTTACCAGTACGCTTTGTCGGTACTGGAAAAGCCGATGGATTTTACCGGCAACGACACTTATAACCTTGACCGCAGCAAAGCTCCATGGCCGAAAAACGAGGCTGAGTTGAACGCGCTGTGGGACAGTAAAGTCAAATTCGACGAGTTAAGTCTTAAGCTGACAGGAAAAACGGATAAAGAAATTCGTGAAACCCTGACTCGCCGCTACAAATTTGCCATTCGTCGTCTGGCGCAAACCAACAGCGAAGATGTTTTCTCGCTGGCAATGACGGCGTTTGCACGTGAAATCGACCCGCATACCAACTATCTTTCCCCGCGTAATACCGAACAGTTCAACACTGAAATGAGTTTGTCGCTGGAAGGTATTGGCGCAGTGCTGCAAATGGATGATGACTACACCGTTATCAATTCGATGGTGGCAGGTGGTCCGGCAGCGAAGAGTAAAGCTATCAGCGTTGGTGACAAAATTGTCGGTGTTGGTCAAATAGGCAAGCCGATGGTTGACGTGATTGGCTGGCGTCTTGATGACGTGGTTGCCTTAATTAAAGGGCCGAAGGGCAGTAAAGTTCGTCTGGAAATTTTACCTGCTGGTAAAGGGACCAAGACCCGTACTGTAACGTTGACCCGTGAACGTATTCGCCTCGAAGACCGCGCGGTTAAAATGTCGGTGAAGACCGTCGGTAAAGAGAAAGTTGGCGTGCTGGATATTCCTGGCTTCTATGTGGGTTTGACAGATGATGTCAAAGTACAACTGCAGAAACTGGAAAAACAGAATGTCAGCAGTGTGATCATCGACCTGCGTAGCAATGGCGGTGGGGCGTTGACCGAGGCAGTATCGCTTTCAGGCCTGTTTATTCCTGCAGGTCCGATTGTTCAGGTTCGTGATAACAACGGTAAAGTTCGTGAAGACAGCGATACCGACGGTCAGGTCTTCTATAAAGGCCCGCTGGTGGTGCTGGTTGACCGCTTTAGTGCTTCGGCTTCAGAAATCTTTGCTGCGGCAATGCAGGATTACGGTCGTGCGCTGGTTGTGGGTGAACCGACATTTGGTAAAGGCACTGTCCAGCAGTACCGTTCATTGAACCGTATTTACGATCAGATGTTACGTCCTGAATGGCCAGCTTTGGGTTCTGTTCAATACACGATCCAGAAATTCTATCGCGTTAACGGCGGCAGTACGCAACGTAAGGGCGTAACGCCAGACATCATCATGCCGACAGGTAATGAAGAAACGGAAACGGGAGAGAAATTTGAAGATAACGCGCTGCCGTGGGATAGCATTGATGCTGCAACCTATGTGAAATCAGGCGATTTAACGGCCTTTGAACCGGAGTTACTGAAGGCGCATAATGCGCGTATCGCGAAAGATCCTGAGTTCCAGAACATCATGAAGGATATCGCGCGCTTCAACGCCATGAAGGACAAGCGCAATATCGTTTCTCTGAATTACGCGGTGCGTGAGAAAGAGAATAATGAAGATGATGCGACGCGTCTGGCGCGTTTGAACGAACGCTTTAAACGCGAAGGTAAACCGGAGTTGAAGAAGCTGGATGATCTACCGAAAGATTACCAGGAACCGGATCCTTATCTGGATGAGACGGTGAATATCGCACTCGATTTGGCGAAGCTTGAAAAAGCCAGACCCGCGGAACAACCCGCTCCCGTCAAGTAACATCAATCAGGCACAAGAAATTGTGCCTGATTTTTTAACAGCGGCAAGATGCCGTAAATCAGATGCTACAAAATGTAAAGTTGTGTCTTTCTGGTGACTTACGCACTATCCAGACTTGAAAATAGTCGCGTAACCCATACGATGTGGGTATCGCATATTGCGTTTTGTTAAACTGAGGTAAAAAGAAAATTATGATGCGAATCGCGCTCTTCCTGCTAACGAACCTGGCCGTAATGGTCGTTTTCGGGCTGGTACTGAGCCTGACAGGGATACAGTCGAGCAGCGTTCAGGGGCTGATGATCATGGCCTTGCTGTTCGGTTTTGGTGGTTCCTTCGTTTCGCTTCTGATGTCCAAATGGATGGCATTACGATCTGTTGGCGGGGAAGTGATCGAGCAACCGCGTAACGAAAGGGAACGTTGGCTGGTCAATACTGTAGCAACCCAGGCTCGTCAGGCGGGGATCGCTATGCCGCAAGTGGCTATCTACCATGCGCCGGACATCAACGCTTTTGCAACCGGTGCGCGCCGTGATGCCTCTCTGGTTGCTGTCAGCACCGGTTTGCTGCAGAACATGAGCCCGGATGAAGCTGAGGCGGTAATTGCTCACGAAATCAGTCACATCGCCAATGGTGATATGGTCACCATGACGCTGATTCAGGGCGTGGTGAACACCTTCGTTATCTTTATTTCACGTATTCTGGCGCAGCTGGCTGCTGGCTTCATGGGCGGTAACCGTGACGAAGGTGAAGAGAGCAACGGCAACCCACTGATCTACTTTGCCGTCGCGACGGTGCTGGAACTGGTGTTTGGTATTCTGGCGAGCATTATCACCATGTGGTTCTCGCGTCACCGTGAATTCCACGCCGATGCGGGTTCAGCAAAACTGGTTGGTCGTGAGAAAATGATTGCCGCGCTGCAACGCCTGAAAACCAGCTATGAACCACAAGAAGCAACCAGCATGATGGCTTTCTGTATTAACGGGAAGTCGAAATCGCTCAGTGAGTTGTTCATGACTCACCCGCCGCTGGATAAACGTATTGAAGCTCTGCGTACGGGTGAATACCTGAAGTAATATGAAGTAAATACTAAAAAGCGCGTCCTGATCGACGCGCTTTTTTTATGCCCTGGATCGTGGCTGGGTAATACGTAAGCCACTGACACAGGCAGCAATCACTGCCAGAATAGCCGCAGCCATCAGCGAGACGTGTGTACCATTATCACCAAACTGATTTAGCATCAGCGCCACCAGCGCCGCGCCACTACTCTGACCCAATAGACGAGCCGTCCCTAACATGCCACTGGCCCCACCGCTACGTTCGCGCGGAGCGGAGGTAATAATGGTGTGGTTATTGGGTGACTGGAATAAGCCAAATCCAGCGCCACATAAGATCATCGGCCAGATAATATTGATATCCGCAGGTGACGCGGGCAGCAGAACCAGGGAAAAAAGCCCCGCAGCCATGATGAACAACCCTAAAGCACCCAGCAATCCTGCATGTACGCGTTCAATTAAATAGCCTGCCAGCGGAGCCATCACCATTGTTGCTAACGGCCACGGTGTCAGAAGTAAACCTGTTTCGACTTCACTACGCCCGAGCACGGTTTGCAGGTAAAAGGGCAGGGAAACCATTGCCAGCATTTGTGCGCAGAAAGAGCAAACAGATGTGCAAATAGAAAGTGAAAACAGCGGGATACGCAGTAAATCCACCGGTAGCAGCGGTACGGGAAGAGAAAGCTGGCGGCGAATAAAGAAAATACCAACGACAACCATTACCACCAGTTCCGCGCCAATCAACGTCAGCGATTGCCCCTGAGCGAAACCACTCAATGCAGTAATAAGCAGGCCGAAGGTTAACGCGTTCATCACGGCGCTGGGCAGGTCGAAACGGGGTTTGCTGGCACGAGAGCCATTGGGTGGCAGAAAACGCATCGCCAGAAGCAGGGCGATAATACCCAACGGTACGTTGATTAAAAATAACCATTTCCAGGATGCGATGGAGAGGATTGCTGCAGCAATTGTCGGCCCGGCAGCAGAAGAGACGGCAACAATAAACGAGTTTATGCCCATCCCTCTACCCAGAAAACGTTGTGGATAGATCAGGCGGATAAGTGCGGTATTAACGCTCATCAACGCTGCACCGCCGAAACCTTGTATGACACGCGCAAGGGTGAGCATTTGTAGCGAATCAGAAAGGGCACAGAACAGTGAAGACAACAGAAAAACGACCAGACCGCATTTATAAATACGTCGATAGCCAAACATATCGCCCAGAAACGAAAACGAGAGCAGGGAGATGACAATGGCGATTTGATAGGCGTTCACTACCCAGATGGAACTGGCCGGTGTGGCATGAAGGTCTGTGGCGATTGTTGGCAAGGCGACGTTGGCGATTGCGCCGTCAAGCACAGCCATCGAAATACCAATCACAATGGTTAATATCGCACCGTATCGCTGGGGCAACGGCAGGCCGTCGGCCTGAACTTTTGGCATAGGAATTTTATATCTTTGGTGAATAATCAACAGGGGTAAGATTCTAGCACTGATATTCACGGTGGATGTCGCAGAATTGTAACTAACCGGCAAAAGATGGATTGCGACCACCCAGGTGCGAAATTATAATAAAAAACAGTTCTGATTTTTATAAAACACTCGCAACGAGGTGATAAATGGCTAACGCAGATCTGGATAAACAGCCTGATTCTGTATCTTCCGTGCTGAAAGTTTTTGGCATTTTGCAGGCGCTGGGTGAAGAGCGCGAAATAGGGATAACCGAGCTGTCGCAGCGCGTCATGATGTCAAAAAGCACCGTTTATCGCTTTTTACAGACCATGAAAACCCTGGGTTATGTGGCGCAGGAAGGGGAGTCGGAGAAATATTCGCTGACCCTGAAATTGTTTGAACTGGGCGCTCGCGCTTTACAAAACGTCGATTTAATTCGTAGCGCAGATATCCAGATGCGTGAGATTTCCCGCCTGACGAAAGAAACTATCCACCTTGGCGCACTGGACGAAGACAGTATTGTTTACATCCACAAAATTGACTCTATGTACAATTTGCGCATGTATTCACGGATTGGGCGTCGTAATCCGCTGTACAGCACCGCGATTGGTAAGGTACTGCTGGCATGGCGCGATCGCGATGAAGTGAAGCAAATTCTTGAGGGCGTGGAGTATAAACGCAGTACCGAACGGACCATCACCAGTACAGAAGCGTTATTACCCGTTCTGGACCAGGTGCGCGAGCAGGGGTATGGCGAAGATAACGAAGAGCAGGAAGAAGGACTGCGTTGCATTGCGGTTCCGGTATTTGATCGCTTTGGCGTGGTCATTGCCGGTCTGAGCATCTCCTTCCCGACGTTGCGTTTCTCTGAAGAGCGTTTACAGGAATATGTCGCAATGTTGCACACCGCGGCGCGCAAAATTTCTGCCCAAATGGGTTATCACGACTATCCGTTCTGATGAGAGTAAGAACCTGTCTGAATATCAAACAGACAGGTTCTTTATTTAGCATGAGAAAAATAAAGTTGAAGGTGGCGTTATATTAAACGCACTTGCGATAAGAATATTTTACTTATGAGTGAGAATCTGGTTATTTATTACCCTTAACCATTATCGACCACAATATTGCTTTTACGTAACAACGGGCAATCTGTTATCCCCAGAAAACCACTTTTAGTGTGCAGGTATTGTACCGTGCTGGTGCCTCTGGCGGTCAGATAGGTACATTGCAAACCTAATCCCGCGGCATTCTCTTTGCTTCCAATCAAAACGCCATATCCGCTGAGTAATAATCCTATCCATACCAGTGCTATCAGCATAACTGTGCGAATGATGAATCGCATTACAACCTCTTCTCTTTTTATGTTCGCTTAATCGTAGCGGCAATATGCGCTGAAGCAAGCGACTCATTCTGAAAAAGCACGAATATCGACATAGTTAGGCGCTGTTTAACTAACACATGCTAGTTTAATGACATAAGGTAGGTGAAACGGAGATTGGAGTGAAAAAGTTTCGATGGGTCGTTCTGGTTGTCGTGGTGTTGGCTTGCTTGCTGCTTTGGGCGCAGGTATTCAACATGATGTGCGATCAGGATGTACAATTTTTCAGCGGAATTTGTGCCATTAACCAGTTTATCCCGTGGTGATATCATTTTTTCAGCACTAGATTTTCTTCCTCTCCAGCAGTGGTAGAATAGCGCCTCTACTCAGAGGTGGTGAAATGAACGAAGTTGTAAATTCAGGCGTGATGAACATTGCGTCTTTGGTTGTATCGGTGGTGGTTCTTCTTATCGGGCTCATCTTGTGGTTTTTTATCAATCGTGCCAGTTCACGAACTAACGAACAGATTGAACTGCTTGAGGCGTTGCTGGATCAGCAAAAACGTCAAAATGCACTGTTACGTCGTTTGTGCGAAGCAAACGAACCTGAGAAAGAAGATAAAAAGACCGTTGAGAGTCAAAAATCGGTTGAAGACGAAGATATTATTCGTCTGGTCGCCGAACGGTAATCCTTCCTCAATCTTGAGTAACCCCGTCGTTGAAGGGTTACTCAATTCATCCTGATTATACGCACTGTCATGGTGCAACTGCTTCAAATTAAAACTCTGGTCTGACTTCAAATAATTATCATATTATTTATTTGCGTAACGGGATATCAGAAAAAGATATTTAGCCCATTAATTTATTAGGAAGTTTACATCGGATTTGTGATTAAGCGTGTTATTATTTATTAGCGAAACGTTTCTCTCTTGATTTTTTTGCGCATTCATCAATTTTTCTTATTTTAAATTTACAATACCTTTGGCGATTGACTTCTCTTTGGGGTGATTGATAGCCGTTAACTGACTGTTTTATGAGAAAAAGTGATATAACTTTTTATTCATTGCATAGCAGAAAATGTGATATTGCACGCACTATGTAATAACTTCTCCCATTGGCCTGGAACAACTGAACTTATTGAACTATGTTAGAAAATACGTCAGTTTAAGTATCTGCCTGAACTGGCAAGGTTAAGCACAATGATATATCGGCGCGTATTCCGTTGCATAAGTGTGCAAAAAAAGTGGAAGACGTATCGAGATTTGTGCGTCTGATCGAGACATGTTTAAAAATGGCTTGCCATAATTAACGTTGTATGTGATAACAGATTTCGGGTTAAACGAGGTACAGTTCTGTTTATGTGTGGCATTTTCAGTAAAGAAGTCCTGAGTAAACACGTTGACGTTGAATACCGCTTCTCTGCCGAGCCTTATATTGGTGCCTCATGCAGTAATGTGTCAGTTTTATCTATGTTATGCCTGCGGGCGAAGAAAACAATCTAAGGAATTTTTCAAATGGCAAAGATTAAAGGTCAGGTTAAGTGGTTCAACGAGTCTAAAGGTTTTGGCTTCATCACTCCGGCTGATGGCAGCAAAGACGTGTTCGTACACTTCTCCGCTATCCAGGGTAATGGCTTCAAAACTCTGGCTGAAGGTCAGAACGTTGAGTTCGAAATTCAGGACGGCCAGAAAGGTCCGGCAGCTGTTAACGTAACAGCTATCTGATCGAATCCACTGATCTGAAGTGTGAAGACACTTCAATCTCGCTATAAAGCCTCGTCGAATGCGAGGCTTTTTACTTTGCTTTATCTTCGCTCCTGGCATTCGGATATTTGCCCGCCGCGTGATTCGCGTTACACTTGCGGACTTTAGTATCCTGCCGGAGTTGTCATGTCGTTTTCCTGTCCACTTTGCCATCAGCCTCTCTCGCGTGAAAAAAACAGCTATATCTGTCCCCAGCGACATCAGTTTGATATGGCGAAAGAAGGGTATGTCAACCTGTTGCCTGTTCAGCATAAACGATCTCGTGATCCGGGCGACAGCGCGGAAATGATGCAAGCACGACGCGCATTCTTAGATGCCGGACATTATCAGCCGCTGCGTGATGCAATTGTTGCCCAACTGCGGGAACAGCTTGATGAAACGGCCACGGCGGTGCTGGATATCGGCTGTGGTGAAGGGTATTACACACACGCATTTGCCGATGCGTTGCCCGAAATCACCACGTTTGGTCTGGATGTCTCGAAGGTTGCGATAAAAGCGGCGGCGAAACGCTATCCGCAGGTCACTTTTTGTGTTGCTTCCAGCCACCGTTTGCCGTTTTCCGATACCAGTATGGACGCCATAATACGTATTTACGCGCCGTGTAAAGCAGAAGAAATAGCGCGAGTAGTGAAGCCTGGCGGTTGGGTCATTACTGCCACGCCGGGACCGCGACATTTGATGGAGCTGAAGGGGCTGATTTACAATGAAGTACATCTTCATGCACCACATGCAGAACAACTGGAAGGTTTTACATTACAGCAGAGTGATGAGTTGTGTTATCCGATGCGTCTTCGCGGTGACGAAGCCGTCGCATTATTGCAGATGACGCCGTTTGCCTGGCGTGCGAAGTCAGAAGTCTGGCAAACACTGGCAGCAAAAGAAGTGTTCGACTGCCAGACGGACTTTAATATTCACCTCTGGCAGCGTTCTTATTAACCGTGGAAGTGCGTCCAGAGGATCTGGACGCCGATGCCGATCAGTACCAGCCCACCGAGAATTTCCGCTTTTTTCCCAATAATTGAGCCGATAAAGCGACCAACCATCATCCCTAATGTCGACATAATCAAGGTTGCACAACCAATGGCCAATGCGGTCGCGATAATGTTGACCTGCAGGAAGGCGAGACCAACACCCACAGCCATGGCATCCAGGCTGGTGGCAATCGCGGTGGTTACCAGTAGCCAGAAACCGTGTCGACGGCGCGGTTCTTCATCTTCATCATCTGCGCCACGAAAACCCTCAATAATCATTCGCCCGCCGAGGAATATCAGCAGCACAAACGCAATCCAGTGGTTCCATTCAAGGACAAACCGGCTGGCTAACATGCCCATTCCCCAGCCGATCAGCGGCGTCAGGGTTTCGACGGCACCAAAAATAAGGCCAGTTCGCAAAGCTTCAGAAAATTTCGGTTTATGGAGGGTGGCACCTTTACCGATTGATGCAGCAAATGCATCCATCGACATACCAAACGCAAGAAGAACAGTAGCAGTGATATTCATGACAACGTCCTGACCGGGGTATCCATAAAACACATCATCGCCCCCAGCAAACATGCATACATGAACAACAAACCGCGATGATTTTCGCGTTCATGCAGGCATAGCGATTGATGTGCATATGGTCTCGCCTGACTGAAAGTGTTCAGTCCGTACGTGCCACGTTTTGCAACGAGTATGTTGACACGTACATTTCCGGAATCTGGAAATCGGCTACTCCCCAAATGAGGGCGCAACATTAACATATTTTTAGAATATAAAACAACTGTTGGGATATATTATTTCAGCAGTTAATTGATAACGATTTTCATTTAGATTTATATATCAATGAAACGTTAAAATAAATAACAAATAAGGGATGGGATAATATAGCCTAAGCTATGTCTGATTATTTAAAATACAGCAAGCATAGCTTTGGCTAAATTCATAACTTATTGAGTGGAAACAAGAAGTTTATAAATTTTCTCCAGGTCGTCGATATTTCGAACGCGGATTAACAGCCGGCGCTGTTCTAATTGCATCACTAACACGCCATCTTCAGACAAGTTCATCGCTTTAATTCGACTATATTCAATCCAGACATTGGCGAAGAAAAAACCTTTTTGTTTAAAGATGATCTTCGGAACGCGGATCCAGAAAATATAAAACCCCATTAGAGCCAGTGCACTTAATAACCATGTCGTTATTTGCGCGCCATGATTCGTGACGTTGTTATAGATAAGAATGACAATCAGTCCTACGAAGATAACGCTGTCGATGCGGCCACGTCGGAGCAAAGGAATTGCCAGCAGGGTGGGGCCGTTGCGGCGGGGCATGATGAACTGATCGTAGATCGCGAAGGTCAGGAGTGCGGCGATGAAAAGAATCAGTACCAGGTCCGTGATTGTCATTAATCCTCCAGATAAAAAAACGGGGCCAAAAGGCCCCGGTAGTGTACAACAATCTTACAGTCCCAGCAGGCCGCAAGCGTAACCAGCGATACCGATGACGAAGAAGCCAACGATGATCCACAGCGGATTAACTTTTTTGCGCAGCAGCCACATACAAGCAAAGGTCAGCAGCAGTGGTACCAGGCCCGGCATTAACTGGTCAAGAATAGTCTGGACAGTGGTAACGTGTTCTTTGCCCGTCTGGTCAGTAATGCGAGAGACAACCAGCGGGATGTTGACATGTGTCCACTTGTTAACCAATGCCCCCATGACAAACAGGCCGAGAATAGACGCCCCTTCCGTCAGTTTTTGCAGGAAGCCGCCACCCATATCTTTAACGATATCGATACCTTTGGAGTAACCATACGCTACGCCGTAGTAACGGGTTGCCAGACGCACCAGGTTAAACAAGATGAAGAACAGCAGCGGACCTAACAGGCTGCCGCTCATTGCGATACCGGCACCCAGTGCTGCAAATACCGGACGTACGGTTCCCCAGAAGATCGGGTCGCCTACACCAGCCAGCGGCCCCATCAAACCGACTTTGATACCGTTGATAGCACCGTCATCGATCTCTGCGCCATTAGCACGCTGTTCTTCCAGCGCCAGGGTTACGCCGAGAATCGGCGCAGCCACGAACGGCTGGGTGTTAAAGAACTCCAGGTGACGGCGAATAGCTTGTTTACGAGCTTCGTTGTTCTCAGGGTAGAGGCGACGAATTGCCGGTACCATAGAGAAGCAGAAACCCAGTGCCTGCATACGTTCGAAGTTCCATGAACCCTGGAAGAGGTTAGAACGCAGGAAGACGCCACGAATATCACTTTGAGTGAGTTTTTTCTCGGTGGTAGTTTGAGTTGTATCAACCATTTCGCTCACCTGTTAGTCCAGTTCGTTATCGAGATCGTTGTTACCAGCGGCCTGAGCAGGCGCACCGGCTACGCGGTTGTATTTCGGGCTAAGTTGGATGTAGAGCACTGCCATAACAGTACCAATCACACCCAGAGCAACCAGGTTAAAGTTGGTGAATGCTGCGGTTACGAAGCCGAGGTAGAAGAACGGCATCAGGTAGCCAGCACGCATCATGTTGATAACCATCGCATAACCAACCACCACGATCATGCCACCGGCGATATTCAGACCATTGGTCACCACTTCCGGAATCGCATTCAGCATGTTCTGGACTTCGCTGGTACCAACAGACAGCGCAACGATGACGGCCGGAATAGCCACACGCATTGCTTGCAGGAACAGAGAAGAAACGTGGATCCAGGAAATCGCTGTCAGGTTGCCGTTATCAGCAGCCTTATCCGCAGCGTGCTGGAAAGCAACGGTAATAGTACGAACGATGATGGTCAGTACCTGACCTGCAGCAGCCAGAGGGATTGCCAGTGCGATACCCGCACCAATGCTCTGATGACCTGCGATAACCAGAATGGTAGAAATGATAGAAGCCAGAGCGGCGTCAGGCGCAACGGCAGCACCGATGTTCATCCAGCCCAGCGCGATCATTTCCAGCGTACCACCGATAATAATACCGGTTTTCATATCGCCAAGAACGATACCCACCAGGGTACACGCGATTAGCGGACGGTGAAACTGAAATTCATCGAGGATTGATCCCATACCTGCGATACAGGCTACGATAAATACCAGCACAATTTGAAGAGTGGTAATCTCCATTGTACTTCTCCTGTTTACGTAAGACTTAAGTGTGAAAACTGAGTGATAATCAACACAATACGTTACTTATCGATTTTGCTGATCAGATCCATCATTTTCAGTTTCGGATCGGTGGAAACCTTACGGACTTCCAGCTCAATACCGCGCGCATTCAGTTTCTTGAACGCCTCGATATCTTTTTCATCAACCGAAACCGCGTTATTCACCTGGGTTTTACCCTGACGGAATGCCATACCACCGACGTTAACAGAGGTGATTTTCACGCCGCCTTCAACGAGACGCTCAACATCTGTTGGGTTGGTAAATAACAGCATTACGCGTTCGCCAGCATATTTCGGGTTGTTGTAGACGCGAATCATTTTGGCAACATCAACTACGTGTGCTGTTACGCCCGGAGGTGCAACCTGGGTGAGCAGTGTCTTACGAACGGTATCCGCAGCCACTTCATCACTAACAACAATAATACGGGAGACATTGGTTTCTTTGGTCCAACGGGTGGCGACCTGACCGTGAATCAGACGGTCGTCGATACGCGCAAGGCCAATAACCATGTAGTCGTTTGGTCCCATTGGTTTTGCCGGAGTTGGAGCCGCTTTTGGTGCTGCGGCAACGGGTGCTGGCGCGGCTTTTTCAACCGGTTTGGCTTTCAGTGCTTTCACGCCTTCACGGCCTGTTTCTACTGCCAGAGCCACCAGTTCATCAAAGCTTGGGTCATCATCACGGGCCATTAACGTTTCCACGAGCATTGGAATGTTAACGCCTGCAATGACTTCATAATGCTCTTTGTCGACGACAATGCGGCTGGCAGCATTGAACGGGCTGCCTCCCCATGTATCAACGAGAAACAGCACGCCTTTAGTGGTGTCGAGTTTTGCCAACTGAGCGTTGTACTTTTCAATCAGCGTTTCGGCATTTTCACCTGGAACGAAATCGATCCAGCCGACGTTTTCCTGCTCGCCTAACAGCATTTCTGCCGTTTTAAGCAACTGCTCTGCAGCCCAACCATGTGTGCCTATAACAATAGCAATGGTCACTTGCTACCTCCTTTATTATCGTTAACACCTCAACGTGCCAGATGTATTTTTGAATCGTCGTCCACAATCGAATCGATTCAGATAAGGGCTACAACCAAAAACCCCTGCGTTTCGCGATTTATTTTAGATATCGAAAAAATTATTTTATGTGATGAAGATCCGTAATTTAACTTTCGATTAGCAGAAATTTCGAAAGGTAAAATATCCTTGTCACATTCGTTTGCAAAGGAAGGTAAATCTTTGCCAAATCAGATGTGTCTCTGATATGTTTAACTCCCGTTTAACAACCATGGAGTATAGGGCAGTAGCCCGCAGTATGGATCGTCACCGACGTCATTTCAGCATCAGGCCTTTTAACGCCTGCTTTTCTGGCACTTTATGCCGCACCTTTCGTTTGCCTTTTGTCGTTACGCCTGCATTATTTCTGGCGCCGAATAGCTATTCCTTAAGCAGGAGCTTGTCATGGAATTCTTAATGGACCCCTCAATTTGGGCGGGGCTACTCACGCTTGTTGTTCTCGAAATTGTGCTGGGTATCGATAACCTGGTCTTCATCGCCATTCTTGCTGACAAACTGCCGCCAAAACAACGCGATAAAGCGCGTTTGCTGGGATTATCACTGGCGCTGATTATGCGTCTGGGGCTGCTGTCGCTGATTTCATGGATGGTCACGCTGACCAAACCGCTCTTTACCGTCATGGATTTCTCCTTCTCCGGACGCGACCTGATTATGTTGTTCGGGGGGATATTCTTGCTGTTCAAAGCAACAACCGAACTGCATGAACGGCTGGAAAACCGCGATCATGATTCCGGCCACGGTAAAGGCTACGCCAGTTTCTGGGTGGTCGTCACACAGATCGTCATCCTTGACGCCGTCTTCTCGTTGGATGCGGTGATTACTGCTGTAGGGATGGTTAACCATCTACCGGTGATGATGGCTGCGGTGGTGATTGCGATGGCGGTTATGCTGCTGGCATCGAAACCGCTGACGCGATTTGTTAATCAGCATCCAACGGTAGTGGTGCTCTGTCTGAGCTTCCTGTTAATGATTGGTCTGAGTCTGGTGGCAGAAGGTTTCGGTTTCCACATTCCGAAAGGTTACCTGTATGCCGCGATTGGCTTCTCGATCATCATCGAAGTGTTTAACCAGATTGCGCGTCGCAACTTTATTCGTCACCAGTCGACTTTGCCGCTGCGTGCGCGTACTGCCGATGCCATCCTGCGTTTGATGGGGGGGAAACGTCAGGCCAATGTTCAGCACGATGCCGATAACCCGATGCCTATCCCGGTACCGGAAGGTGCGTTTGCCGAAGAAGAACGTTACATGATTAACGGTGTATTGACGCTGGCGTCGCGTTCTCTGCGCGGGATCATGACGCCGCGCGGTGAAATAAGCTGGGTTGACGCTAATCTCGGGGTGGATGAAATCCGTGAGCAGCTGCTCTCCTCACCGCACAGTCTGTTCCCGGTATGTCGCGGTGAACTGGATGAAATCATCGGTATCGTACGTGCTAAAGAACTGCTGGTGGCGCTCGAAGAAGGTGTTGATGTGGCGGCGATTGCTTCGGCGTCTCCGGCGATTATCGTCCCTGAAACCCTTGACCCGATCAACCTACTGGGCGTGCTGCGTCGTGCTCGCGGGAGCTTTGTTATCGTGACCAACGAGTTTGGTGTGGTACAAGGCCTGGTCACGCCGCTGGATGTGCTGGAAGCCATTGCGGGTGAATTCCCGGACGCTGACGAAACGCCGGAAATCATTACCGATGGTGACGGCTGGCTGGTAAAAGGCGGTACAGATTTGCATGCCTTGCAGCAGGCGCTTGATGTTGAGCACCTTGCCGATGACGATGATATCGCGACGGTCGCAGGCCTCGTGATCTCGGCAAATGGTCACATTCCCCGTGTGGGCGATGTGATTGATGTAGGGCCACTGCATATTACCATCATTGAAGCCAATGATTATCGTGTTGATCTGGTTCGCATTGTTAAAGAGCAACCGGCGCACGATGAAGATGAGTAAGCGTTAACGTAACGGCATAACGGGCGTGATATGTCCATTATGCCGGGCGGGCGGCGGTTGGCTGCCCGCCAGCCATTTGGGAAAATCACGTAGCGGCATCGGCTGTGCGTACAAATACCCTTGCAAAATATGCACGCCATGACGGCGCAAATACTTCGCCTGTTCTTGTGTTTCCACACCCTCCGCCACCAGTTCAATATTCAGTCTTTGCCCCAGTGCGATGATGATATCGGTCACCGTCGAGTTAACCGCGTCAGAACCTATAGCTGCGGTAAATGACTTATCAATTTTCAGCACGTCAGGACGTAATGTTTCAAGCCAGGAAAATGAACTGTTGCCGGTGCCGAAGTCATCAATCGCCAGTTTGACGTTTTTACGATGCAGCTCGCGGGCAATCCGATAATCAACATCCAGTAAGGCATCGCGTTCGGTGATTTCGAGGATCAGTTGCTGAATCGGGTGAGCGCTAAACCAGTACTGATTGAGATCTTTTATCAGCACACCACGGCGAAAATGGCTGGGTGCGACGTTAATGCCAACATGAAACTGACTACTCATTGGGAAAACATGCCGCTGACGGATGGTTTCTGCCATCACATAGCGGGTCAGTGGCACAATTAAATGATGTTCTTCCGCGATAGGAATAAACACATCCGGTGAAATCCAGCCCTGACGTGGATTGTTCCAGCGCAGCAAAATCTCTACACCAATACATTGCTGGCTGCGCGCATTAAGCAAAGGCTGGCAGAACAATTCGAACTCATGTTGCGCCAGGCCCAGATTGATTTCACGGGAAAAACTCATCCGGTAAGCGGTCGCCAGCCAGGCGATATAGCCCACAAGTAAACTTAGCAGCACCGCCAGCGGTAATTGTGTTGGAAGATAGTGCCATGCCAGCGCCGTAGCCCCCGGACCATTAACGTTAATGGTAAAAGGAAAGCGTTGCGAAGAAACATGATAGTTTTCATTGTCTTCAGGTTGCGGAAGGGAATCTACCAGCCCATTACCATAGAGCAAATGCCGATCGTCCACCGTCAGGCTGGCGCTACTGATTTGCGGCAGTTGTGGCTCAAGCAGCATTGCCGCCAGTAAGTCGATGTTGATCATCTCCATGACCCCAGCATTGCTACTGCCCGCTGCAGGCGTCCATTGAATCAAAACCGGACTGCCTTTAATCAGGGCATGGTCGGTCGTCAGTCGTAAAAGTGGTTGCGGTGCAGGAAGTTCAGCCAGAATGTCCACGACGGGCACATTGCGATAACCAAAAATGCTGGAGCAATAAAGTGTGCCGTCTTGCACCAGGCCAATGGATCGCACAGTTTGGAGTTTTGCCGCCTGTTTACGTAATGGCAAATGGGCGACAGAGCAGGGCAGACCAATTAGCGGAAGTAAGACTTCGCTACCTGCCTGTAGGGGAAGCAGTACTTTATCTAATTCCTCTACAGCGTGATTGGCGAATTGTACTACCCGTTGTTGATTTAAGTTACGCTGTGAAATAAATCGCACGCTCAGGGTCGAAGCGAGCGTAACGAGTGCGCAAATCGTACAAACAATCATTCGATTACGGCGATAGGTTTTAATGATCCGTTGTGCTTTTTGCATGCGGGCCACCCTGTAAGCGTATGGCGACAAACGCCTGACGCAACAGTGGAAGTGTAGTGGGGAAAATTACAGCAGACGAGAAAGCAGGGATAAATTCGCCCATCCGTTGCAGATGGGCGAGGATAAAGTATTAGTCACACTGGACTTTAATTGCCAGACCACCACGAGACGTTTCGCGGTACTTGGCGTTCATGTCTTTACCGGTTTCGTACATCGTTTCGATGACTTTATCCAGCGAGACGCGCGGCGCACTGGTGCGACGCAGGGCCATCCGCGCGGCGTTAATCGCCTTGACTGACGCAATGGCGTTACGTTCAATGCACGGCACCTGAACTTGCCCTGCAACAGGGTCACAGGTCAGACCGAGGTTGTGCTCCATGCCAATTTCCGCTGCCACACAAACCTGTTCCGGGCTACCGCCCAACAGCTCGGCAAGGCCCGCAGCAGCCATTGAACAGGCAACACCCACTTCGCCCTGGCAACCGACTTCCGCACCGGAAATAGAGGCGTTCATTTTATACAGTGCACCAATCGCGCCCGCAGCCATAAAGTAACGGGTATAGATGTCCGGGCTAACCGATTCAATAAAGTGGTCATAATAAGCCAGCACTGCCGGAACAATGCCACAAGCACCGTTGGTTGGCGCAGTTACCACACGACCACCGGCGGCGTTTTCTTCGTTAACTGCCAGCGCAAACATGTTTACCCAGTCAATGACATTCATCGGATCGTTAGACAGTTTATCGCTGGAAACCAGCATCCGGCGCAAGGCCGACGCACGACGCGGCACGCGCAGCGGGCCTGGCAGTACGCCTTCGGTGTTCATCCCGCGATCGATACATGCCTGCATGGTTTGCCAGACATGCGCGAAATACTCGTCGATCTCTTTCTTGCTGTGCAGCGCCAGTTCGTTCTGCATAGCGAGACCAGACAGCGAATAGCCGGTTTCATTACAGTACGCGAGCAGTTCGGTGGCAGATTTGAACGGATACGGCACGCTCACTTCGTTGGCGGCATCCTGACCAAAGTGTTCTTCATCGACGATAAAACCGCCGCCGATGGAATAATAAGTTTTGCTGTAGACGACTTCATCGCCGTTATAGGCGTGGATTTGCATACCGTTTTCATGCAGCGGCAGGTTGCCGTTATGAAAACGCATCCCGTTGTCGCGCGGGAAATCCACTTCATGCCGTCCCTGTGCCAGCAGCAGACGTTCGCGCTCTTCTACGTCGCGAATAAAACCGGGAATACTGTCGATATCCACGGTGGCAGGTTCGTTACCTGCAAGACCCATAATAATGGCGATATCGGTGTGGTGGCCTTTACCCGTCAGCGACAGTGAACCATAAACGTCCACGGCAACGCGAGTAACGCTATCCAGTAAGCCTTTTTCGACCAGATCATCGACGAACTGTTTACCCGCCTTCATAGGCCCTACGGTATGGGAAGATGAGGGACCAATCCCCACCTTAAACATGTCGAATAGACTAATCACGATAATACTCCTGACAAGGTGACTGGACTTCCAGTAACGAACGAATAACAGCGCATAGTGTAAGAGGGAACGCGGCGACTGGCTTAACTATTCACATGAATTAAACTAATCAAAAACCGCGATTTAACTAATATTGCGATGATTGTCTCAAGTAGTGTTTTGTAGATGTAAAGATAAGTATAGTCAGGGTTTCACACCAATTTGCAGCGCCAGCTCACGAATTATGCCTGCGGTCATTCCCCATACAAAATACTGTTCATACCAGGACAGCCATACCCGATGTGAATCGCCACGGCGGTAGATATCTAACGGGTGATAACGGCCTAAATGCAGCGCCTGGGCGAGGGGCATTTCAAACACAGCGGAGACTTCATCTTCACTGGCGCGATACGGTAGATCGGGCGGGATAATGCCGACCACCGGGGTTACCTGGTAGCCAGTTACGCTATCGACGGGCGGCAGCACGCCGATAACTTCAACGGCGGAAGGCGGTATAGCGACCTCTTCTTCAGCTTCGCGCAGCGCGGCGGCGATAACTGATGTGTCCGTGTCATCGACTGCACCTCCAGGGAATGCCACTTGTCCGGCGTGTTTACGCAGATGAATCGAACGCTGAGTCAGCAACAACCCCGGTTGCGGTCGGCGGACGATGGGGATTAACACGGCAGCCTGACGATGATTTAGGGTTTCCCGGTTAATTTGCGGGCGCAAAAGTTGAAAACGCGATAAAAAATCATCAAGCGTCAGGCTACGGTATTCCACGTCTTACTTCTCCAGTTGGCGTAATATCTTATTAACTTTATCAAAAGTTTCCTGATATTCCGCTTCTTCCTGGCTATCGGCGACAATTCCACCGCCCGCAGAGCAGTATATTTGTCCGTTAATGGCAGTCAGCGTGCGGATAGTAATGCTGGTATCCATGTTGCCGCAAAAGCTCAAATAGCCAATGCTGCCGCACCAGGCATTGCGTCGCTGCGGTTCCAGTTCGTCGATAATTTCCATAGCCCGTACTTTCGGTGCTCCAGTTATTGAGCCACCAGGAAAAGCTGCGCGCAGCAGATCGCTGGTGTGTAACTGTTCTGGTAGTTGCGCCGTTATGGTGCTGACCAGATGATGCACGGCAGGGAAGGGTTCCACCACGAACAGCTCTGGTACTTTTACCGAACCTGCTACGGCAACACGACCGATATCATTACGCATTAAATCGACAATCATCAGATTTTCGGCACGATCTTTCGCTGAGTTCGCCAGTTTTTCTGCTTGTTTGCTATCTTCCTGAGGATCGGGCAGGCGTGGTAGCGTGCCTTTAATCGGGCGGGTCTGGATTTCACTATTATCACAAAGAATAAACCGCTCTGGCGAAAGGCTTAAAATCGCGCCCTGTTCAAGACGTAAAAAAGCGCTAAATGGCGCGCGGTTGGCCTGATTAAGCTGAAGGAATGCCTGCCATTCATCGCCAGAATAGGTCGCATGGAAACGCTGGGCGAGATTCACCTGATAGCAATCACCGCTGTGCAGATATTCCTGTACCTGGCGAAATTTTTCGCCGTACAGCTCGCGGGTCATATTGGATTGCCAGTCGGAAGTGAGCGTGAAATCTTCCTGCGGCGAGAATTGCTGGCTTTCCAGCCAGGCCCGACGGGCATTGACATCATTATGACTCAGCAAAGAAACTGTTTGACGCTGGTGGTCGACAATGAGCGCCCAGTCGTAGATACCCACAGCCATATCCGGCAGAACGATATCTTGCTGCGCAATTTCTGGCAGTGACTCAAAACGGCGGCCCAGATCGTAGCCAAACAACCCCAGCGCGCCGCCCTGAAATGGCAAATCTTCGTTATGCGCTGGGCGAATGTCTGCGCGATCCAGCACCTGCTGGAGCACCTGTAGCGGGTCATCAGTGGTCGTTGTGCGTTTTTCGCTTTCACTAACAACGGTTTCTTTAGCGAAAGTAGTCAAAGTACAAATCGGCTCGGCGACCACAATATCAAAGCGGCTATATGGATGATCGGCATAGCCGGAGTGTAAAAGCATCGCCCACGGCAGGTGGCTTAAGCGGGAGAAATAAAATTCAGCGGCGTCCTGACGCCAGGGTAAAGTAATCACAGCGGGAGATAACGTCTTCATCAGTCCTGACTCTACTGGCTAAGTGCCGGGTAGCATGAAATAATTAGCGCCAACAATTTAGCAGGAGTTAACAATGTTTGCAGGTTTACCTTCACTCACCCATGAACAGCAGCAAAAAGCCGTCGAGCGGATCCAGGAACTGATGGCACAAGGGATGAGCAGCGGCCAGGCAATCGCGTTGGTGGCCGAAGAGCTGCGTGCCAACCACTCTGGCGAACGAATTGTGGCGCGTTTTGAGGATGAAGACGAGTAAGACTCTAATCCGTATTGATTTCGTTATAGAAGCCGATGATTATTTGATTGTGAGAAAAAGGACGCTTTTTATATGTGGTTAAAAGCGTCCTGCCCCATTTATGCTGATGTAAATTTAACTCAGACCAGTGCTTTTAGTTCTTCCTGCATATATGTTGAAAAGTATTCAGGATTTTTAATCACAGAGCGTTCACCAGACTCCATTTTTTTTGCCCATCCAACCATTTTTTCCGTGAACCCAGGGTTCCAGCCTTCCTGGTCAGCTCGCGCCGTAATATCAGCGGCACTCGCGGGTACTCCCAGTTCTTTCAAATATTTAAAGATTCCCTTCGCCGTGCTTTCATTCATCGAACTTGGTGTTGGCGCTGATACATCCATGGCACCAATGAAATCCAGGGCTTTATCTATTACAGCAGGCATATTCTTATCCTTAAAATTAACCATGTTATCGATAAGGCTATATATGACCTTAATTTGCATCTAATATCAAAGGGATTATAACGATATGGCACGAGTTAACCTGTTGACATTCAGGTGTTTCAAAGGTAGCAGCTCATGGTGTGTTATCCAGTAAGAGGGAGAAAATTAACGGTCAGTTCTCACGCTATAACCAGATGTTCAGCTAAGAAAGAAAACCAGAGATGCTAATCGAAGGGCGAACACAACGGCATTGTTATGTTTATTTATATAGTTAGTTTTATAGCTAAAATTGAAATTATAAAAATAAATAATGAATTAGCAGGAGCATCAACAGTAATATCTTAATCTCTGGTCGATTTATGTAAAACCGACCAGTATTATCGATAAATTATCGTCTGACTTATTTTGCTTCGATAAAGCTTACACCGCAGCCACAATCTTAATTTCAACTTTATACTTCGGGTTCATCAAACCCGCTTGTACCGTGCAGCGCACCGGCGCATGACCCGCGACAACCCAGGCATCCCACGCTTTATTCATCGCCGCGAAGTCGTTTTTATCAGCCAGGAAAATGGTGGCATCCAGAATGCTCGATTTATTGCTGCCCTGTTTTTCCAGCACGGCGTCAATCTGCGCCAGCGTGTTGGCGGTTTGCTCAAAGGCATTGGCGTCGAGGTTTTCCGGTACACCAGTGTAGTAGAGCGTGTTGTTGTGGATTACTACATCAGACCAGCGGGCTTCAGCATCGATACGAACGATAGTCATCATTTTGTCCTCATTATCCTTCCATTTTCGTGCTGCAAAGACTGCCACAATGTGAGGTCGCCGTCACCACTTCAACTGGCGAAAGCGCCCTCATCCTGACATAATCCCTGTTCAAATCAACAGGGGGTAGTGTGACGGACGATTTTGCACCAGACGGTCAGCTGGCGAAAGCGATACCAGGCTTTAAGCCGCGAGAACCACAGCGTCAGATGGCGGTAGCCGTCGCCGGGGCGATAGATAAAAGCCAGCCGCTGGTGGTGGAGGCCGGAACCGGTACGGGCAAAACCTACGCTTACCTGGCCCCTGCGCTGCGGGCGAAAAAGAAAGTCATTATCTCGACCGGTTCAAAAGCGTTGCAGGATCAGCTCTACAGCCGCGATTTGCCAACGGTTTCAAAGGCGTTGAAATATACGGGCAACGTGGCGTTGCTGAAAGGGCGCTCTAACTACCTCTGCCTCGAACGTCTCGAACAGCAGGCGCTGGCGGGTGGCGATCTACCGGTACAAATTTTAAGCGATGTGATCCTGCTGCGCTCCTGGTCTAATCAAACAGTCGATGGTGATATCAGCACCTGCGTCAGCGTGGCGGAAGATTCACAGGCGTGGCCGCTGGTCACCAGCACCAACGACAACTGCCTTGGCAGCGACTGCCCGATGTATAAAGATTGCTTTGTGGTCAAAGCACGCAAAAAAGCGATGGACGCCGATGTGGTGGTGGTAAACCATCATCTCTTTCTGGCGGATATGGTGGTGAAAGAGAGTGGATTTGGCGAACTGATCCCGGAAGCTGACGTGATGATCTTCGACGAAGCCCACCAACTGCCTGACATTGCCAGCCAGTATTTTGGTCAGTCACTCTCCAGTCGACAACTGCTCGACCTGGCAAAAGACATCACCATCGCCTACCGCACCGAATTAAAAGACACCCAGCAGTTACAAAAGTGCGCCGACCGCCTTGCCCAGAGCGCGCAGGATTTTCGCCTGCAATTAGGTGAGCCAGGTTATCGTGGCAACCTGCGCGAACTGTTAGCTAATCCGCAAATTCAGCGAGCATTTTTACTGCTCGATGACACCCTGGAACTTTGTTATGACGTGGCGAAACTGTCGCTGGGGCGTTCCGTCTTGCTGGATGCGGCATTTGAGCGCGCCACGTTGTATCGTACGCGGCTGAAACGGCTAAAAGAGATCAATCAGCCGGGCTACAGCTACTGGTACGAATGCACTTCGCGCCATTTTACTCTGGCACTCACGCCGCTTAGCGTGGCGGATAAATTCAAAGAATTAATGGCGCAAAAACCAGGTAGCTGGATCTTTACCTCAGCAACGCTGTCGGTGAATGACGATCTGCATCATTTTACCTCGCGGCTTGGCATTGAACAGGCAGAGTCGTTGCTGTTACCCAGCCCGTTTGATTACAGCCACCAGGCGTTACTCTGTGTGCCGCGCAACCTGCCGCAAACCAATCAACCGGGCTCCGCACGGCAACTGGCGGCAATGTTGCGACCGATCATCGAAGCTAACAACGGTCGTTGTTTTATGCTTTGTACCTCGCACGCCATGATGCGCGATCTGGCCGAGCAGTTCCGCGCTACCATGACGCTTCCCGTGTTGTTGCAGGGGGAAACCAGCAAAGGCCAACTGCTACAGCAGTTTGTCAGCGCCGGTAACGCGCTGCTTGTGGCGACCAGCAGTTTCTGGGAGGGGGTGGACGTGCGTGGCGATACATTGTCACTGGTGATTATCGACAAGTTGCCGTTTACCTCCCCGGATGACCCGTTGTTAAAAGCGCGCATGGAAGATTGCCGTTTGCGCGGTGGTGACCCGTTCGATGAAGTACAACTGCCGGATGCGGTCATTACTCTCAAGCAGGGAGTAGGGCGACTGATTCGCGACGCCGACGATCGAGGGGTTTTGGTGATTTGCGACAATCGGCTGGTGATGCGCCCTTACGGCGCGACGTTTCTCGCCAGTCTGCCGCCAGCGCCGCGCACCCGTGACATTGCCCGTGCGGTTCGTTTCCTTGCGATACCATCCTCCAGGTAATTTGTGATGGAGTATGGTATGATGCGCGCCTTTTTATTGATCTAAGCACGAAGACCCATGCGAATTCTGGCTATCGATACCGCGACAGAGGCCTGCTCTGTCGCCCTGTGGAACGACGGCACTGTCAACGCTCATTTTGAGCTTTGCCCTCGTGAACATACTCAACGAATCTTACCGATGGTGCAGGATATCCTGACCACCAGCGGAACTTCCCTGACGGACATAAATGCTCTGGCTTACGGGCGCGGCCCCGGTAGCTTTACCGGCGTGCGCATTGGTATTGGCATTGCGCAAGGGCTGGCGCTTGGCGCGGAATTACCGATGATTGGCGTCTCCACGCTAATGACGATGGCGCAAGGGGCGTGGCGCAAAAACGGCGCAACCCGCGTGCTGGCAGCCATTGACGCGCGAATGGGCGAAGTTTACTGGGCCGAATATCAGCGTGATGAAAATGGTATCTGGCACGGTGAAGAAACCGAAGCCGTACTCAAACCTGAACTCGTTCATGAACGGATGCAACAGCTTTCCGGCGAATGGGTGACGGTAGGGACGGGCTGGCAAGCCTGGCCGGATCTCGGTAAAGAGAGCGGTTTGGCCCTGCGCGATGGCGAAGTGTTACTGCCCGCTGCAGAAGATATGCTGCCGATTGCTTGTCAGATGTTTGCCGAGGGTAAAACGGTGGCGGTGGAACATGCCGAACCGGTTTATTTACGTAACAACGTCGCATGGAAGAAACTTCCGGGCAAAGAATGAATCTTAAGAGTATGCCCTGAGAAAAAAAGGAGTCGCATCATGGCGGTTCAAAAGAATGTTATCAAAGGCATACTGGCAGGTACGTTTGCGCTAATGCTCAGCGGTTGTGTCACTGTGCCGGACGCCATTAAAGGCAACAGTCCCACGCCGCAACAAGATTTAGTTCGGGTAATGAGTGCGCCGCAGCTGTACGTTGGTCAGGAGGCACGCTTTGGCGGCAAAGTGGTTGCGGTACAAAACCAGCAAGGGAAAACCCGCCTGGAAATTGCCACCGTACCGCTGGACAGTGGAGCCAGACCGACGCTGGGAGAACCTTCTCGCGGTCGCATTTATGCCGATGTGAACGGTTTTCTGGATCCGCTAGATTTTCGTGGACAATTGGTCACGGTAGTTGGACCAATCACCGGTGCGGTTGACGGCAAAATCGGCAACACGCCCTATAAATTTATGGTGATGCAGGTAACGGGTTACAAACGTTGGCATTTAACCCAGCAGGTGATTATGCCGCCTCAGCCGATTGATCCATGGTTTTATGGCGGTCGTGGCTGGCCCTATGGCTACGGTGGATGGGGCTGGTATAATCCCGGCCCCGCGAGAGTACAAACTGTTGTAACTGAATAATTGCTTGTTTTTAAAGAAAAAGAAACAGCGGCTGGTCCGCTGTTTCTGCATTCTTACGGTAAAGATAAAAATAAATAGTGACGCGCTTCGCAACCTTTTCGTTGGGTAATTATCAAGCTGGTATGATGAGTTAATATTATGTTAACAGCATGTATATCATTTGGGGTTGCGATGACGACGAACACGCATTTTAGAGGTGAAGAATTGAAGAAGGTTTGGCTTAACCGTTATCCCGCGGACGTTCCGACGGAGATCAACCCTGACCGTTATCAATCTCTGGTAGATATGTTTGAGCAGTCGGTCGCGCGCTACGCCGATCAACCCGCGTTTGTGAATATGGGGGAGGTGATGACCTTCCGCAAACTGGAAGAACGCAGTCGCGCGTTTGCCGCTTATTTGCAACAAGGGTTGGGACTGAAGAAAGGCGATCGCGTTGCGTTGATGATGCCTAATTTATTGCAATATCCGGTGGCGCTGTTTGGCATTTTGCGTGCCGGGATGATCGTTGTAAACGTTAACCCGTTGTATACCCCGCGTGAGCTGGAGCATCAGCTTAACGATAGCGGCGCATCAGCGATTGTTATCGTGTCTAATTTTGCCCACACTCTGGAAAAAGTGGTTGATAAAACCGCCGTTCAGCACGTTATTCTGACCCGTATGGGCGATCAGCTATCCACGGCAAAAGGCACGGTAGTCAACTTCGTTGTTAAATACATCAAGCGTCTGGTGCCGAAATACCATCTGCCAGATGCCATCTCATTTCGCAGCGCACTGCATAACGGCTACCGGATGCAGTACGTCAAACCCGAACTGGTGCCAGAAGATTTAGCTTTCCTGCAATATACCGGCGGTACCACTGGTGTGGCGAAGGGCGCGATGCTGACTCACCGCAATATGCTGGCGAATCTGGAACAAGTTAACGCGACTTATGGGCCGCTGTTGCATCCGGGCAAAGAGCTGGTGGTGACGGCACTGCCGCTGTATCACATTTTTGCTCTGACCATTAACTGCCTGCTGTTTATTGAACTGGGTGGGCAGAACCTGCTTATCACTAACCCGCGCGATATTCCGGGGTTGGTAAAAGAGTTAGCGAAATATCCGTTTACCGCGATAACCGGCGTTAACACCTTGTTCAATGCGTTGCTGAACAATAAAGAGTTCCAGCAGCTGGATTTCTCCAGTCTGCATCTTTCTGCAGGCGGTGGTATGCCTGTTCAACAAGTGGTGGCTGAACGTTGGGTGAAACTGACCGGACAGTATCTGCTGGAAGGTTATGGCCTGACCGAGTGTGCGCCGCTGGTCAGCGTTAACCCGTATGATATTGATTATCATAGTGGTAGCATCGGTTTGCCGGTGCCGTCGACGGAAGCCAAACTGGTGGATGATGATGATAATGAAGTACCACCGGGTCAACCGGGTGAGCTTTGTGTCAAAGGACCGCAGGTGATGCTGGGTTACTGGCAGCGTCCGGATGCTACCGATGAAATCATCAAAAATGGCTGGTTACACACCGGCGATATCGCGGTGATGGATGAAGAAGGATTCCTGCGCATTGTCGATCGTAAAAAAGACATGATTCTGGTTTCCGGTTTTAATGTCTATCCCAACGAAATTGAAGATGTCGTCATGCAGCATCCTGGCGTACAGGAAGTCGCAGCTGTTGGCGTACCTTCCGGCTCCAGTGGTGAAGCGGTGAAAATCTTCGTAGTGAAAAAAGATCCATCGCTTACCGAAGAGTCACTGGTGACCTTTTGCCGCCGTCAGCTCACGGGCTACAAAGTACCGAAGCTGGTGGAGTTTCGTGATGAGTTACCGAAATCTAACGTCGGAAAAATTTTGCGACGAGAATTACGTGACGAAGCGCGCGGCAAAGTGGACAATAAAGCCTGAGCGTTAAGTCAGTCGTCAGACGCCGGTTAATCCGGCGTTTTTTTTGACGCCCACTAAAGAGAATACAATTTGAATTACCAAATGATTACCACGGACGATGCGCTGGCTTCTTTGTGTGAAGCCGTCCGTGCCTTTCCGGCGATAGCCCTGGATACTGAATTTGTTCGTACGCGCACCTATTACCCGCAACTGGGTCTAATTCAACTTTTTGATGGTGAGCATCTGGCGCTAATTGATCCTCTCGGGATCTCCGACTGGTCACCGCTGAAAGCGATACTGCGCGATCAGTCCATCACAAAATTTCTCCATGCGGGCAGTGAAGATCTGGAAGTGTTCCTCAATGTCTTTGGCGAATTACCACAACCCCTGATTGACACGCAAATCCTTGCTGCCTTCTGCGGACGCCCGATGTCATGGGGTTTTGCTTCCATGGTGGAAGAGTATTCCGGCGTTACGCTGGACAAGAGTGAATCGCGCACCGACTGGCTGGCCAGACCGCTGACTGAACGTCAGTGTGAATACGCAGCGGCGGATGTCTGGTATCTGTTACCGATCACCGCAAAGCTTATGGTAGAAACGGAGGCCTCCGGCTGGCTACCTGCGGCGCTGGATGAATGCCGCCTGATGCAAATGCGTCGTCAGGAAGTCGTTGCACCGGAAGATGCCTGGCGTGATATCACCAATGCCTGGCAGTTACGCACACGCCAGCTAGCCTGTTTGCAACTGTTAGCCGACTGGCGACTGCGCAAGGCGCGGGAGCGCGATTTGGCAGTGAACTTTGTTGTGCGTGAAGAGCATTTGTGGTCGGTAGCACGTTATATGCCGGGAAGTCTTGGCGAACTGGATAGCCTGGGCTTATCCGGTAGCGAAATCCGCTTTCACGGTAAAACGCTGCTGGCGCTGGTGGAAAAAGCGCAGACATTGCCGGAAGAGGCCTTACCGCAGCCGATGCTTAACCTGATGGACATGCCGGGTTATCGTAAAGCGTTTAAAGCGATTAAGTCGCTGATTACTGACGTGAGCGAAACACACAAGATCAGCGCCGAATTGCTGGCATCGCGTCGGCAAATCAACCAGCTGCTGAACTGGCACTGGAAACTGAAACCGCAGAACAATTTGCCGGAGCTGATTTCCGGCTGGCGTGGTGAGCTGATGGCGGAAGCATTACACAATTTATTGCAGGAATATCCACAGTAAAATCTTCCGAAGCCGGACTGGGCGCGCTCAGCGCCACATCCGGCTTCGGCAAACTACAAATCCAACACCAGGCGTTTACCCTTCGCGCGTGAACAACAGATCAACATACTTTGCTGGCTGGCACGCTCTTCATCGCTAAAATACTGATCCCGATGGTCAGCTTCACCTTCCAGTATTGCCGTTTCGCAGGTTCCGCATACCCCTTCACGACATAAACATTCCACTTTCGCTGCTTTACTATTTTCAATAACCTGCAAAATAGTCATCTCTTCCGGCACCACAAACTCTTTTCCGGAACGGGCAAGCACCAGCGTAAATGCATCGCCGGTTTTGTCTTCGATAGCAAATTGCTCAAAGTGCAGCGTATCGGTGGCGATGTCCAGACGCGCAGCTTCACTTCTTACCGCCTCATTTAGCGCCTCGGGGCCACAGGTATAAACATGTGTGCCAGGTTCGATATCCGCCAATAATCGCGCTAATTCCAGTCGTGTTCCGGTTGATGAATGATGCAAATGGACTTTCTCGGCCTGCGGATGCTGGACTAGCTCATCACGAAATGCGCAACTTTCTGGATTTCGCGAGCAGTAATGTAACTGCCAGTCGACGTCGCTGTATTGCAACTCTGCCATGTGCGACAGGAAAGGGGTGATACCAATACCGCCCGCGATAAATAGATGCTTTCTGGCCGAGGGAATTAGCGCAAACAGATTATTAGGCGTCGAAATGGTCAACCGATCGCCTGCTTTCACCTGCTGATGCAAAAAGCGCGAACCACCGCGCGAGTTTTCTTCCAGCCGAACGGCAATCTGATAACGAGACGTATCGAGTGGCGAACTCAGCAGTGAGTACGCATTGCTGTACTGGTTATCACCATCGCTCATCTGCACAATGATGTGACTTCCTCCAGTAAACGCAGGTAATGGTTTGCCATCGGTTGCCACCAGCGTGAAGCGTTTCACCTGTTCGGTAAGGGGGTCAACCTGACTCACCTGTACTTCAAACATTTGATAGTCTGACATTGCTGTACTCCATCAAAAATCAGCCCAGCGGCGGAAAATACCGCCGCCGATGTCATTAGTCCTTAAACACCTGCGCCAGCAGATTATGGAAATGGGCGATACCATGTTCGGAAATGCCACTACCGCTACTGTCGGCCATGATGCGCCCCTGACCACGGTAGCCACGCGATTTCAGCCCTTTCTGTACGCTTTCAACCAGACGTAAATCTTCCGGGCGGAACACATCGCGATACCACTCAATCAACGATTTTTGCTCGTCAGTTAACTCTTTATTGGTGAAGTAAATATCGTAGTTTTGCAGGGTGGTTTCAGAATCCACCGGGAATTCATAAATGACCGTCATCATGCCTTTGATCGGGGTGACGTTCAGCATCGTGCACGGCCACAGCCAGAAACCATGGAATGCCGCATCCGTGCCCTCTTCGAATTTGAAAGACTGTTCGGACGGTTTGGCGAAACCGTACTGCAGCGTCCAGTTACCGTGCATGGTGTGCCAGTAACGATCAACCTGAACGGAGTCGGAGAAACCTGGATGCGCCGGACCACAGTGATAGCACTCGAGATAGTTATCGACAATGTTCTTCCAGTTGGCAGGCGTGCGGGTGGTAAAGCGGGCCGCCAGTTTCAGGTTGTGGACTTCCGGGCAGGCTTCCAGCACTTTCGCCCCCAGACCGGGTAACTGATCTTCTACGCTGGTGGCGTTGGGGTCCATGTTGATGAAGACGAATCCGGCATATTCTTCCAGACGTACTGGAACCAGTTGCGCTTTGTCGCTATCGAAATTGGCGACGTTTTCGCAGTTACGCGCATGGGCCAGGTTGCCATCGAGTTTGAATGCCCAGGCGTGATACGGACAGGTAATTACATTTTTCGCTTTCCCTTCGCCGCTCAATAACTGATGACCACGGTGCGGACAAACGTTATAGAACGCGCGCAAAACCTTATCACGACCGCGTACCAGCACGATGCTTTCACCAATGATCTCACGGGTCACGTAATCATTGGCATTCGCCAGTTCGCTGCTGTGAGCGACACAAATCCAGCTTTTGGCGAAGACGTTCTCTTTTTCGTGTTCAAAGGCATTCTGATCGGTATAAAAACGGGCAGGAATGGTCCACGCCTCTTGCGGGTTAGCGCAAAAATTTTCGGGTAGTACAAAGTCAGGGCTCAGATTGCTCATAGGGATACCTTTATCGTTAGGATGATGGCGCTCAGTTGTCGCCTTTGAATACGGTTCCCGCAGGGAGCACTGGCGTTTTTTCCAGGGCTTCAACCGGTGTCTGCGGGAGATAATGTTCAACTTGATGAGCCGGAATGTCGGCGTAATCCTGTTTCAGCCAGCGAACAAATCCGCCGACTTTCACCAGTAAAATGGCGAGGAAGGGAAGGGCAGTGAGGACGACGGTAGTTTTCATTGTTTCCAGCGAAGCACCGGTAAACAAGATGGAAAGCGGGATCAGAGTGATCACTACGCACCAGAACAGACGCAGCCCACGGTCAGGATCGTCACCTTCCTGGAGATTACGCGTGCTGGTCGCCGCCATGGTGTAAGCCACCGCATCCATATGCGAGGCGAGGAAGATAATCATCACGCCCAGATAGGCCGCGAGGAACAATTTACCGGCTGGCAACGACATCAGAACTTGCTGCACTGCTGTCTCGCCGCCCAGTGTTTCCAGCACCTGTGGGACGTTGATTACGCCATTGATAAACTGGTGAATGGCATAGCTTTCCATTACGCCGAAGAAGAACCAGCAACCGACGGTGCTGCCGAGGATCAGTCCCCAGATAACTTCTTTAATCTTACGACCGCGCGAAACTCGGGTGACAAACATTGCTACGCCAGGGGTGTATGAGATCCACCACAGCCAGTAGAAAACGGTCCAGTTGCGGGTAAATGAACCATCGCCAAGCGGATCGGTGAATAAACTCATTTGCAGGAAGTTTTGCGTGGTCAGGCCGATGGCATTGATGATGCTGTTGGTAATAAATTCGGTTGGGCCGACAATCAGCACCAGTAATGGCAGCAGGAACGCGCCCCAGCCAACCATTTTGCTTAGACGTTGCAAACCGTTGTTGATACCAATCCACGAGCTTAGGCAAAAAATGCCGCCGGAAAGCAGGATCACAAATGCCTGTACGGTAAAGTTATCGGGTAAACCGGTCAGCGCGGAAAGCCCACGGGTAAAGGTTGCTGCGGTGACAACAAGGGAAATGGTCAGTGCGCCGACAGTGGCGATCAGGAACATCAAATCGACCAGTTTCCCCCACGGGCCTTGCGGGCGAACGCCGGTAATAGCAGCAATAATGCCGGAAAGGCTCAGCCCTTTATTTTTCCGCACATGAAAGTGATAAGCCATGATTAATGAGGCCAGCGTATAAGTTGCCCAGGCGCTGATGCCCCAGTGGAAGAAGGAGTAGGGAACGCTAAATTCGAGTGCCTGTTGTGAACGCGGTGCGATATTTAATCCAGGCGTTTGATAATAATAGGCCCATTCAGCAACCCCCCAATAAAGCGTAGAAGAACCTAAACCTGCACAAATAAACATAAACAGCCAGGAGAGCGTGCTGTATTCCGGTTTTCCTTCGCCAAGACGAATATTGCCGTATTTACTGGTGGCTAAATAAATCACCAGTCCCATTGCCAGCAAAACCAATACCTGTACGGCGGAACCTAACGTACGCGTAACAAAAGTGTATATTGCGTTGGCCGCGTCGGCCGATTGTTGTGGGAAAAGGCTTAATGCAGCTGCGATGAAAAGAATGGCCACCAGGCTGATGCTTATCAACGGCACATCTTTTTTCTTAACATTGCTCATCATGAGTCATCTCCTGGGCATAAAAGCCCGTCTCTGGCTTTTGCCAGTTGTAATTATTTGCAGGGTATGAGTTGTATGTTGTGTTTAACCAATTGATTATTTACATGTTACATAAATTAAACAATTAAGAATGCGGAAAGCCATAAAACACGAAACGGAAACAATAAAAGGTGAAATGACGCAGGTTATTTACTGCAAAGAACGAATAAAAAAACCGCGTCAGTGACGCGGTTCAAATAAACTGGTTTGACCTTAACGCAAAATAATTTTGCAAATCGCGTCGGCAACCTGTGGCGTGGTGGCATTGCCTTTCATATCAGGTGTTTTCGGCCCGTGAGCAATCACTTCTTCAATCGCGGCCAGAATACCGTTATGCGCTTGCTGGAAACGCTCATCGCCATTGCCGAGAAAATCGAGCATCATTGCACCGGCCCAAATTGTGGCGATAGGGTTAGCAATGTTTTTCCCGTAGATATCCGGCGCGGAACCGTGGACTGGCTCGAAGAGCGACGGGAAAGTGCGTTCCGGATTCAGGTTGGCGGATGGGGCAATGCCAATGGTGCCGGTGCAGGCCGGGCCAAGATCGGAAAGGATATCGCCAAACAAATTGGACGCCACTACCACATCGAAGCGTTCCGGCTGCATCACAAAACGTGCGCAGAGAATGTCAATATGCTGCTTGTCCCAGCGGATCTCCGGGTAATTCTCAGCCATTGCTTCCACTCGCTCATCCCAGTACGGCATGCTGATGGCTAAACCGTTCGATTTAGTGGCAGAAGTTAGCGTCTTACGTGGGCGGCTTTGCGCAAGTTCAAAGGCATAGCGCAAAATACGATCGACACCACGACGAGTAAATACCGATTCCTGAATGACGACTTCATGCTCTGTACCTTCATTCACTCTACCGCCGAGCGAGGAATATTCGCCTTCGGTGTTTTCCCTGACCACGTAAAAATCGATGTCGCCAGGCTGTTTTCCCGCCAGCGGGCAGGGAACGCCAGGAAAGAGACGAACCGGGCGCAGGTTGACGTACTGGTCGAACTCACGACGAAATTTCAGCAGCGAACCCCACAACGAAATATGGTCCGGAACGGTATCCGGCCAGCCGACGGCACCAAAATAGATGGCGTCGAAACGGCTAAGTTGCTCATGCCAGTCGTCCGGCATCATTTTACCGTGATGGCTGTAATACTCGCAGCTCGCCCACTCCATTTGCTCAAAACTCAAGGCGAAGCCCCAGCGCTCAGCGGCAGCCTGTAACACGCGAATCCCTTCAGGAAGGACTTCTTTGCCAATCCCGTCTCCCGGGATCGCAGCAATACGCATCGTTTTCATCATTGGGTTCTCACTTCCTGACCATCAAAATTGACAATACCCTCATCCTATAATTGACTGAAAAGGAATTAATCCCCGTAACTGGTGAAACATAAAACACGAATCATGAATAATTTACCGCTGTTGAACGATTTGCGCGTCTTTATGCTGGTGGCTCGCCGGGCTGGTTTTGCCTCCGTGGCAGAAGAATTGGGTGTTTCACCGGCTTTTGTCAGCAAACGCATTGCCTTGCTGGAACAAACGCTAAATGTGGTGTTGTTACACCGTACCACCCGCCGCGTCACTATTACCGAAGAAGGAGAGCGGATTTATGAATGGGCGCAGCGGATTTTGCAGGATGTCGGTCAAATGATGGACGAGCTTTCTGACGTGCGTCAGGTGCCGCAGGGGATGCTGCGTATTATCAGCAGCTTTGGTTTTGGACGGCAGGTGGTGGCTCCGGCGTTATCAGCGCTGGCGAAAGCGTATCCGCAACTGGAATTACGTTTTGATGTGGAAGACCGGTTGGTCGATTTGGTCAATGAAGGTGTCGATCTCGATATTCGCATTGGCGATGACATCGCTCCTAATTTAATCGCCCGCAAACTGGCGACCAATTACCGCATTCTCTGCGCTTCGCCGGAATTTATTGCGCAATATGGCACGCCGAAACATTTAACCGACCTTTCTGCATTGCCATGTCTGGTCATTAAAGAGCGCGATCATCCTTTTGGTGTCTGGCAATTACGCAATAAAGAAGGCCACCATGCGATTAAAGTCACCGGCCCGCTGTCGTCTAATCATGGAGAAATTGTCCATCAGTGGTGTCTCGATGGGCAGGGGATTGCTCTGCGCTCCTGGTGGGATGTTAGCGAAAATATTGCCAGTGGACATTTAGTGCAAGTGCTACCGGAGTATTACCAGCCAGCAAATGTCTGGGCCGTTTATGTTTCAAGGCTGGCGACGTCAGCGAAAGTGCGGATAACGGTAGAATTTTTACGCCAGTATTTTGCCGAGCACTACCCGAATTTTTCACTGGACCACGCCTGATTAATGATTCAATTATCGGGTTGATATCAGGTTAAACCCTGATTTTCTCCTTTCTAAGCCGCTAGAGATTGGTTAGCATATTCACCTTTAATCGCGCATGATCGATAGATAATTAAAGAGGTTAATGTGTTCGCTGAATACGGGGTACTGAATTACTGGACCTATCTGGTTGGAGCCATTTTTATTGTGTTGGTGCCAGGGCCAAATACCCTGTTTGTACTCAAAAATAGCGTCAGTAGCGGTATCAAAGGCGGCTATCTTGCGGCCTGTGGCGTATTTATTGGCGATGCAGTATTGATGTTTCTGGCATGGGCCGGAGTGGCGACATTAATTAAAACCACCCCGATATTATTCAACATTGTACGTTATCTCGGTGCGTTTTATTTGCTCTACCTGGGGAGTAAAATTCTCTACGCGACCCTGAAGGGTAAAAATAGCGAGGTCAAATCCGACGAGCCCCAATACGGTGCCATCTTTAAGCGCGCGTTAATTTTGAGCCTGACTAATCCGAAAGCCATTTTGTTCTATGTGTCGTTTTTTGTACAGTTTATCGATGTTAATGCCCCACATACGGGAATTTCATTCTTTATTCTGGCGACGACGCTGGAACTGGTGAGTTTCTGCTATTTGAGCTTCCTGATTATTTCTGGTGCTTTTGTCACGCAGTATATACGTACCAAAAAGAAACTGGCTAAAGTGGGCAACTCACTGATTGGTTTGATCTTTGTGGGTTTCGCCGCCCGACTGGCGACGCTCCAGTCCTGATGCATTCAGCCCGCGTTGTCGCGGGCTTCCAACCTGTAATCCTCCCTGATTCTTCTCTGATACGGTGCTAAATAGTAACCAATAAATGGTATTTAAAATGCAAATTATCAGGCGTCCCCTGAAACGGCTGAAATAAACCGTTTTCAGCGCATTCACCGAAGGAGGGAAAAGGATGCTGCAAATCCCACAGAATTATATTCATACGCGCTCAACGCCTTTCTGGAATAAACAAACTGCGCCTGCCGGAATATTCGAACGTCATCTTGATAAAGGAACGCGCCCGGGGGTTTACCCACGCCTTTCCGTTATGCATGGGGCGGTCAAATATCTCGGCTACGCTGATGAACACAGTACAGAGCCTGATCAAGTGATCCTTATCGAAGCGGGGCAGTTTGCGGTGTTCCCTCCAGAAAAGTGGCACAACATTGAAGCCATGACTGACGACACTTATTTCAACATTGACTTCTTCGTTGCTCCTGAAGTCCTGATGGAAGGCGCGCAACAACGAAAAGTCATTCATAACGGGAAATGAATCATGGGCAAAGCAACGTATACCGTGACCGTCACCAATAACAGTAATGGCGTTTCTGTCGATTATGAAACAGAGACGCCGATGACTTTGCTGGTGCCAGAAGTGGCGGCTGAAGTGATAAAAGATCTGGTGAATACCGTGCGTTCTTATGACACGGAAAACGAACATGATGTTTGTGGTTGGTAATTATCACTGATCGTAGATGGCGCAATTTCTGCGCCATCGCAAAAAAATCCTCCGTGATGCTTGTCACAAATCTTGCCCTCCTGATGTTGTGCTATGCTTTTTATCAGCGACTAACCCGCTAATGCAAAACAGATAAGTGAGGAAACAATGGGCATTCTGTCATGGATTATTTTTGGGCTTATTGCCGGTATTCTGGCGAAGTGGATCATGCCAGGTAAAGATGGTGGTGGATTCTTTATGACTATCCTGCTGGGGATAGTCGGTGCCGTAGTCGGCGGATGGATCAGCACGCTGTTTGGCTTTGGTAAAGTCGATGGCTTCAATTTTGGCAGCTTCGTGGTTGCCGTTATTGGTGCGATTGTCGTGCTGTTTATCTACAGAAAGATCAAAAGTTAACGCGTAAATTGCACAAAGGCTGCACACAGGCAGCCTTTGCTATTTTTTAGATGTGACGTTACCACCATCCCAACTCAGTGCCGAGAACGACAATAATCGCTACGCCCATCATAATAATCGTTGTTTTTTTCATCTTTATGCTCCCGGGGCAGCATAGCCGCCAATAAAAAACCATGCTAAAAATACGACCGCTGTAATAAAGATTACAACCGGAAAAATAATACCGATTCGCATGTTATCACCAATCAAAAGGATGTGAATACGCCTCAGGAATGTAGCGCTGAATGCGCGACAAAAGGTGTTTTCTGTTTGTGTTTTTTCTCCTGATACATCGCGATATCGGCAGCATGCAGGGCGCTGTCTGCATCGGTCGTTTCAGGATCGACTTCTACTATGCCAAGACTGGCACCAGGATAATACAAATCAACATCACCTAAGTGATATTCTCCGCGTATTTGCTGTTGAATACGTTCTCGCAGCGATGGAATATCCGCATTCTCATTGTTCAGTGAAACAACCAAAAACTCATCACCGCCGAGACGACCAATAACTTCGCCATTTTGCTGGAGCGTATTAAGGCGCTCGCCAACCTGAATAAGAAACAGATCGCCACTATTATGACCAAAACGATCATTGATTAATTTGAAGTTATCCAGATCGATAAATGCGATCATTATCTTATGGTTAAGATGCCTCGCAAGAGAAAACAGCGTCGTCAGGTTTTCAAAAATCGCCCGCCGATTCGGTAGCCCGGTTAACGAGTCGGTATACGATTGCGCAATCAGTGCGGCATTGGCTTCGCGCAGCTGTTCAACCAGCGCCTCTTTTTGAATATATTGTGCAATCAGTCCGGCGAATAACTGCAAAACCTGTTCCGCGCGTTCACTCCACTGGCGCTTCTCACTGCTGGCGGCGCAAAGCGTGCCATAGAATGATCCATCCGGTAAGTGAATTGGCGTGCTCAGAAATGTGGTGATGCCAAGATTGCGTGCCGCAATACAGTCGCCCCAACGGTCGGGGACTTCATCGCTGAAAAAGCAGTTTTCATCAATGGCGCGTTTGCATAACGAGTAATCCCACGAGACGGTAAAATTCTCCGGGATGTGCATTTTCTGGCTGTTACGGGCAAACATTATATGCTGCAGGCGCGCTTCGACATCCACTTTGGTCAGGTAGGTTGATTCCATATCAGTGACCATTTCCAGCATCTCCAGAAGCTGTCGGACCAGGCTTTCCAGTGACTGTTCTTTGGCAAGGGATTGCGAGACGCGGGCGATAATCTGATCTGACACGAAACAACTCCAGGATACGGCGGGTAAATGCTGATTATTTAATCTTTGCAGGCATGATAAAACATCAACAACAAAGATGAAACAAGGCGTAATATGATTTGAGTGAATGTAATAAAAATAGTGCTGCAAAACAAAACGATACCGCGATACTCTAAGCTTGGATAAATATGTGAGATCAATAAATGAAAATTATCAGTTTTGTTCTGCCTTGCTTGCTGGTCCTGGCTGGTTGTTCAACCCCTTCTCAGCCAGAAGCACCTAAACCGCCGCAGATTGGTATGGCAAATCCGGCGTCGGTCTATTGCCAGCAGAAGGGCGGGACGCTCATTCCTGTGCAGACAGCGCAAGGGGTCAGCAACAATTGCAAATTACCGGGCGGTGAAACGATTGATGAATGGGCATTGTGGCGACGGGACCATCCGGCTGGTGAAAAATAACCGCCGGATGCTGCACTAAAATCACAAGCTACGTAGCCAGTCTGCCAGCACCAGCGCATGGTTCTGCGTGGTGTTTTTTGCTGAGTAGAGCAGGGTTAGCGGCTGTTTTTTGGCGATGTCTGCCAGCCGCTTTCCTTCTTGCTCGTGTTGCGCCAGTTCTGCAAGATATTGCTCGCGAAAGGTTGCAAAATCGACGACTTCGCCGTGAAAGGCTTTGCGCAGTTCCGTTGACGGCGTGATTTCTTTATCCCACTCATCAAGGGCTAAATCGGTTTTTTTGATACCACGCGGCCAGAGGCGGTCGACCAGTACGCGATAACCATCGCTCTGTTCAGCCGGATCATAAACGCGTTTGCACTGAATATTCATCGTATTTGTTCTCCCTTTCACGCATGATTTGTCACGTCACTATAGCACCGGATATTAGCGAATTTCTTTGTCTCTTCCGGCGCAAAGTCCGAAAATCGCCATCAGTAGTGAAAGTATTGCAACACCCATCAGTGGTACGGACCAGTCACCGTTAGCATCGTGTATTTTACCCATCAGCGGCGGCCCACAGGCTGCCAGCAAATACCCGACGGATTGTGCCATCCCCGAGAGTGCCGCCGCCTGATGCGCAGAACTTGCCCGCAGACCAATGAACGTCAACCCCAGTATCATTGTTGCGCCGGAACCAAAACCGAAAAGCAGAGTCCATGTGATCGCGTGCGCTGGCATAAAGCAGAGCCCAACCGCGCCCACTGCGCACATCAAGGCAACGAACGCTGCAATACCACGCTGATCTTTCACATGATGTAAGAAAAGTGGGATCAGCAAACCGGGAGCTGCTGTGGCTAGTTGCAGCAAACCATGCAGTGAACCCGCCTGTGCTTCGCTATAGCCGTGACTGATGAGGATCGCCGGAAGCCAGCCAATAATCACGTAATAGACGAGTGAGTTGATCCCAAGAAACAATGTTACCTGCCAGGCAAGCGGCGAACGCCAGATACCCCGAGTATGTAAGGCGCGTGAGGTACTCAAATTTGCATGTTGTTGACTTCGCCACTGTGGCAGCCATAAAAAAAAAGCCAGCAGAGGAAAACACATCAGCATGAGCAACGCGCCTTGCCAGCCAAAACCGTTCAAAGCCAGCGGCACGACCATAGCCGATCCCAGTGCCGCCGCAGCTCCCATTGTCAGGGAATATGCGCCGGTAAGTCTGGCGACGGAATGAGGAAAATCGCGTTTAATTAATCCTGGCAGTAAGACATTGCCTAATGCAATCCCACCGCCAATGACCGCTGTACCGCCAAATAATAAGTAAGGCGAAGGGAGAGAGCGAATTGCGATACCTGCACAGATCAAAAGTAACGCGGCAAACAGGCTACGTTCCATACCAAAACGTCGCGCCACCGGGGCGGCAAGAGGTGAGATTAGCGCAAAGGCCAATAATGGCAGGGTGGTTAATAAGCCGGTTTGCGCCGTCGTTAGCGAGTAAGCGGAACGAATCGTATCCAGTAACGGTGCTGCGCCGGTAAAGGTGACGCGTAATGTTGTGGCAATCATCAGAATGCCAGCGATAAGGACAATCCTGTTTTTGCCGCTTAATGAAGTTGAACAGGCCATATGTTTCTCATTGATACAAACGAGGCTGTACCTTACCGTTTTTATTGTTATGTTGAATCAAGTTAAAATGACAAATTATCGCTAAATTCGGACAAAATGATGCACAGGTTGAATCTCAATGGTTATGAACCCGACCGACACCATGAAGCCGCGGTCGCATTTTGTATTCACGCCGGAACGGATGAGTTAACCAGTCCTGTACATCAGCACCGTAAAGGGCAGCTGATACTGGCGCTACATGGTGCAATTACCTGTACGGTGGAAAATGCGTTGTGGATGGTGCCGCCGCAATATGCGGTTTGGATACCGGGAGGGGTGGAACATAGCAATCAAGTGACAGCTAACGCTGAACTCTGTTTTCTGTTTATCGAACCCAGCGCAGTGACAATGCCGACAACCTGTTGCACATTGAAAATATCGCCCTTATGCCGGGAATTAATTTTAACCCTGGCAAACAGGACGACGACTCAGCGTGCTGAGCCGATGACCCGCAGATTAATTCAGGTCCTGTTTGATGAACTGCCTCAGCAGCCACAACAACAGCTGCACCTGCCCGTTTCTTCTCATCCTAAAATCCGCACGATGGTGGAGATGATGGCGAAAGAGCCCGTCGAGTGGGGGTCATTGGGCCAATGGGCTCGCTTTTTCGCGATGAGTGAACGCAATCTTGCCCGGCTGATAGTGAAAGAGACGGGGTTGAGTTTTCGCCAGTGGCGTCAGCAGTTACAGTTGATTATGGCGCTTCAGGGATTAGTAAAAGGCGATACAGTACAGAAAGTTGCACATACGCTGGGGTATGATTCAACAACGGCCTTTATTACTATGTTTAAGAAAGGCCTGGGGCAAACGCCAGGCCGATATATTGCGGGATTAACTACTGTTTCCCCACAATCAGCGAAACCAGACCCGCGGCAATAAGCGGGCCAACCGGTACGCCGCGAAACAGCGCCACGCCCAAAACAGTGCCCACCAGCAGCCCGGCGACCAGTTGCGGCTGGCTGCCCATTAACGTCACGCCGCGCCCACCCAGCCAGGAGACAATAACGCCTACTGCAATTGCCACCAGCGATTTCCAGTTCAGAAACGAGTGAATCAGGGTTGAGGGCGGTAGCGTCCCGCTGGCGATGGGGGCCATAACGCCAATCGTCAGAATGATTATCCCGATACTTAGCCCCTGTTTTTCAATCCACGGGAAAAAGGTGCTTAACGGTGTGACGCGGACAATGATTAACACCAGAATTGAAACGGCGACAGTGGTGTTATGACTGATAAAGCCCAGCGCAGCTAACCCGAGCAGGATCAGCAAAGTGACATCAAACATCGTGGTTTCCTTGCCAAAAAATAATAAGCCTGCTTACTTTACGCTTGCTGCAGGAAGGAAGTAGAAAATCTTTACGTTTTTTGCATAAAAAATCAGGCGAACTGTCATCAAACTGCCATTTGTACACGCTATCAATAACGTGAAAACAGTTATCTCCCGGGGCATACCATGAACGATCAAATGTTTGTCGAGACACTGATTATCACGTCATCGTTTTTTGCCATTGCTGTTGTGCTGGTTTTGTCCGTTCTGCTTATTGAACGGACAGGCTAGTTACGCAGTGCGGCGGAAATTGACCAGTTCTGGTTGCGCAATGCGCAAATAATCCGCGGTTTTCAAAATAACGGATTTATCCAGCATGCCTGCATTGAAGGCGATTTCATCAAATCGTTCGAAGAGTAGGGGATCGGCAACCAGTTTGAGTTTTGGATGGAAGCTGAAAGGGGGGATCGCGCCGAAGACACAGCCTGTGAGTTCATCGACTTCCGCCGGGCTGGCCAACGAAGCGCGTAATCCGCCTATATGGCTGGCGAGTTGGCTCAGATCGGCCTGTTGATCGGCCGCGAGGATCGCCAGAACATGTTGATTTACACCATTGCCTTTGACTTTACATACCAGTGCCTTAGCCCCCTGGCCTAAAGCGGTGCCACGAATTTCTGACACCGCTTCACATTTACCTACCGCTTCATGGGTAACGACGCGGAAGTCAGCACCTTCTTGTGATAATAAAGCGATTAACCGCTGATGCGTCACGCTTCCTTTAGCCATTTCAGTCATTTCATGCTCCTGAGATTACAAGCAAACAACCACAGAAGGTTATCATGAACGGCTGTTTTTGTTCTGCTTATTGACATATAAACGCTCATCGGAAGCTTTATATGCATCATGTAACGTATCGTTTTCTTTCATCGCGTAAATACCGGAAGAGAAGCCGATCTCTTTCTGAGGCGCGATATGTTGCAGACGTTTTTCGATACGTTCAGGCAGTTGTGCTGCAATTTGCGGCGTCGAATCGACAAGAATGATGCAGAATTCATCGCCACCGAGTCGGATGGCATAATCACTTTTACGAATCGACTGTTTAATCGCCTGAGCTAATAACGTAATCGCTAAATCCCCCTCCTGATGACCGAGGGTGTCATTTATTTGCTTTAACTTGTCCATGTCTATTGCAATAAACATCACCGAAGAACCAGATTGCACCAGTTTTTGCAACCGCTGCTCCAGTTCAGGGGTTAATATTTTGCGATTATACAGTCCGGTCATCGCATCACTAATATTTTCTCGCGACACATTTTGGTATAAACGGAAGTGCATCCGCACCATATTCAGCAAAATTAACGCCGTCAAAATCCAGAACAGAACGCTTTTCCACGAAGATGTGATAAAGTAAAGAATATCAATGGATAACGATACACGAATGCCGCCCGGTAAGTCATGGACGTAACTGACATACTGGAACAGATTATCTTCGCTCTGGTTGATGATAATGTCGCGCCCAGAATCTGTATCGGTTAGCGTGACATTGAGAAAACGCCAAAGGAGAGGGCGGTCATGCGTGTAAAAGATATTCCGCAGATTGTTTTTGTTAATATCCAGCAGCACAATTCCTTTTAGCTGCCCTGCAACATACACTGGCGTCAGCAAACTCATCACGTTCTGTTTAGTACGCTGATCCTGGTAAATGCTCGATAATACGGTACGCCCGGTAAATACCTTTTCAATATCTTTGCGATCGATGCCAATACTTCCTGACTGCAGGAAGGACCAGTTATTCATCGCAAAGTACTCAACATTAACCGGCTCATAAAAATAGACATAGCGGTCATTGAGATCGAGATAATAGTGAAATTTCTCTTCGGCCATTCCAAGACCTGAACCATAATCATCCTGGTGGCGGTTGCCTTCCACTGCCTGATCAAAAGCGGGTAATAGTGCCGCAGCTTCTACAATTGTGTCGCAGTCAGTGGATGCGGTTTGTAGTGTACCGTGTAAGTCCGTGTACTTATGGGCAGTCAGGTTTAAGCCATGGGTATTATTGGCAGACTCAAAAGCCTCGCAGATGGTACGCCGCTGTTCTGGCGACACTTCCGACTGCTCTGCAGCGAGAGCGCGCATCACATGCGCGGCAATACTCTGATTCTGATACTTATCATAAAGAAAGGAGGAATCTGCTCTCTGCACGATATAGCGCAGATAGGCACTCATTGCTCTGTCGCTGGCGACAAGTTCAAAAATAAGGAAGGAAGATGTCAGCACAATGACACTTGCGGCGATAAAATGCCGGAGCATTCTATGGTGCAATTTCATGATAAATGGCACTCCTTCGGTTAGTGAAACGAGAAAACCAGATAAAGTTCGATTGCGGCCTGGCACAGGGGCGCTAATTATACTCATCTCTGCGCCGCTGGGGAGGGGAAATTTAGGGGTAATAGTAATAAATTGTATGCAAAAGCCACGCAAAAAGCATGGCTCTGAATATTTTTGCACTTAAATATGATGAATAATCACTTTGTTGCCCCCCTCGCTTTTCGCTTCGCGTAAGGCTTTATCTGCTTCCGTCATGACAAGCGAGATATTACGCGTGTCACCCGTTGAAAAAACCGTGCCAATACTGATGGTCATTTGTTCAGGAACATCATATCTGTTACTAAAACCGGTCAGGAGTTCGACATTTTTACGCATACGTTCCGCAATGATTTTTGCCTGGGCACTATTGAGTTCGGTAAATAGCAAGCCAAACACCTCACCCTCCAGTCGCGCTAAAATATCATCGGGGCGGATGCTTTGCTGGATAATATCGACAATTGAAACCAGCACTTTATCACCCACACGATGTCCCCATTGGGCATTGATGCGCTTGAACTGATTAATATCAACCAGCATGACACAAAAGTCCTTAACAACAGGTCGCGACAATAATGACTCTACGCTGTTGAAAAAGTAGCGCCGATTATAAATATTGGTCAGTACATCATGAACTGCCAGTTTGCTGGAGAGTTGCAGTTCCTGAAAAATGTTATAAATCAGAAAAGACACAACAAACAGTTTACTGGAAACTTCAATCCCGCGACTGATATACCAGATGGTGTAATTATACTCATCCAGAGTCAGTAGAAGTAAGTTGCAGCATAGCGATGCCAGACATAATAATGCTATTAACGGCCATAGTTCGCTGGCTAATCGTGTACGCATGATAATAAAGAACAGTAAAAATGCCCACAAACAAACCAATATTTTTGTATAGTTGATTCCCCAGGTCGCAGTATGGTTGTCCGGACAGTAATCGACGACATACAAAGAATAGTCAGCGTTATAACTGCTCAGATTGTGTGCCAGAAGGGGAAAAACTAAAAAAGGAATCAGCGCCAGCAACAGAATGCCAGTTTTTTTCTTATTGTTGTCAAGGATGTTGTCTTTCCCATAACAAAAGAGCGCCAGCGAGGTTAAACAAATGAAACTGAGTTGGCGGAAAATATAGAAAATAGAAACATCATTCGACTTTGTCTGGATCAGTGTACTGCCGTTGATTGGTTTATGGATAATTACAATGGTTTCAACTAAATAGATAAGGCCACTTAAAAATGCAAGGCTTAAAATGAGTGTTGGTAAAATTTGTTTGTTAGTGAAATACTTCATTAACATGAAAAGAAAAATGACGGCGTTAAGGAAAAACAAAGCCACAACAACCATCAGGTAATTCATCTGTGGGATGAGTTTTACATTCGTGTTTTCGTTATATAAGGTAGTAATGCAAAATAAAATTAACGTCAGCAATAAGCTGAAAATAAAAAAGCCTTGAGCTTTTAATTTTTGTGTACCCATAGAAGCCATAAAAAGGAGAGCAATGTGAGTGCTGGATTTTATTGATGGCAGAGATATATGGTTTTGACCAGGATCAATTTTCGTTGACGATAAAAAATAATTAAAGAATAACCCCAGGGAAATACGTGTTGACCGAATCATTTTTCCGAATGATTGTTTTCTGAAACTAAATTGTGTAAAGGTTATGCTGTCATATTTAAAGCGATTGTAAGCTAATGTATGTAATAAATGAGATAATTTACAGTGAGCTAAAAATCAGCCAGGCGATAATGACCCGGCTGACAGTTTTAGTCTTTAGCTGTTGCATTTTGTTTATGAAACAGTTCACGGAACACCGGATAAATATCATCCTGGTCGCGGATATGCTGCATCGCAAAATTGTCGAAAGTAGATTGCAGATGTTCATATTCTCGCCACAGTGTCTGATGAGCGCGACGGGTAATTTCGATATAGCTGTAATAACGAACAACGGGCAATAATTTTTTCGCCAGGATTTCATGGCAAAGTGGAGAGTCATCGGCCCAGTTATCGCCGTCCGATGCTTGTGCCGCGTAAATATTCCATTGCGTCGGGTTATAACGCTCTTTCACCACCTCATCCATCAGTTTCAGGGCGCTGGAAACAATGGTACCGCCAGTTTCCTGTGAGTAGAAAAACTCATGTTCATCGACTTCTTTCGCCTGGGTATGGTGCCGGATGTAAACGACTTCCACGTTCTTGTACGTTCTGCTAAGGAACAGATACAGCAGAATATAAAAACGCTTAGCCATATCTTTAGTGGACTGATCCATTGAACCCGAAACGTCCATCAGGCAAAACATCACTGCCTGGCTGGAGGGATCGGGTCGTTTTTCGTAGTTCTTGTAACGTAAATCGAAGGTGTCAATAAAAGGGACGCGTTCAATTTTGGCACGTAATTCTGCAATTTCTTTGCGCAGACGTTCCTCTTCCAGTAGTTGCGCAGGCTCACTGTTGCTGATGATGGCCAAATTCTCTTCCAGCGCATGAAGTTCCCGCCGCTTGCCCGCCGTCATGGCTGTGCGTCGCGCCAGTGAGTTCTGCAATGAACGCACAACGCTGATATTGGCAGGAACGCCGTTAGCGGTATAACCCGCCCGATGCGTTTTATATTCGGTCAGCTGGCGTTGTTGGTTTTGTTTCAGATTCGGTAAGGCCAAATCTTCAAAGAGCAGATCAAGATACTCATCTTTCGAAATCTGAAAGACAAATTCATCCTGACCTTCACCATCCTGGCTGGCCTGGCCCTGACCACTGCCGGAACCTCCGCCACCACCCTGGGGACGTTCAATTCGGTCGTTCTGGACGAAATGGTCATTGCCCGGATGTACGCGGTGGCGCAGGCCACCACGCCCCTGATGAAACATCGGTTCGCTAATATCTTCCGTGGGAATGGATACGGACTCGCCGCTGTCGACGTCAGTCACCGAACGCTTATTAATGGCCTCGGAGATCGACTGTTTAATTTGCGCTTTATAACGGCGTAAAAAACGCTGGCGATTCACCATGCTTTTGTTTTTGCCGTTCAGACGCCGGTCAATAAACCAGGTCATATGCCCCCCGTACTACATTTGCCAACTGTTTGCTACGCCTGTGTTGCCGCTTCTCTGGCCCACGGTTCGCTGTCGTTGTAGGCCCGGTAGCATGCGTACCGGGCCATGGTTGTTAAGACGATTTACGTACGCGCAAATACCATTCGCACAGTAAACGCACCTGTTTACGGGTGTAGCCTTTTTCCATCATACGGTCGACAAAATCGTCGTGTTTCTTCTGCTCGTCGGTTGACGTTTTGGCGTTAAACGAAATAACCGGCAACAGCTCCTCGGTATTAGAGAACATTTTCTTCTCAATAACCGTGCGCAGTTTTTCATAGCTGGTCCAGTTCGGATTGCGTCCGCTGTTATTCGCTCTGGCGCGCAGTACGAAGTTGACAATCTCGTTGCGGAAATCTTTTGGATTACTGATCCCCGCCGGTTTCTCAATTTTCTCCAGCTCAGCGTTGAGAGATTCGCGGTCAAATAGCTGCCCGGTATCCGGGTCGCGATACTCCTGATCCTGAATCCAGAAATCCGCGTAGGTAACATAACGGTCGAAAATGTTTTGCCCATATTCTGAATAGGATTCAAGGTAGGCCGTCTGGATCTCTTTGCCGATAAACTCGGCATATTTCGGGATCAGATAACCTTTCAGGAACTCCAGATAGCGTTCTGCCTGCTCTTGCGGGAACTGCTCGCGCTCGATCTGCTGTTCCAGGACGTAGAACAGATGGACCGGGTTTGCCGCCACTTCTACATGATCGAAGTTGAACACGCGAGAGAGGATCTTAAACGCAAAACGCGTGGACAGACCGTTCATCCCTTCATCAACGCCTGCGTAGTCACGATATTCCTGATACGACTTGGCTTTCGGATCGGTGTCTTTCAGACTTTCGCCATCATAAACCCGCATCTTCGAATAAATGCTGGAGTTTTCCGGCTCTTTCAGACGCGAAAGAATGGAAAAACGAGACAGCGTTTCCAGCGTGCCAGGTGCGCAGGGGGCGTGAGTCAGTTCACTGTGATTAAGCAATTTCTCGTAGATTTTGATCTCTTCGGAAATACGCAAGCAATATGGCACCTTCACGATATAAACACGATCGAGGAAGGCTTCGTTGTTCTTGTTATTACGGAAAGTGACCCATTCGGATTCGTTCGAATGGGCGAGAATAATCCCGTTAAACGGCAAGGCGGAGATACCTTCCGTCCCGTTGTAGTTACCTTCCTGAGTGGCGGTTAACAGGGGATGCAGCACTTTAATCGGTGCTTTAAACATCTCGACAAACTCCATGATCCCCTGGTTGGCGCGGCACAGTGCACCGGAATAGCCGTAGGCGTCCGGGTCATTCTGCGCGTAGTGTTCGAGTTTACGAATATCGACTTTCCCAACCAGCGCGGAGATGTCCTGGTTGTTCTCATCACCGGGTTCCGTTTTGGCGATAGCAATTTGTTGCAGAATTGACGGCCAGACCTTCACTACCCGGAACTTAGTGATATCGCCACCAAATTCATGCAGGCGTTTTGCCGCCCACGGCGACATGATGGTGCCGAGATAACGGCGAGGAATGCCATACTCTTTTTCCAGAATCTGCGCATCTTCCTGCGGATTGAAAAGACAGAACGGATGATCGTTGACCGGGCTCCGCTCACCGTTAGCGCTTAATACATAGATCGGCACGAGCTGCATTAATGATTTCAGTCGCTCAGCAAGCGATGATTTACCCCCACCCACAGGCCCCAGCAGATACAGGATTTGTTTCTTCTCCTCCAGCCCCTGAGCCGCGTGTTTCAGATAAGAGACAATCTGTTCAATCGCGTCTTCCATGCCGTAAAACTCTTCAAAGGCCGGGTAACGTGCAATGACCCGGTTAGAAAAGAGTCGAGAAAGTCTGGGTTCCTGGGCTGTATCGACCATGACAGGCTCACCGATAGCCATCAATAGCCGCTCAGCCGCGTTGGCATAAGCACTGCGATCTTGCCGACAAGTGGTAAGAAACTCCTGCAGTGTGAACTCTTCGTCCTTGGCAGCTTCATATCGCTGGCGATAGTGATCGAATATATTCATGGTATGCCGTCCTTTCGTTTTTTAGCACAGGTTAAGAGCCGTTCATATGAATAGTAGAGGCTCCCGGAAGAGGTAAACTGAACGACGTCTCTTGCTAAAACACAGCAACTCTCATGCCATTTTAACGACGATGAGAACAACGTGCCCGGTGATACACCTTCAAAATTAAGCGTAGATGGCAAATGGAAAACTTGCCTGCACGGCTTTCTTAATTTCAATGGCATATCAACAACTCATCCATAAAATTTGCATAATTAATGTAAAGACCAGGGTCGCCAGTAACGCATAATTCATTTGGCTGTAAGCGTGGTGTCATCTGCGTCAGGAAAATTAAACAGTTACTTTAAAAAATGAAAACGTAAAAAGGTTGGGTTTCGATGTATTGACGGGTAAACTTTGTCGCCCGCTAAACATTTGTTTAAGGAATGATTAATTGTGACCAAACTCAAACTTCTGGCACTTGGAGTGCTTATCGCAACGTCTGCAGGCGTAGCGCACGCTGAAGGTAAATTTTCCCTGGGCGCAGGCGTAGGTGTCGTTGAACACCCATATAAAGATTACGATACCGATGTTTACCCAGTACCGGTAATCAACTATGAAGGCGATAACTTCTGGTTCCGTGGCTTAGGTGGTGGTTACTACCTGTGGAATGACGCAACGGATAAACTTTCAATTACCGCTTACTGGTCGCCGCTTTACTTCAAAGCTAAAGACAGTGGCGATCACCAAATGCGTCACCTGGATGACCGTAAGAGCACCATGATGGCTGGTCTGTCTTATGCTCACTTTACCCAGTACGGTTACCTGCGTACCACCCTGGCTGGCGATACCCTGGATAACAGCAACGGCATCGTCTGGGATATGGCCTGGTTGTATCGTTACACCAACGGTGGCCTGACCGTGACTCCGGGTATTGGTGTGCAGTGGAACAGCGAAAACCAGAACGAATACTATTATGGCGTATCGCGCAAAGAGTCCACTCGCAGCGGTCTGCGTGGCTATAACCCGAACGACAGCTGGAGCCCTTACCTGGAGCTGAGTGCCAGCTACAACTTCCTCGGTGACTGGAGTGTTTACGGTACCGCGCGCTACACCCGTCTGTCTGATGAAGTTACTGACAGCCCAATGGTGGATAAATCCTGGACTGGCCTGATTTCTACCGGGATCACCTACAAATTCTGATAATGCATCTTTCCAGGGCATTTTGTGCATAAAAACAGGGCGTAACGCCCTGTTTTGCATTACGGTGGTGCAATACCTGGGAGGAAACAATGCAACAAAAAATGATTCAATTTAGTGGCGATGTCTTACTGCCAGCCATAGGGCAGGGTACATGGTATATGGGCGAAGATGCCAGTCAGCGCAAAACAGAAGTTGCTGCACTACGCGCGGGCATTGAACTCGGTTTAACCCTCATTGATACCGCCGAAATGTATGCCGATGGCGGTGCCGAAAAAGTGGTTGGGGAAGCATTAATCGGTCTGCGTGAGAACGTCTTTCTCGTCTCTAAAGTCTATCCGTGGAATGCTGGCGGGCAAAAAGCGATAAATGCATGCGAAGCCAGTTTACGCCGTCTCAATACTGATTATCTCGATCTCTACTTATTACACTGGTCTGGCAGTTTCGCTCTCGAAGAGACTGTCGCAGCGATGGAAAAATTGATCGCCCAGGGAAAAATCCGCCGCTGGGGCGTTTCTAACCTTGATTATGCCGATATGCAGGAACTCTGGCAGCTGCCGGGGGGAAATCAGTGTGCCACTAATCAGGTGCTTTACCATCTCGGTTCACGAGGGATTGAGTACGATCTACTTCCCTGGTGCCAGAAACAGCAGATGCCGGTGATGGCTTACAGTCCATTAGCCCAGGCCGGGCGGTTGCGCAATGGACTGTTAAAAAATGCGGTAGTCAACGAAATTGCACATGCTCACAATATCAGTGCGGCACAAGTATTGTTGGCGTGGGTAATCAGCCATCAGGGTGTGATGGCGATTCCAAAAGCGGCAACTGTCGCACATGTCCAACAAAATGCGGATGTGCTTGAGGTTGAACTTTCGTCAGCGGAATTAGTTATGCTGGATAAAGCGTATCCGGCACCAAAAGGAAAAACTGCGTTGGATATGGTGTGATGTTGATACGTGCCGGATGCATCGCACCCGGCACACAATATTAACGCAAATTAACGTTTCGCAACGCGAATGGATTGCGCCAGATGTGCAGGTTTCTCTTTGGTGACTTTTTGCGTTTCTGAAGCGTATGCCGTTTCTACACAAACAAAGGTCTTGTAGCCATCATCCGGCATATCGCCCATGCTAACTGAAAGCGCCGGTCCTGGGTTCCAGCCTACAACGTTCAGATGATGCTGGTGGCCTACGGCGATAATACGATTCAGCGCTTCGTCATTAATTACGCTGCAATCTTGCGGATTCAGATACACGCGATCGGTACGGTCAGGGAAGGTCTGAATACCGTCGGTCAGTACATCTTCTTTCGCGTCATTTACTTTATCAATGAAGCGATCGCCTAGTCCACTGACGCTTACCTTAGCGATATCACCCACGTTAAAGTAGGTATGCAGAGCAGAGGTAGTTTCAAATTCGCCGTGTGCTTCAAGATCGATTTCACAGGTTTTACCCACGTGGAAATGCGCTAACAGCGTAAAGTCGTGCGGCCAGAATTTTTTCGTCTCTTCGCTTTGTGTCAATTCAAAAGTCAGCGCTACACCATCAGCATCTTCACGATGTGATTTCAGCGTCCACGGCAGGTTGCGGGCAAAACCGTGCGCAGGCAGACCTTGTTGTGCAGCCGGACCAAACCACGGCCAGCAAACCGGTATGCCACCGCGAATGGCGACGCCATTTTTGAACGGTGTGTTGTTACTCAACCACAGAACTTCTTCTGCACCCGCAGGTTTCCACGAGAGAAGGTGTGCGCCCTGTAATGCAAAAGAGGCTTTTACCTGGGGATGATCGACCACAATGAGGTCCAGTTCATCCAGTTTACGACGGGAGAGGACAGGGGAGATTTGTTCGATGACCGGAAGGGCAAAAATTTTCTTAATCATGACGCAGTCCTTTAACTTCATTTTATCAGGTAAAAAAAAGAGCGACCGAAGTCGCTCTTTTTAGATCACAGAGTCATCTCAACTTATTTGGAGATGTGAGCGATCAGGTCCAGAACTTTGTTGGAGTAACCGGTTTCGTTGTCGTACCAGGATACCAGTTTCACGAAGTTGTCGTTCAGAGCGATACCCGCTTTAGCATCGAACACGGAAGTGCAAACTTCGCCGTTGAAATCGGTAGATACTACGTCATCTTCGGTGTAGCCCAGAACGCCTTTCATTTCGCCTTCAGCAGCAGCTTTAACGGCAGCTTTGATCTGCTCGTAAGTTGCAGCTTTTTCCAGACGAACGGTCAGGTCAACTACGGATACGTTCGGGGTCGGAACGCGGAACGCCATACCAGTCAGTTTGCCATTCAGTTCTGGCAGTACTTTACCTACAGCTTTAGCAGCACCGGTAGAGGACGGGATGATGTTCTGGGAAGCACCACGGCCGCCGCGCCAGTCTTTGTGAGACGGGCCGTCAACGGTTTTCTGAGTAGCGGTAGTAGCGTGAACGGTGGTCATCAGACCTTCGATGATGCCGAAGTTATCGTTGATAACTTTAGCCAGCGGAGCCAGGCAGTTGGTGGTGCAGGAAGCGTTAGAAACGATGTCCTGACCAGCATATTTGTCGAAGTTAGCGCCTTTAACGAACATCGGAGTGTTGTCTTTAGACGGACCAGTCATAACCACTTTTTTCGCACCAGCGGTGATGTGTTTACGAGCAGTTTCGTCAGTCAGGAACAGACCAGTTGCTTCAGCGACAACGTCAACACCAACTTCGTCCCATTTCAGGTTAGCCGGATCACGTTCAGCGGTAACACGGATTTTTTTACCGTTAACGATCAGATGACCGTCTTTCACTTCAACGGTACCGTCGAAACGGCCGTGAGTGGAGTCATATTTCAGCATGTATGCCATGTAATCAGCGTCTAACAGGTCGTTGATTGCAACGATCTCGATGTCAGAACGTTTCTGAGCAGCACGGAAAACAATGCGACCGATACGGCCAAAACCGTTGATACCTACTTTGATAGTCATATATTCCACCAGCTATTTGTTAGTGAATAAAAGGTTGCCTGTAAAATTACAAAAACCTTACGCAGCGTCAAGCGGAATCGTGTCAATCATTGCGACAAATCAATCCTGTGCCTAAGCATTATGCGACTGACTCGCCTCACTCTTCCTTTGGGCTTGAGACCACATGGGGTCGGCGCCCCGAATTTTAAAGGGCAATTACGATAAAAATGTGATTTTCATCACGATTTAGGTGCAGCCATTTCGTCGAGATCAAGTTTAGGACAAAATTTTGCCAGTTGGTGTTAATGTTTTGTTAGAATCAGTCACGTAATGTGAGTACGATTAAAGTGAGATGTGAGCAAATGGCTAATAAACCTTCGGCAGAAGAACTGAAAAAAAATTTGTCCGAGATGCAGTTCTACGTGACGCAGAATCATGGGACAGAGCCGCCATTTACGGGTCGTTTACTGCATAACAAGCGTGACGGCGTATATCACTGTTTGATCTGCGATGCCCCGCTGTTTCATTCCCAAACCAAGTATGATTCCGGCTGTGGTTGGCCCAGTTTCTACGAACCGGTGAGTGAAGAATCCATTCGTTATATCAAAGACTTGTCACATGGAATGCAGCGCATAGAAATTCGTTGCGGTAACTGTGATGCCCATCTGGGGCATGTCTTCCCCGACGGGCCGCAGCCAACGGGTGAACGTTATTGTGTTAACTCAGCCTCTTTACGCTTTACCGATGGCGAAAACGGCGAAGAAATCAACGGTTGAAAAAACGATTCAGCAACTTATTCCACAGGAGCGGAAAAATTATGAATCTTGATGACATTATCAACAGCATGACGCCTGATGTATACCAGCGTTTGTCGACTGCCGTTGAGCTGGGGAAATGGCCCGATGGCGTTGCGCTGACCGAGGAACAAAAAGAGAACTGCCTACAGCTGGTGATGCTGTGGCAAGCCCGCCATAATACCGAAGCACAGCATATGACAATTGACACACATGGTCAGATGGTTATGAAGAGCAAACAACAGTTAAAAGAAGATTTTGGTATCTCAGCAAAGCCTATTGCCATGTTTAAATGATTGAATTATTCAGCTTTTTGAGTCTGTTATTAAGTGCGAACAAAAATACTTGTTTGACGTCTTGATTGTTCGATTTAGCGGTTGATAGGTTAAATGCAACACTGACGAGTATAACCTGGCCTACGATGTCAATGAGGAAATGTAGGCCAGAGATGTATTCAACTAATATTACTCCTGCGTCTCTTCCCAGTCTGCCAGCGTATATAGCGTTGCCCCAGCTGCTGACATCTCCATAAACGCGTGCGCACTGTCCTGTGGCTGGATATTCACGCCACGACAACCATCGGTAATCACATTAACCTTATAACCTAACTGTAACGCGTCCAGCACGGTAAACTTCACGCAATAGTCAGTAGCCAGGCCCATAATGATCAATTCATCGATTTCATGATCACGTAACCAGTCATCGAGCGTGGTTTTCTGCCGACGGCCGTTATCAAAAAAGGCACTGTAACTGTCAACTAAAGGATTTTCGCCTTTATGGAACACCGCTGCGATCGCTTTTTGGTTCAGTAACGGATGTAATTGTGCGCCTTCACTGTTCTGCACACAGTGATCTGGCCAGAAGGTTTGTGGCAAACCGTCGAGTTGGCCTGGCGTATAAGGCTCTACACCGTGCTGACTGGCAAAACTGCCGTGATTCGCCGGGTGCCAGTCTTGACTGGCGATAACCGCTTCACCGCGCGACTGGCACCAGTCAATCAGGCGGTTAGCGACATCCACCGTACTGTCACCTTCCGGCACGGCGAGCGCGCCACCAGCACAGAAATCATTTTGTAAATCGACCAGTAACAGGGCGCGAGGGGGCATTGCAGTCTCCTTAATCATCCGGCGTCAGTTCGCCGCGCAGGTTTTGGCTCATGGCCTTGCGAATGGTTTCAGTATCCAGTTCCTGGCTAAGCAGGTAATGCAGTTTGGTTAGCGTGGCTTCTACAGTCATATCTGCACCGCCAATAACGCCGGCATGGGCGAGGGCGTTACCGGTGGCATAACCCCCCATGTTCACTTTACCGGACATACATTGTGTCAGGTTGACCACCACAATACCGCGATCGCTGGCTTCTTGTAATTCTTGCAGGAAGGCTTTGTTTTGTGGCGCATTACCCACGCCATATGAGCGCAGAATCAATGCTTTCACCGGTTGGCGCAGAAAATTGCGCACGACGTCAGCAGAAATCCCTGGATAAATCGTCACTACGCCAATCGGTTGTGGGGTGATTGGATGAACGATCAATTCCCCTTCACCGTGCGGGGCGGGTGGCGTATTCAAACGACGAATATGGATACCTGCTTCCAGTAACGGAGGCAGGTTTGGAGAGGCAAACGCATCAAAACCATCGGCATGGGCTTTGGTGGTACGGTTGCCACGATAAAGTCGATTATTAAAAAAGAGAGTTACTTCGTTGATAGGATAATTCGCCGCAACGTACAACGCATTCAGCAGATTAATTTGTCCGTCAGAGCGTAACTCAGCCAGCGGGATTTGTGACCCTGTCACAATGACCGGTTTACCGAGATTCTCGAGCATGAACGACAGCGCAGAGGCGGTATACGCCATCGTGTCGGTGCCGTGCAGAATGACAAAACCATCATAGTCGTCATAATGCGCTTTAATATCTTCAGCAATATGCTGCCAGTCTTCTGGCGTCATATCTGAAGAGTCCATCAGCGGCGTATATTCATGAATGGTGAAATCTGGCATCTCCGGGCGATGGAATTCCGGCATCAGCGCCAGTTGGCGTTGTAGATGACCTGACACCGGAATATAACCCTGCTCGGAACGCTGCATCCCGATGGTCCCGCCCGTGTAGGCGACGTAAATTGATTTCTTTTGCATGATATTGATATGAATGATATCGAAAGAGCAAAAGTATATACGTGAGGGGCAGCGAGCGCACCTGGATACTCTGTGGATATGAGAAAAGTCCGGCAGAACGGAGGGATTAGTGTCCCGCCGGAGAAAAGTGGTTAATCCTGCAACGCATAGGTTACGGTGGTTACTACGCGTACCGTTTTATTAATCGCCGTAGGATCATCTTCATCACTGCCACTGGCGAAGATCTGGAACACGCCTTGTGAGGCATCGCTAATTGACCCCACCTGGCTACCTGAGTCCGTTGCAAATTGTAATGCTGCGTTGCGTGCATCTTTGGTGGCGGCGGCAATCATCTCAGCGCGCAGTGCGCCAATACCATTAAAGCGATAGGCGACTTTGCTCTCAGCGATAGCGCCCTCCGTAGCGACTTGCAGTTCGTTTAATTTCGCGACGACTTTTTCGACAGCAGCAACATTATGGGTTTTTATCGTCACTGACCCGTCTGCGTTATAGCGTGGCATTGTGGGATCATCTTTCAGATAAAAGGAATCTGTTCGCTTGCTTGTCCATTGGCCCAGGGTTATCTCTTTCTCGTTAATCCCCTGAGCATTGAGTTCGGCAACAATTTTTTTCTGCGCGTCTTCCAGTTTCGGGAACAGTTCGCCGGGAATATTACCCTTAAAGTTAATCGCAATTGTTAATTCTGCCGTATCTGCGCGAACTTCTTTTTCAGAAAGCCCACGCACATTTACATAACGGTTATTGGTTTTTAAATGTTTAACACCATCGCCAACAAAATAACCACAGGCGCTAATCCCCAGTCCGAGGACGATAGCGGCAATTAAAGAGGGGGCCTTATTCACTGATGACTCCATATCAGATGCTAAATGAGCAAGGGAATGTAGTGGAGAGAGGGAGTGAAAGACAGTCCGATTCAGGAGTGTGGCCGACAGCATATCGGCCACATTTTTGCAGGATTTAACGCACGTTGGCGCAGGTCAGGCAAAACGCATAACGGTTTTGTGGGTCGTTAAACGCTGCCAGCTTGTCGCTTTCACTTTTAACGGTAGAGGCTACCGAGGCCAGCGGTGCAGGTAACATGGCCTGGAACGCATCTGGCAACATTGCCCGGACAGAACCAGACATATTGTCCATCACTTTGTCGAAGAAGGTCGGTTCATCAACGTAGTATTCCAGATGCCACTGTTTCACTTTTGCCAGCTCTGCTGCTTTGGCAACCGCATCATCGAAATCTCCGAGACTATCGACCAGCCCGTTAGCTTTTGCATCCTGACCGGTCCAGACGTGGCCCTGGGCGATTTTATCAATCTGCTCCGGCGTCGAATGACGCGCATCAGCAACCAGCGTGATAAAGCGTTTATAGCCATTCTCAATGCTTAACTGCATCATCTGCTGCGCTTCCGGCGGCAGTGCCTTGGTGATAGAAACATCCGCCAGCGGTGAAGTTGAGACGCCATCGGTATGAACACCAATCGAATCCAAACTATTTTCTACGGTAGTGATCACGCCGAAGATACCGATAGAACCGGTCAGGGTGCTGGGGTTAGCCACAATGTAATTAGCTGGCGTGGAAATCCAGTAACCACCAGATGCCGCCATGCCGCCCATCGATACAACCACAGGCTTACCCGCTGCCCTGGCGGCTGCCAGTTCAGCGCGAATCACTTCAGAGGCGGTAACGCTGCCGCCAGGGCTATTAACACGCAGAACAATCGCTTTCACTTTCGGGTCAAGGCGAGCGTCGCGGATTTGTGCCGCAGTGGTATCACCGCCAACATTCCCCTGAGTTTCCTCGCCATCCATAATTGCGCCATTCGCGAAGACGACACCGATGCTGTCACCGGTATCTGCCGGCGTTTTCAATGCGTAATCGTAATAACTGATGGCGCGATAATTTTTATCAGTCTTACTCCAGCCGAACTCTTTGGTCAGAGCTTTTTCGATTTCGGCACTTGATGCCAGTGCATCGACCAGCTTGTTTTCCAGCGCATATTTCGCGGTATCGCCACCTGTTTTGGTTAAACCCTCAAGCAACCCTTGCGCACCAGGGAATACCTGCTGAGCAGGGATCTGCCGGTTAGCGGCAACAGTATTCAGATAGTTTTGCCACAGCTCACCGATCCAGCGGCTGTCAGCTTCGCGGGCTGCCGGTGACATATCATCACGAATAAACGGTTCAACGGCAGATTTATACGTACCCACGCGGAACACATGGGTGGAGACTTTCAGCTTATCCAGTAACGATTTGTAGTACAGACCGTTGGTAGCAAAACCGTGCAGATCCACCACGCCTTGTGGAGATAGCCAAATTTTGTTGGCGAAACTGGCGAGATAATATTGCCCCTGGCTGTAGTTCTCGCCTATGGCATAAACTGGCTTCCCGCTGTCACGAAACTCTTTCAGGGCTTTGCCGATGTACTGCATAGACGGCTGGTCGCCGCCTGCGAAGTTTTTCAGATCCATCACGATACCGGTGATATTGCGGTCGTCCTTCGCCTGGCGAATGGTGTTGACGATATCAAACAGTGAGTTTTCCTGCAGACGGTCGGAACTGGCACCAAGGAGCTGGCGGCTTAGCTTACTAAACCGCTGAGAACTGTCGGGTTTATCGACGATTACACCAGATATGTCCAGCAGCAGCGCGCCACGACTGGCCGTTTCTTTCGAATCACCACCACTGACCTGCATCCAGATCCCCACACCAACCAGTACGAGAAAAATAAAGAACAGGTTAAGTACCATTTCACGGACGAAATTCAGCAGACGCCACGTCCATTTAAAAAATCCGGCAATAAATCGCCAAAGGGTTCGCATGTATTCTCCCAACTTAAGGTCACACCTGTCACAGGCGCAATAGATGTGGTTATCGTAATGACCCAACCGGCACTTGTCAGCAGGAATTGCGGACTGTGCTGTAACAAAATCCACTCTCGTGTTAATTTTGTGAATAAATATCATGACAGGAGTTAATCAAATGGATGCACTCGAACTATTGATCAATCGCCGTAGCGCCTCCCGCCTGGCTGAACCTGCGCCAACGGGTGAACAACTGCAAAACATCCTGCGTGCGGGTATGCGTGCCCCGGACCATAAGTCCATGCAACCGTGGCATTTTTTTGTGATTGAAGGGGAAGGACGCGAGCGTTTCAGCGCATTATTGGAACAGGGGGCGATTGCTGCCGGTAGTGATGACAAAGCTATCGACAAAGCGCGTAATGCGCCGTTCCGCGCACCGCTCATCATAACGGTGGTGGCAAAATGCGAAGAAAATCATAAAGTCCCGCGCTGGGAACAGGAAATGTCTGCGGGATGTGCGGTCATGGCGATGCAAATGGCAGCAGTTGCCCAGGGGTTTGGCGGCATCTGGCGCAGTGGCGCATTAACTGAAAGTCCGGTAGTGCGTGAAGCATTCGGTTGCCGTGAGCAGGATAAAATTGTCGGTTTTCTCTACCTTGGTACGCCGCAGTTGAAAGCATCTACATCGATAAACGTTCCGGACCCGACGCCGTTTGTGACTTATTTCTGATAATTGTCGCGAAACTGTCTGGATTGTGAGCAAAGGCGCAGGAATTCAGACACTCTCACTTATCACTTCATGGAATGAGGGTTACCATACCCGGATTGCATTGACAGGAGATGTCCATGAGCGAGAACTCGATTCGTTTGACCCAATACAGCCACGGTGCAGGTTGCGGCTGTAAAATTTCCCCAAAAGTGTTGGAAACCATCCTGCACAGTGAGCAGGCGAAGTTTGTTGATCCGAATTTGCTTGTGGGTAATGAAACCCGCGACGATGCGGCGGTGTACGATCTGGGCAATGGCACCAGCGTTATCAGTACCACCGACTTCTTTATGCCGATCGTTGATAATCCTTTCGATTTTGGCCGCATTGCGGCGACTAACGCCATCAGCGATATCTTCGCGATGGGTGGCAAACCGATTATGGCGATTGCGATCCTCGGCTGGCCTATTAACAAACTTTCCCCTGAAATTGCCCGCGAAGTAACCGAAGGTGGACGCTATGCATGCCGTCAGGCGGGTATTGCGCTGGCTGGCGGTCACTCCATCGATGCGCCGGAGCCGATTTTTGGTCTGGCGGTAACGGGGATCGTACCGACCGAGCGGGTGAAGAAAAACAGTACTGCACAAGCCGGATGCAAACTGTTCCTGACGAAACCGCTGGGAATTGGCGTTCTTACTACGGCTGAGAAAAAATCACTGCTGAAACCAGAACATCAGGGACTAGCGACGGAAGTGATGTGCCGGATGAACATCGCAGGCGCGTCCTTTGCCAACATCGAAGGCGTAAAAGCGATGACTGACGTGACTGGTTTTGGTCTGCTGGGGCATTTGAGCGAAATGTGTCAGGGTGCTGGTGTGCAGGCGCGAGTCGACTATGAAGCGATCCCGAAACTGCCGGGGGTTGAAGAGTACATTAAGTTGGGCGCAGTGCCTGGCGGCACCGAACGTAACTTTGCCAGCTATGGGCATCTGATGGGTGAAATGCCGCGTGAAGTGCGCGATCTGCTGTGCGATCCGCAAACTTCTGGCGGTCTGCTGCTGGCGGTCATGCCGGAAGCAGAAAATGAGGTCAAAGCTACAGCCGCCGAGTTTGGCATTGAACTGACGGCGATTGGCGAACTGGTGCCAGCGCGCGGCGGTCGTGCCATGGTTGAGATCCGTTAATTCAATGCGGTTGTTTATTGCCGAAAAACCGAGTCTGGCGCGCGCCATTGCTGATGTCCTGCCCAAACCGCACCGGAAAGGCGATGGCTTTATCGAGTGCGGTAATGGCCAGGTGGTGACCTGGTGTATCGGTCACCTGCTTGAGCAGGCGCAGCCAGACGCCTACGACAGTCGCTATGCGCGCTGGAACCTGGCCGATCTCCCCATTGTCCCGGAAAAGTGGCAATTACAGCCACGACCCTCCGTGACCAAACAACTTAACGTCATCAAACGCTTTCTGCATGAAGCCAGCGAAATCGTTCACGCCGGTGACCCGGACCGTGAAGGGCAATTGCTGGTAGATGAAGTGCTGGACTACCTGCAACTGGCACCAGAAAAGCGCCAGCAGGTACAGCGTTGTTTGATAAACGACCTGAACCCGCAGGCGGTTGAGCGGGCGATCGATCGTCTTCGCTCCAATAGCGAGTTTGTACCACTGTGCGTTTCTGCGCTGGCGCGAGCACGAGCCGACTGGTTATACGGCATCAATATGACCCGCGCGTACACCATTCTCGGTCGTAATGCGGGTTATCAGGGCGTGCTTTCCGTGGGCCGCGTGCAGACGCCCGTGCTCGGGCTGGTGGTGCGCCGCGATGAAGAAATTGAAAACTTCGTGGCGAAAGACTTCTTTGAAGTCAAAGCGCATATCGTGACACCTGCCGATGAGCGGTTTACCGCTATCTGGCAACCGAGCGAAGCGTGTGAACCGTACCAGGATGAAGAAGGGCGCTTGTTACATCGTCCGCTGGCGGAGCATGTGGTCAACCGCATCAGCGGCCAACCGGCTATTGTCACCAGCTATAACGATAAACGGGAATCAGAATCCGCACCGCTGCCGTTTTCGCTTTCGGCGTTGCAGATTGAAGCGGCTAAACGCTTTGGTCTGAGTGCGCAGAACGTGCTTGATATCTGCCAGAAGTTGTACGAAACGCACAAGCTAATCACTTATCCGCGTTCCGATTGTCGCTATCTGCCAGAAGAGCATTTTGCCGGACGCCACGCGGTGATGAATGCTATCGGCGTCCATGCGCCGGATCTGTTGCCGCAACCAGTGGTAGATCCAGATATACGCAACCGCTGTTGGGATGACAAAAAGGTCGATGCGCACCACGCCATCATCCCGACCGCGAGGAGTTCTGCCATCAACCTGACGGAAAACGAGGCGAAGGTCTATAACCTGATTGCTCGTCAGTATTTGATGCAGTTCTGTCCGGACGCGGTGTTCCGCAAGTGTGTTATCGAACTGGAAATAGCCAAAGGCAAATTTGTCGCTAAAGCCCGTTTTCTAGCTGAAGCAGGCTGGCGCACGCTGTTAGGCAGCAAAGAGCGCGATGAAGAAAACGACGGCACGCCACTGCCTGTGGTGGCGAAAGGCGATGAGTTGCTGTGTGAAAAAGGTGAGGTGGTAGAGCGACAAACGCAGCCGCCGCGCCATTTTACCGATGCAACACTGCTTTCGGCGATGACCGGGATCGCGCGCTTTGTGCAGGACAAAGATCTGAAAAAGATCCTTCGTGCCACCGATGGTCTGGGGACAGAAGCAACCCGTGCCGGGATTATTGAACTGTTGTTCAAGCGTGGCTTTCTGACCAAAAAAGGGCGCTATATCCACTCCACCGACGCCGGAAAAGCATTATTCCATTCGCTGCCAGAGATGGCGACGCGACCGGACATGACCGCGCACTGGGAATCGGTGCTGACGCAAATCAGCGAAAAGCAGTGTCGCTACCAGGACTTTATGCAACCGCTGGTGGGGACGCTGTATCAGTTGATTGATCAGGCCAAACGTACGCCGGTGCGGCAGTTTCGCGGCATAGTGGCTCCAGATGGCGGAGAAGGAAATAAAAAGACTTCATCACGTAAGCGAGCAGCGAAAAAAAGCCCGCCAGCAGCAGAGGCGGGCAGTGGAGTGATAATGTAATGCTCTGATGCAGTCAGTTTTCGTAGGCCAGATAAGGCGTTCACGCCGCATCTGGCATAAACGCCTGAAACGGCGCTAATGACTTAAATCACACCCTGCGCCAGCATCGCATCGGCAACCTTCACAAAACCGGCAATGTTCGCGCCCTGCACGTAGTTGGTTTGCTCACCTTCACCACCATGCTCAACACAGGCATGGTGGATATCCAGCATGATGTGATGCAAACGTGCGTCAACTTTCTCGGCTTTCCAGCCCAGGCGCGCAGCGTTTTGCGCCATTTCCAGGCCGGATGTAGCTACGCCACCAGCATTAGCCGCTTTACCCGGTGCAAACAGTACGCCTGCCTGCTGGAACAGTTCAGTCGCTTCGATGGTGGTCGGCATATTTGCCCCTTCGGCGACGGCTTTAACGCCATTGGCGATAAGCTGATGCGCGGCGTCTACATCCAGTTCGTTCTGGGTGGCGCAAGGCAGGGCGATATCAACCGGTACAGACCACGGCTGTTGGCCTTCGAGATAGACCAGGCCAAATTCTTTGGCGTAATCTGCCACTCGACCATCGCGGCTGGCTTTGATTTCGATAAGACGTGCCAGTTTCTCTTTAGTGAATCCGCTTTCATCAACGACAGTGCCACTGGAATCTGACGCAGTAATCACACGGGCACCAAATTCCATCGCTTTTTCGATAGCGTACTGAGCGACGTTGCCGGAGCCAGAAACGGAAACGCGCATCCCTTCAAAACCCATACCGTGGCGTTTTAGCATTGCTTCTGTGAAATAAACCAGACCGTAGCCGGTTGCTTCCGGGCGAATAAGACTGCCGCCAAAAGAAAGCCCCTTACCGGTGAAGACGCAGGCGGTATTGTTGGAGAGCTTTTTCATCATCCCCGCCATAAAGCCGACTTCACGACCACCAACGCCGATATCGCCCGCCGGAACGTCGGTATCTGCGCCCAGGTGGCGATACAGTTCAGTCATTAGCGCCTGGCAGAACCGCATCACTTCGCCTTCGCTTTTCCCTTTCGGATCGAAATCGCTGCCACCTTTACCACCGCCCATCGGCAGGGTAGTCAGGGCATTTTTGAAGGTTTGCTCGAAGCCGAGAAATTTGAGAATGGAGAGGTTAACTGACGGATGGAAACGCATACCGCCTTTGTACGGGCCGATGGCGGAGCTGAACTGCACGCGCCATGCACGGTTGACCTGCACCTGGTTGCGATCGTCAACCCATACCACGCGAAACTGGATCACGCGCTCCGGCTCAACCAAGCGCTCCAGTAATGACATTTGGCGATATTTTGGATTTTGTTCAAGAAAAGGCCAGAGTGTGGTCATTACTTCACGAACGGCTTGCGCGAACTCGGTTTGATTCGGGTCGCGCTTTTGGACATGGTTGAGGAATGACTCCAGAGAATATGTCTGATCCATAGATATAAAACCCTTATATATTAATACGATTATGCTTATGTTGTTTATGTCATGTGCTTTTGCAGTTTTCGACTATACCATCAAGAATGTGACGGTAAGCAAGAAAAAAATGACTCACGAAAGCAAATTAATAACGGGAGAAATCTCATAACCAAAAGCGATAACTCAGACGCTAAAGTTTTGCCGCCAGGCTACCGTTATCAGTAACAGAGACAAAACGTTAAGGAGTTCCCTGTGAGTCGAGCATTGTTCGCCGTAGCATTGGCATTTCCATTCATTGCACTGGCTAACCCGCATTATCGTCCGGACGTGGAGGTGAACGTACCGCCAGAAGTGTTCAGTTCAGGCGGGCAGTCAGCGCAGCCCTGTAATCAGTGCTGCGTCTATCAGGATCAAAACTATTCTGAAGGGGCGGTAATTAAAGCCGAAGGAATACTGCTGCAATGCCAGCGGGATGACAAAACTCTTAGCACTAATCCGCTGGTCTGGCGGCGCGTAAAGCCATAAACGCCTTTAATAGTGGAATGTCAGCAGGGGCCAGCGGATATTGCAGAGCCTCTTCAGGTGAGCACCAGACCAGCGCCTGATGTTCATGTGCCTGTAACGTCCCGTGGAAGTGGGGTACGTGCCAGGCATGAAGATGGATAATCCGCCCCGACACTTCTCGCTGATGGCTGGCAACATACTCACCCACAGTTGCTTCGATGCCCAATTCTTCGCGTAACTCACGCACCAGCGCCTGCCGCTGGCTTTCATCCGGCTCGACTTTACCACCGGCAAACTCCCATAATCCCGTCTGATCGCTATGGGCGGGGCGTTGAGCGAGTAAAATTTTGCCATCACGTTCGATGATGGCGGCAACAACTTCAATCATATTCATAAATTACACACGGGCAGATAAGCGAAAAATGCCATAATATCCGCACTGTTGCTCAATCAGAAAGGCTTTATATCTAAGGAGTGCCTGTGTTAGACCGCCATCTTCATCCCCGAATTAAACCTTTGTTGCATCAGTGTGTGAAGGTGCTGGATAAACCCGGCATTACGCCAGATGGTTTAACATTAGTGGGGTTTGCCATCGGCGTGCTGGCACTGCCGTTTCTGGCGCTGGGCTGGTATCTGGCGGCGCTAATCGTCATTTTGTTGAACAGGCTGCTTGATGGTCTGGACGGCGCGTTGGCGCGGCGAAGAGGACTTACCGACGCGGGTGGCTTTCTCGATATTTCTCTCGATTTTCTTTTTTACGCACTGGTGCCTTTTGGGTTTATCCTCGCCGCACCGGAGCAAAACGCGCTGGCAGGCGGCTGGCTGCTGTTTGCGTTTATCGGCACGGGCAGCAGTTTTCTCGCTTTTGCTGCGCTGGCGGCGAAACATCAGATTGATAATCCCGGTTATGCGCATAAATCGTTTTATTATCTGGGCGGGTTAACCGAAGGCAGCGAGACGATTTTGCTGTTTGTTCTGAGTTGCCTCTTGCCAGCTTATTTTCCGTGGTTTGCGTGGGTATTTGGTGCGTTGTGCTGGCTGACGACCTTTACGCGGGTGTGGAGTGGGTATCTGACGCTGAAGTCGCTCCAGCGCCAGTAATTGCAATGTTATTTGCTGCTGTCCGGGCCGCGCTCACCGGTTGCTACGGGATTTTTCGGATCGCTGCTCCATTCATACCAGCCGCCATCATATACGGAGACGTTATTCCAGCCCATTGCGCGCGCATACATAAAGGTTTCGGACGCGCGCCAGCCGGTGCCGCAGTAGAATGAAACTTGCTGATCTGGTTTGATATTCCATGCTTTCCACATAGCGGCAATATCATCGGCGCTACGCATGGTGCCATCCGGGTTATGGAAATCCTCCATATGCGTCGAGTCGCTACCAGCGTGTCCCCAACGGGCTCCGGCTATTTCACCTTTTGGCTTAATATAGCTGTAACCACTGGTCGTACCGATAAATTCTGGCCACGAACGAATGCTCACCAGCGATGCATCCTGGCGATGCAGCAGCCCACGGGCCTGTTCCATATCAAGCATCAACTGCGGTTGCGCCGGGATCTTCACGCCGAAATCCGGTTCAGCTTTCACTTTCGGTGGCGTTCCGCGCTCAACAGGCAGTCCCGCGTCGGACCAGGTTTGCCAGCCGCCGTCCAGCAGGCGCACATCTTTCACCCCTGCATAGAGCATAATCTGTGCTACACGCGCTGCTGCGTATACATCACGACCATATAGAATCACCGTGGTGTCATGACGAATGCCATGCTTTGCCAGCATCGCTTTCAGTTGTTCATCAGAGACTTTATTCCACAGCGGTTCGCTTTCCACTTCATTGGTATCGATGTAATCCGCGCCGGGAATATGGCTGATAAGGTAAAGCTTAGGAGCGCCCCAGGCCGCTTCAATGACTTTCCAGTCACCGGCAGGTTTCGCCGTAACCTCTTTACCCTGTTGCAGGTCATGCAGCCATTGCGGATAAACCAGCTGCTCAAAGTGCGGCAGTTTTTGCAGACGGGAAGGTTCGCTTAGCGCGTCACTCAGGATGGAGATATGCGTAAAGCCTGCTTTTTGCAGTCGCGTTTTGACGGCGTCGACATCTTTGTCATTACCGTACAGCGCCACCGGAGCATCGGTTTTCAGGTTATGTAGCTTGATCCACGCGTTGAGCTGTTCGGTGCTCATTTTGTCGAGCCAGCCAGCAGAAAGGTTTAAGGCGGCAGGTTCATGACCGGAAGGGCCATTTAAGGTTTGTGGCCAGCCGTTATAAAACGCGCTGGGGCGAGTATCTATCGCTTTGCCATTTTGTTGTTGAAGCTGGTCAAGTGTAAGAGGCTTCGCCAGTTCAGCGGCCCACGAAGAAGCGCAAGCCAGCCCTAAAGCCATTGCCAGCGCGGTCATTTGAGAAACACGTTTCATCGAAAATCCCGACATTGTAGTTTTGAGTGCGCCATTCTGAACTGACGCATTGGGAAAAACTTTGCGTTATCGCAGTTTGTTGTAATTTTCTGACCACTGCGCCATATCCAGAACAGAACTATCAGCAGGAACATCCTGGAGATCGTGCGTTACCTGAACGACGGGGATCGCCAGTTCGCGAACTTCGCTGAACACCCACTGGCGAAAATTATCGCGCAGAGCCACATCAAGACGGCTGAACGGCTCATCCAGGAGTAACGCTTTTGGCTGGGCGAGAAGGGCGCGTAGCAGAGCAACGCGCGCTCGCTGACCGCCAGACAAAGTGGCAGGATCCTGATGGAAAGCTCCGTCAAGGCCTGAACGCTCAAGTGCATCATTCACGGCATTACGTCGGGCATTCCCCTTAAGTGTCTCCGGTAGCGCCAGCAGTAAATTTTGCCCGACGCTGAACTGGTCAAATAACAGTGCATCCTGGAAAAGAATGCCAATCTGACGCTGTGCGGTGGGTAGCATGTCAATCCGTTGCTCATTGAGCCATAGCTCACCTGCACAAGAAAACTGTCCGGCCAGCGCACCAATCATCCATGAAAACAGTGTAGATTTTCCACAGCCAGACGGCCCCATTAACGTGACAATGTCACCTTTATCCACCGTAAAGTTAACGTTTGTCAGCAAGCGGCTTTCTGGTAAACGTAGCGAAACATTTTTCACGCAGAGCATTAGCGGAGTCCTTGTCTGACATAACCTACCCATTTTGCGACTAACGCGGTCAGGGCAAAAATAATAAGCGGCAACAGTAGTTGCCATAAAGCCTGGGCGGCGAGAATGCCGTTGCTGCCGCCGCTGCTTAATGCCACCGCTTCAGTGGTGAGTGTCGGAAAACGCCCCGCGCCCAGCCACAGCGTCGGCATATACTGCGCAATACTGACTGAAAATCCCACCGCGAAGGTAATCAGCGCAGGGCGCAACATGAGTGGGCATTTCACGTAAAAGAAGATTTTGGCCCGCGACCAGCCCAGTGTTTGCGCAATCAAAATTAACCGTGAATCAATGCGCTGCCAGGCGGGTTGCAGGATAAACAGCATCCACGGCATTACCCACAGCAGATGCCCCCAGACCACCGCTGTCCAGTTCCCATCTATGTTCAGCCATAGCGCCAGCATGTACTGGCCCGCCACCAGCGGCAGAGCGGGTAATAAAATGGGCAACCAGAGCCACAACTGGCGACGCTTTGCCCCCCATTCCAGCCACAGCAGTAACAGGACCAAAGCGATAAACGTCGCCACCAGCCCCATTGTCAGGCTGTTGATGAGCGCTTCACTATTGATCGTCGACTGATCCGCGAGGATCGCCAGCAGAACCACACACAGCACACCGGTTAAGGGTAAAAAAATCGCCAGCGTAATCCCTGGCAATAAAGGCGTGGCAGGCTTACGAACGCCATCGTCCTGGGGGATCGTGCGTCGCCAGGCGCGCCATAACAGATAACCCAGCAAAACGTAGGCGGCGAGTAACAGCATCAGCAGCAGGCTGGCAAGCGCGCCTTTTGTCTGTTGGTCAATGCCACCCTGGGTTAGCCACTGCCAGCTAATTACCGCCAGCGTCGGTGGATTACCCGGCCCGAGAATAATTGCCACATCCACGACCGACAACGACCATGCCACAATAGCCAGCATCGCCATTGCCAGTGCAGGCGCGACGGAGGGCAACAACAACCAGTTCAGACATTGCCAGCGGCTGTAGCCCAGCGAATCCAGTACAATAACCTGCTGCAACAGCCGTTTCTCGCTCAATACTGCCGCTAAGATCCACAGCAGAAATGCGCTTTCTTTCACCGCCAGGGTAAGGCCCAGCCCAATACCCAATTTATCCATCGGCGGAGTGAGAAAAGGAAAAAACTGATAAACCAGGCCACCTTCAGCAAACAGCAACAGGGCGCTGGTGGCAAAAGCCACATGGGGAATGGCGAGCAGCCACGGCAGACGGGCGCACATACGCTGCCATTTCGGCCCAGGCCACAGCGCCATAACTACCAGCAGGGCAATCGTCAATGCGCCGAGCGCCGCGATGGTTGTTGACACCAGCGTCGCCAGTAATGCCTGCGGTAGCTGCGGATCGGCAAATAACGCCTGCCAGTGTGCCAACGACAAAGCAGGCGATATCAGCGTGAACGCCGCCGGGATCAGCGGTGCATAAATCACCGCCACCATCGCCCACAGCAACAAGATTAATGCGTACCGTAACGGTGTAGCCATTCTTGTTCCAGCGCATTTACCCAACCTGCGTGCGGTTCAGCCAGTACCGGCGGCAGATCCTGCGGCATTCTTGATTGCAATATTTCGCGCTGCCCGTCAGGCAGTTTTTGTGGATCGAGAACCGATGGATCGCCCCATACAGCAGGATCTGCCTTACGCAGCTGTGCATCAGGTGAGAGCAGGAAATTGGCAACCACCTTCGCCGCAGCACTGGCATTCGCGTTGGCAGGAACGGTGACGAAATGCACGTTGCCAATCATCCCCTCGCGAAAGCCAAAACTGTAACTGCTTGCTGGCAAATCGCCACTGGCGATTTTTTGCTGGGCATGTGCAGGATTAAAGGTCAGCGACAGGCGCAATGTGCCAGTTTTCAGCAGAGCATCCATCCGCGCGGGCGAAGGTGGGAAATCCTTTCCTTCGCGCCATAGATATGGATGCAGCGCATCAAGATATTGCCACAAGGGCGCAGTGATACGGGCGAAAGTCGCATCGTTCGGCGCTTCTTTTAATGCTGCGGGATCTGGCGTCAGCATAATCAGTAACTGTTCAAGAAATGCGGTGCCAGTAAAGTCTGGCGGGCGCGGATAGGTAACCGTGCCAGGATTGGCTTTAGCGAATTCCAGTAAGGCTTGCGGTGTTTGTGGTGGCTGTGGCGTAACATCGCGGCGGGCGATAAACGTCAGTTGAGCGCCGCCCCACGGCGATTCTGCGCCTTCGACAGGTACAGAAAAATCTTCCCGTACCGGCAGTTGTGTATCGACATAACGCCAGTTTGGCAGAGTCTCAGCCCAGCCGGTTTGCAGTAAATTGGCCTCTTTTAAGGTGCGGAAGTTTTCGCCATTCACCCAGAGCAGATCCACCGAACCGCCTGTCTCGCGCCCGGCTGCGGCTTCGGTCTGAATGCGCTTCACCGCGTCTGCGGCATCCGCCAGGCGGACAATCTTCAGGTTTATATCATAATGGGTTTTCATCTCGCCGCTAACCCAGTCGAGATAGCGGTTAATTGCGGTATCGCCGCCCCAGGCGTTAAACCAGACGGTTTGCCCTTTGGCCTCATTTTTAACTTCCTGCCAGTCACTGGCATGTGTTGCCAGAGAAAACAGCGATAACAATCCCAGCAACCACCCACAATGGCGCATCATCTCTCCTTAAGAACGTTTTTCAGGAATACGGCACAGCCCCTGAGCGGGAATGTCCATGGCAGAATTAAAACGGGCTGACAGGTTTTGCAGGCCGATCAATGCCGTCAGTTCGGTGAGCGCCTGAGCGTCAAAATGCGTAGCCAGTCGGGTACGCAGGGCATCATCGACCGTTGGCGGCGTTACGCTGGCGGCTTCGGCGTACTCCAGCGCCAGCCGTTCTTCATCGCTAAAGAGCGGGCTTTGCCGCCAGTCAGCCACTGCCAGCAGTTTATCGGTGCTGCCGGTGCGCTCGGCGACTTTCATACTGGTGATATCCACGCAAAACTCACACAGGCACATTTGCGCAATGCGTGCGCTGACAAGCGATCGCACTACCGGATCGAGCGGTGAGCGTTTACGCTCCAGCCAACCGACAAACATCGACACCAGATAAAAGATAAACGGGATCCGTCCCCACCAGCGAATTGGACTTAGCACCTCGCCGTAATGGCGACGATGCAGCCACGCCTGCGGACGTAAACTTAAAGGAATTTTGCTAAGCGGTGGTAAACCCATCAGGCATTCCTCTTCTGGCGTTCAAGCCATATTTTTTTCGCCATAAAAATCACCACGGTCAGGGCAAACAGAATAAACAGTCCGGTGACAAACCAGAAGGTACCCCCCGTTAACATGCTGCCCGCCCAGGAATAAACAATAGTCGCCGGTAACTGACCAAGCCCGGTGGCGATAAAAAATGAACGAAAACGTATTGACGTCAAACCGGCAGCATAGCTGATTGGATCGAAAGGGACAAAAGGCAATAACCGGCATACCAGGATAGTGTGTTTGCCGTAGCGAGTGAAAAAGCCGTCCATACTGTCAAGCACGGTTTTACCGGTTAATTTTTCCACCACTTCGCGGCCCATCACTCTGGCAATAAAAAAGCATAGCGCCGCGCCCGCCATAGAACTGGTCCACGACAGCAAGCCACCCCAGAACGCACCGAACAGCGAGGCATTGGCAAAGGTGATCAAAAATGCAGGCAGCGGTGCAGCAATGGCCTGTAAAATCATCAACATGAACGAGACAACTGCTGCCAGTGCGCCGTAAGACTGAATAAAGCGTTCTATACCCTGTTGGTCCACGGCGGCAAACGCCGCAACGCTGCGATTGATAAACTGATGGACGCCGGGAAGCAGTGCCCATGCCAGCAGCATAGCGAACAACAGGATGATGAGGGTTATACGGTAGTACCAGATTTTACGCGATTGCATCTTCATCATCCTTTATCGTGGCTTTATTCGGTGATTTTAAAGGTAACCGTAGCCAGCGTGTTATCTGCCGGGAGAACCGAGGCATTGCCTTTGAATTGCACTTCACCACGTTTTTCCACCGCACCATAAGTGTATGTTGCATTGCTGACGATGCCGACCGGGCAGCTATCCAGACATACCAGGCAGCCCGTTTTCTTCTCTTCTGCGGCGGCTAAATTACCGCCAAAACGCATGTCCAGTTTATTACCGTTACTGTCGACAATCACCTCATCGAATGAATACGCTTTTGCTGCCCCTTGCCAGTTGACCGAAATATCCAGTTTGCTGCCCGCTACATGAGTCGTTTCTTTATTATCCATCGTCATGTTTTCGCCCGGGATACCACCGGCTTGTTTCAGTGCTTCATAAAATGCTTTCGGGGTCGCATAACCCATAAACAGCGATTTATGTCCGTTGGAGCCATCTTTAAACACTATGCCGTGTCGAGTGTCGTCTGTCAGGAAACGGCCATTAATTTGTACCAGCATGGTGACCGTATGGTTATTGGTATCGACACGCAGTGGTTGGCTGTCTGAAAGCCCGTCGTATTCCACTTTTTCTGCCGCATTCTCTTTTTGATCGCAGCCACTAAGCCCTGCAACGGCCAGTAAACACAGTGCAGCCAGTCCTTTTTTCCATGACGCTGAAAAATGTTGCAACATCGTTCTATCCTTCATTTTTGGGGTGAGTAAGTGGGCTGCGGCGCGAAGCAGACAGATCCACGTGTTTGTGTCGGGCGTAGAGTTTGGCAAGCTGGACGAGAATAAACAGTGCCAGGCCCGCCAGACAGAGTTGAAAAATAAAGCGCAGCGTAATGCCTTCACTGGCGAGATCGCTGGCCATCACGGTATAAATAACGATACCGGGCAGGGTAGTGAGTGCCGAAATAAAGGTATAAGGCCAGAAGGCGATAGTGGTTAATCCGTAGGCGTAATTTTGAATATTGTAAGGAAACAGCGGGATTAAGCGGGTAAGAATTAAAAAATCGATACCGTTATGTGCAATGCCTTTTTCAATGGCCTGGAAGGTATGGCTGTGACCAACGTATTTCAGCAATAAATCGCGCCCCAAAAAGCGTGCCAACAGGAATGAACTCGAGGAGGCCAGCGTAGCGGCAATTAATGAGAGTAGTGTCCCTAAGATCGGGCCAAAAACTATGCCTCCAGTGATCACCAGTATGCTTCCTGGTAACAGAAAGAGGGTGGCAATGATGAATAACACAATATAAAGGCAATAACCGAACAATCCGCTCTGGCGAATGAGAGTTTGTAAGTGGGGTAAATCGGTGAGCAGATCGAATAAACCGCAAGCGTGGATAGCGTAAATGACCAGCGCAAAAATAAAACAGGCAAAAAGAAATTTACGCTCAGCGTTCATTGTGGAGTTTCCTATATCAAACTTGATAATAGAGAAGTGGTCAGACAACTAAAAACGCTGTGACGGTATAACAAAGGACGACAAGCAACAAATCATTACTGACAGTTTGTTGATTTTTCTCAAGGTTAATTCTCCTGACTCCGTTTGAGCCAGGAGAGCAGCTAAATTAGCGGCGGAAGGTCGCCCACACAGGCGCGTGATCGGACGGTTTTTCCATGCTGCGGATTTCATAGTCGATGCCGGTTTCTACGCAACAGTCTGCCAGCGGTTGGCTGGCGAGCAGCAGGTCGATACGCAGACCACGGTTATCGTCAAAACCTTTTGAGCGGTAATCAAACCATGAGAAACGATCTGCTGTTTCCGGATTCGCATGGCGGAAGGTATCCACCAGCCCCCAACTTATCAGCCTGTCCATCCATTCACGTTCTTCAGGCAGGAAAGAACATTTACCAGTACGCAGCCAGCGTTTGCGGTTCTCTTCGCCAATGCCGATATCCAGGTCGGTGGGGCTGATATTCATATCGCCCATAATCAGCACCGGATTTTCGCGCTTAAGTTCGGTTTCGAGATAGTTTTGCAGATTCTGATAAAACTGCGCCTTCGCCGGGAATTTTATCGGATGGTCGCGGCTTTCACCCTGCGGGAAGTAACCGTTGATCACGGTGACATTGCCCAGCGGCGAGGGGATTTCCGCCATAATAATTCGCCGCTGCGCCTCTTCGCCGTCGTCAGGGAAGCCGCGACGCACAGCAATCGGCGTCTCTTTGGTCAACAATGCCACGCCGTAATGGCCTTTCTGCCCGTGATAAAACACGTTGTAGCCGAGCTTTGCCACCTCTTCGAGCGGAAACATATCGTCATGAACTTTTGTCTCCTGCAGGCCAATCACATCCGGTTGGTGCTTTTCGACGATGGCTTCAAGCTGGTGAGGTCTGGCGCGCAGGCCGTTGATATTAAAAGAGACAAATTTCATAGTCGCTGCCATTTATTCAGATAAAGAGTGCGTGGATGGTAGCAGAATTTCGCTTTGCTTACCGCCTGTTGTTAAGTGATTTGATCGATGGTTGTTAATGATGTCAACGATGGCGCAAAAATTGCCCGCTTTTGGTGCGCGCTGCGTCAGAATGGCGCAGTAATTTCCAGTAAATTTCGTCAATGATCACAATTCCAGAATTATATTTTACTTCTGCATAACATTGCGTTTTTTATTCTTTTTATTCACCTACATAGCAAACGTATTCACTTTATATGCACTTTAAATGCATAGTGTACAGTTATAACTCCTTGATTATCAGTTAATCGCCCCCTTTTATGCAATTTTATCACTGGCTGGCACGAACCCTGCAATCTACATTTACAGCGCAAACATTACTTATTATTAACATATAAATAACGAATTATTTACTGTAGAGGTCGCTATGTCTCAGCCAATTACGCGTGAAAACTTTGATGAATGGATGATACCTGTTTACGCTCCGGCACCATTTATTCCGGTACGTGGCGAAGGTTCGCGCTTGTGGGAGCAGCAGGGGAAAGAATATATCGACTTCGCGGGTGGCATTGCGGTGAACGCGCTGGGCCATGCGCATCCGGAACTGCGTGAGGCGCTGAACGAACAGGCGAGTAAGTTCTGGCATACCGGCAACGGTTACACCAACGAGCCGGTACTGCGACTGGCGAAAAAATTGATCGACGCCACGTTTGCCGATCGCGTCTTCTTTTGTAACTCCGGTGCGGAAGCCAACGAAGCGGCGCTAAAACTGGCGCGTAAATTCGCTCACGACCGCTACGGCAGCCATAAGAGCGGTATCGTGGCGTTTAAAAATGCGTTTCATGGTCGCACGCTGTTTACCGTCAGCGCGGGCGGACAGCCAGCCTATTCACAGGATTTTGCGCCACTGCCACCGGATATTCGTCATGCTGCATATAACGATATTAACTCTGCCAGCGCGCTGATTGACGACTCTACCTGTGCGGTGATTGTCGAACCCATCCAGGGGGAAGGCGGTGTGGTGCCAGCCAGCAACGCATTTTTACAAGGTCTGCGTGAATTGTGTGACCGCCACAATGCGCTGTTGATTTTTGATGAAGTACAAACCGGCGTCGGGCGCACCGGGGAACTGTATGCCTATATGCACTACGGCGTGACGCCTGATCTGTTAACTACCGCCAAAGCGCTGGGCGGCGGTTTCCCCGTTGGCGCTCTGTTGGCAACCGAAGGGTGCGCCAGCGTGATGACTGTTGGCACTCATGGCACCACCTATGGCGGCAATCCGCTGGCCTCGGCGGTGGCAGGCAAAGTGCTGGATCTCATCAACACGCCAGAGATGCTTAATGGCGTTAAACAGCGTCATGACTGGTTTGTTGAGCGTCTTAATACCATTAATCACCGCTATGGTTTGTTCAGTGAAGTTCGCGGCTTAGGTCTTTTAATTGGCTGTGTACTGAATGTTGATTACGCCGGGCAAGCGAAACAAATTTCTCAGGAAGCGGCGAAAGCAGGCGTGATGGTACTGATTGCGGGTGGCAACGTGGTGCGTTTTGCACCAGCGCTCAATGTCAGCGAAGAAGAGGTGACGACCGGACTGGATCGTTTTGCTGCGGCCTGTGAACGCTTTGTGAGCGGAGGTTCATCATGATGGTGATCCGACCCGTTGAACGCACTGATGTCTCAGCGTTAATGCAGCTTGCCAGCAAAACGGGCGGCGGCCTGACGTCGCTTCCCGCCAATGAAGCCACGCTTTCGGCGCGTATCGAAAGGGCAATCAAAACCTGGCAGGGCGAACTGCCCAAAAGCGAGCAGGGTTATGTATTTGTACTGGAAGATAGTGAGACAGGCACTGTGGCGGGAATTTGCGCCATTGAAGTGGCGGTTGGTCTGAACGATCCCTGGTATAACTACCGCGTCGGCACGCTGGTTCACGCCTCAAAAGAGCTAAATGTCTATAACGCGTTACCGACGCTGTTTCTCAGTAATGATCACACCGGCAGCAGCGAGTTGTGCACGCTATTTCTCGACCCGGAGTGGCGTAAAGAGGGCAACGGCTATTTGCTGTCGAAATCGCGCTTTATGTTTATGGCGGCTTTTCGCGACAAGTTTAATGACAAAGTGGTCGCCGAAATGCGCGGGGTGATTGACGAACACGGCTATTCACCGTTCTGGCAAAGCCTCGGTAAACGCTTCTTTTCGATGGATTTTAGCCGCGCCGATTTTCTCTGCGGCACCGGGCAAAAGGCGTTTATTGCAGAACTGATGCCGAAACATCCGATCTATACCCACTTTTTATCCCAGGAAGCGCAGGACGTCATCGGTCAGGTACATCCGCAGACCGCGCCTGCCCGCGCGGTGCTGGAGAAAGAAGGTTTTCGCTACCGTAACTATATCGACATTTTTGACGGCGGGCCGACGCTTGAGTGTGACATCGACCGCGTGCGAGCCATTCGCAAAAGTCGGCTGGTGGAAGTGGCAGAAGGGCAGCCTGCGCAGGGCGAATTCCCGGCCTGCCTGGTCGCCAATGAAAATTATCACCATTTCCGCGTGGTGCTGGTGCGTACCGATCCAGCGACCGAGCGTTTGATTTTAACCGCCGCACAACTGGATGCCCTCAAATGCCACGCAGGGGATCGCGTTCGTCTGGTGCGCCTGTGCGCAGAGGAGAAAACAGCATGACTTTATGGATCAACGGTGACTGGGTGACCGGCCAGGGTGCATTGCGTGTGAAGCGTAATCCGGTATCGGGCGAGGTGTTGTGGCAGGGCAATGATGCCGATGCCGCTCAGGTCGGGCAGGCTTGTCGGGCAGCCCGTGCGGCGTTTCCGCGCTGGGCGCGACTCTCCTTTGGCGATCGTCAGGTAAGAGTTGAACGCTTTGCCGGATTGCTGGAAAGCAATAAAGCCGAATTAACCGCGATTATTGCCAGAGAAACCGGTAAGCCGCGATGGGAAGCGGCAACCGAAGTGACGGCGATGATCAATAAAATCGCGATATCAATTAAGGCGTATCACGTTCGTACCGGCGAGCAGCGTAGTGAAATGCCGGACGGCGCGGCGAGCCTGCGACATCGCCCGCACGGCGTGCTGGCGGTGTTTGGGCCGTATAATTTCCCTGGTCATTTGCCGAACGGACATATCGTTCCGGCATTGCTGGCAGGTAACACCATTATCTTTAAACCCAGCGAACTGACACCGTGGAGTGGCGAAGCGGTAATGCGTTTATGGCAGCAGGCTGGCTTGCCGCCGGGCGTGCTGAACCTGGTGCAGGGCGGGCGTGAAACGGGTCAGGCGCTGAGTGCGCTGGAGGATCTCGACGGCTTGCTGTTTACCGGTAGCGCCAATACTGGCTACCAGTTGCATCGTCAGCTTTCCGGTCAGCCGGAGAAAATTCTCGCCCTCGAAATGGGCGGCAATAACCCGCTAATAATCGATGACGTGGCGGATATCGACGCGGCTGTCCATCTGACCATTCAGTCGGCATTTGTCACTGCCGGGCAACGGTGTACCTGCGCCCGCCGTTTATTGCTTAAAAGCGGGGCGCAGGGCGATGCATTTCTTGCCCGTCTGGTTGCCGTCAGCCAGCGATTAACGCCGGGCAACTGGGACGATGAACCCCAACCGTTTATTGGCGGGTTGATATCAGAGCAGGGTGCACAGCAGGTGGTTACTGCCTGGCAGCAACTGGAAGCGATGGGCGGGCGAACCCTGCTTGCGCCGCGCTTATTACAAGCAGGAACATCGTTGCTGACGCCGGGGATCATTGAAATGACGGGCGTTGCTGGCGTACCAGATGAAGAGGTGTTCGGACCGTTATTGCGCGTCTGGCGGTATGATACTTTCGATGAAGCGATTCGAATGGCGAATAACACTCGCTTCGGCCTCTCATGCGGTCTGGTTTCCCCCGCGCGGGAAAAATTCGATCAACTTTTGCTGGAGGCGCGAGCAGGGATTGTTAACTGGAACAAACCGCTTACCGGTGCTGCCAGTACCGCACCATTCGGCGGTATTGGCGCTTCCGGTAACCATCGCCCCAGTGCCTGGTATGCCGCCGATTACTGCGCCTGGCCGATGGCAAGCCTGGAGTCAGACTCGTTAACGTTGCCCACGACGCTTAACCCCGGTCTGGATTTTTCCGAGGAGGTGAAGCGATGAACGCCTGGGAAGTCAATTTCGACGGACTGGTGGGGCTGACGCATCATTACGCGGGCCTGTCGTTTGGTAATGAAGCTTCTACCCGTCATCGTTTTCAGGTGTCTAACCCGCGACTGGCGGCGAAACAGGGCTTACTGAAAATGAAAGCCCTTGCCGATGCGGGATTCCCGCAGGCGGTGATCCCACCGCACGAGCGCCCGTTTATTCCGGTTTTGCGTCAACTGGGATTTAGCGGCAGCGATGAGCAGGTACTGGAAAAGGTTGCCCGCCAGGCACCGCACTGGCTTTCCAGCGTCAGTTCCGCATCTCCAATGTGGGTAGCCAATGCGGCAACGGTCGCGCCATCCGCCGATACGCTGGATGGCAAAGTGCATCTCACCGTTGCCAACCTTAACAATAAATTTCACCGCTCGCTGGAAGCGTCTGTGACCGAATCGCTGTTAAAAGCGATTTTTAACGACGAAGAGAAATTTAGTGTCCATTCGGCGTTGCCGCAGGTGGCCTTGCTCGGTGACGAGGGGGCGGCAAACCACAATCGTCTCGGCGGCCATTATGGTGAGCCGGGTATTCAACTTTTTGTCTACGGGCGAGAAGAGGGCAATGTTTCCCGACCTTCCCATTATCCGGCGCGGCAGACACGCGAAGCCAGCGAAGCGGTGGCAAGGCTGAATCAGGTGAATCCCCAACAGGTGATTTTCGCCCAGCAAAATCCGGACGTTATCGACCAGGGTGTTTTTCATAATGATGTCATTGCCGTGAGCAACCGCCAGGTGCTGTTTTGCCATCAGCAGGCGTTCGCTCGCCAGGCGCAATTACTGGCAAATCTGCGTTCGCGGGTCAATGGTTTTATGGCGATAGAAGTTCCGGCGGCACAGGTTTCCGTGTCAGATGCGGTGTCTACGTATCTGTTTAACAGCCAACTGCTGAGCCGCGATGATGGTTCCATGATGTTGGTGCTGCCTCAGGAGTGTCGGGAACACGCCGGAGTATGGGGTTATCTCAATGAACTCCTTGCCGCTGACAACCCGATTAGCGAACTAAAAGTCTTTGATTTACGTGAAAGCATGGCAAACGGCGGCGGTCCGGCGTGCCTGCGGTTGCGCGTGGTATTGACAGAAGAAGAACGCCGGGCAGTGAATCCGGCGGTGATGATGAACGATACGCTGTTTAATGCGCTCAATGACTGGGTGGATCGTTACTACCGCGATCGCCTTACTGCTGCCGATCTGGCTGATCCGCTGCTGCTGCGCGAAGGGCGGGAAGCACTGGATGTATTGAGCCAATTACTGAATCTCGGTTCGGTTTATCCGTTCCAGCGTGAGGGAGGGGGCAATGGATAATTTTCTTGCTCTAACCTTAACGGGTAAAAAACCGGTTATCACCGAGCGAGAAATCAACGGTGTTCGCTGGCGCTGGCTGGGCGATGGCGTGCTGGAACTGACACCATTAACGCCACCGCAAGGCGCGCTGGTAATTTCAGCGGGGATCCACGGCAATGAGACGGCACCTGTGGAGATGCTGGACGCGTTGCTTGGCGCGATATCTCACGGCGAGATCCCGTTACGTTGGCGGCTGCTGGTGATCCTCGGGAATCCTCCTGCGCTGAAGCAAGGGAAACGTTATTGCCATAGCGATATGAACCGAATGTTTGGCGGACGTTGGCAGCTATTTGCTGAAAGCGGGGAAACCTGTCGCGCGCGCGAACTGGAACAGTGCCTGGAAGATTTTTATGACCAGGGCAAAGAATCTGTGCGCTGGCACCTTGATCTACATACCGCAATTCGTGGCTCCTTGCATCCGCAGTTCGGTGTATTACCGCAACGCGACATTCCCTGGGACGAGAAATTTCTGACGTGGCTGGGGACGGCGGGGCTGGAGGCACTGGTGTTCCATCAGGCGCCTGGTGGTACGTTTACCCATTTCAGCGCCAGACATTTTGGCGCGCTGGCCTGTACGCTGGAACTTGGCAAAGCGTTACCTTTTGGGCAAAACGATCTTCGCCAGTTTGCAGTCACTGCCAGCGCAATTGCTGCACTGCTATCTGGTGAGAGTGTCGGTATCGTGAGAACGCCGCCACTACGTTATCGGGTGGTTTCGCAAATTACTCGCCACTCGCCGTCCTTCGAAATGCATATGGCAAGTGACACGCTGAATTTTATGCCGTTTAAGAAAGGAACGTTGCTGGCGCAGGACGGTGAGGAACGTTTTACCGTAACCCATGATGTAGAGTATGTGTTATTCCCTAATCCGTTGGTAGCGTTGGGATTACGCGCGGGATTAATGCTCGAAAAAATAAGCTAATACTTACCCGCAGAAATCATTCTGCGGGTATTAAGTTACTTTCTTATAAATTAATACAGATTAATCCTGGTTATTTGCTTTATTTATCACCAGTCATCCGGTATAGTTCTTCATAATCTCTGCAAAATCATCGTGTTGTAATATTCTCTCATTACTCTCCATCAAATTTTCTTTTTTTCTCCATAATTGGCGCAAAAGTGTTTTTTACACTTTCATTGTTTTACCGTTGCTCTGATTAATTGACGCTAAAGTCAGTAAAGTTAATCTCGTCAACACGGCACGCTACTTAAGAAAGCCGTAATAAATAACTGAAAGGAAGGATATAGAATATGCGTAAATTAACTGCACTGTTTGTTGCCTCTACCCTGGCTCTTGGCGCGGCTAACCTGGCCCATGCCGCAGACACCACTACCGCAGCACCGGCTGACGCGAAGCCGATGATGCACCACAAAGGCAAGTTCGGTCCGCATCAGGACATGATGTTCAAAGACCTGAACCTGACCGACGCGCAGAAACAGCAGATTCGCGAAATCATGAAAGGCCAGCGTGACCAGATGAAACGTCCGCCGCTGGAAGAACGCCGCGCAATGCATGACATCATTGCCAGCGATACCTTCGATAAAGCAAAAGCTGAAGCGCAGATCGCAAAAATGGAAGAACAGCGCAAAGCCAATATGTTGGCGCACATGGAAACCCAGAACAAGATTTACAACATCCTGACGCCGGAACAGAAAAAGCAATTTAATGCTAATTTTGAGAAGCGTCTGACAGAACGTCCAGCGGCAAAAGGTAAAATGCCTGCAACTGCTGAATAATCTTTCAGCCAAAAACTTAAGACCGCCGGTCTTGTCCACTACCTTGCAGTAATGCGGTGGACAGGGTCGGCGGTTTTCTTTTTTGTTCTCAAACAGATGCAAAAAAAAACTGATCGCCACTAACGTAAATCACCCGAGTTGCCGATAACCATCCACGGTTACCTGAACGATAACAATGAAAAGAACGGGCCGGGAGCGAGTATGGAATACTTTGATATACGTAAAATGTCGGTGAATCTGTGGCGAAACGCTGCCGGTGAAACCCGCGAAATCTGTACTTTCCCACCGGCAAAACGTGATTTTTACTGGCGAGCCAGCATTGCATCCATCGCGGCGAATGGGGAGTTTTCTTTGTTTCCAGGTATGGAAAGGATAGTGACGTTGCTGGAAGGCGGCGAGATGTTCCTTGAAAGTGCAGACCGCTTTAAACATACCTTAAAACCGTTACAGCCTTTTGCCTTTGCGGCGGACCAGGTGGTTAAAGCGAAACTGACGGCAGGGCAGATGTCGATGGATTTCAACATCATGACACGTCTGGATATCTGTAAGGCGAAAGTCAGAATTGCCGAACGTACGTTTACTACCTTTGGCTCACGCGGCGGGGTAGTGTTTGTCATTAACGGGGCGTGGCAACTGGGTGACAAACTTCTCACTACTGACCAGGGAGCGTGCTGGTATGATGGCAAACACACCCTGCGGCTTTTACAACCGCAAGGTAAACTGTTGTTCAGTGAAATCAACTGGCTCGCTGGTCATTCGCCGGATCAAGTTCAGTAATTTCATAGTTACCGGAAAGCAGCGGCTTACAAAGAATTTTATAACCGTCGTGATCAAACCCGGCGGGTGTCCGAATTAACATTGTCGCTTCTTCCAGCGAATTAACCGCCCCCAGCCACAGCCAGTTTTGAATAATATGATATTGAGTCATTTCCGGGTGCTGTTCTTTCAGTGCCACCGCACCTTGCCAAGGCCAACACACCACCCGCAAACGCTCCAGAGCCTGGCGCAAGCGTAGCGCATGATCGTCAGGGCTCTCTTTACCGCAACACGCCCCGGCGCAACGTTTTAATGCAGAACGAAAACATGCACGCCCGCGGCTTAACGGTTCCAGTCCCAACAGGCCATAACAAAGTTTTTGTTCATCAGCGATGGTCTGCAATGCTTGCAAAGCTGCGCGCCTATTGGCAAACAGGCCAAACAGGTTGGGGGCTCGTGAAAAATCCACCTCTTTGGCATACACCACATCGACGCGCTTTTCATTTAATTGCAGGGCGCAGAGCTGGCGATTGCGGCGCAATCGTTTATTAAATAGCGGCTGCTGCTCTTTGATTAATCGCGCTTCAAGGAGCAGTGCGCCGATTTCACCGGCGGTACATATCCAGCTGATGCGTCGGGATTGTCGCAGCATGGCGGCTTCATCCGGGGTGCGTAAATGAGAAAGCACCCGACTGCGGATATTAACGCTTTTGCCGATATAGAGCGGCATGGTGTCACTTTCGCCATGAAACAGATACACCCCTGGTCGGGTGGGTAAGTCATTAAGGAATGATCGTAAATGTTCGGGATATTCATAAATTGCCGCAGCTTCAAATTCGAGCCGCGGAGAAGTTAAACGCCGTACCACTGTTGACTCCGAATGCTGGTTATCTATCCAGTGTAACAGGCGGGGAGCGATTAAAAAAGAGGCGGGTTGATGACAAAGGTTACACCGTCTGACGTGCTACGCCTGTCAGGCCTATGCGACTCATGCAATATATTGAATTTGCATAGTTTTGTGGGGCGAATAAGGCGTTCACGCCGCATCCGGCGTGAACAAAGCACTCTTTTTCGCACAAACCAATATGTGCAAATTATTACTTTTTCCAGAAATCATCGAAAACGGTAATTGGCGGACGGCGTTTATGTTCGGTTTTCAGATACCAGTTCTGTATTGTTCTGGCGACCTGTTCAGGTAGGTTTTTCCCTTCCAGATAGTCGTCGATATTGTCATAGGTCACGCCGAGTGCCACTTCATCTGGCAGAGAAGGGCGATCATCTTCCAGATCGGCCGTTGGGGCTTTCTTATAAAGATGTTCCGGACAACCTAATGCCGCCAGTAACTGTTTACCCTGACGTTTGTTGAGGCGATACAGCGGATTAATGTCCGTACCGCCGTCACCATATTTAGTGAAGAATCCGGTAATGGCTTCTGCTGCATGATCGGTGCCCACCACGACACCGCTGGTCATACCCGCAATGCTATATTGTGCTTTCATCCGCTCACGCGCTTTTTCATTGCCACGGACAAAATCACTTAATTCAATACCCGCTTCGCGAAGCGCCTGTTCGCTGGCCAATACCGCGCCCTTGATATTGACGGTTAATACGCGATCCGGTTGAATAAAGGCAATGGCATCCTGGCAATCTTGTTCGTCGGCCTGAACACCATAGGGCAGGCGTACGGCAATAAATTGCAGCGATTCGTTGCCGGTTTCCTGGCGCAGCTCATTAATCGCCATCTGGCACAGCTTACCGGCAAGCGTGGAGTCCTGACCGCCGCTGATCCCGAGCACCAGTGATTTAATGAACGGATAAGTTTGCAGGTAGCTTTTCAGAAAATCGACACTACGACGAATTTCCTCTTCAGCATTAATCTGCGGTTTTGCGCCCAGCGCCTTTATTATTTGTTGTTGCAATGTCATTGAACCCCTCCAGACAGAAAAGACAAAACTTCCTTAAAGCTAACCCGTTGCTACTGAAACGACAAGCGACAGCGGGCTGAATGGTGGTTAAAACGTCATACAGGAATCCTCTGAAAGCGGAGCCGTTTCGTTCACGGGCTTGAAAAAGCGCCCAATGTATTCCAGGCTTATCTAACACGCTGATAAACAAGAGGACGGAATATGAACAAGAATATGGCAGGAATTCTGAGTGCAGCGGCGGTATTAACCATGCTGGCGGGTTGTACGGCTTATGATCGTACCAAAGACCAGTTTGTACAGCCTGTGGTGAAAGACGTCAAAAAAGGCATGAGCCGGGCGCAGGTTGCACAAATTGCGGGTAAACCTTCGTCTGAAGTGAGCATGATTCATGCTCGTGGTACTTGCCAGACCTACATCCTGGGTCAACGTGATGGTAAAGCAGAAACCTACTTTGTCGCGTTAGATGATACCGGACATGTCATCAACTCCGGTTATCAGACCTGTGCTGAATACGACACTGATCCACAGGCTGCGAAGTAATCACTTCGTCTGAAAGCTTGAGTAACAACGGAAACCGGCCATTGCGCCGGTTTTTTTTGGCCTGTGTTCTTAATTATCTTCGCGAATTATTTGCCCGAAATGTGAAGAGGGTCATAACCACAGGTCAAGGAGAGACAATTTATAAGGTCAAAGAAATACTATTGCTCAGGTCTATACCGTATACTCCTTTCAGCCACAAAAAAAGTCATGTTGGTTTCGCAAGTTATCCAGAGCATGGAAGCAGGTTAAGGCTTGCGGAGTGTCTGGCTGACAGATAATCGTCGATGAGGGCAGTTTTATGGAAAAGAAACACATTTATCTGTTTTGTTCTGCGGGCATGTCTACCTCTTTACTGGTATCAAAAATGCGCGCACAGGCAGAAAAATATGAAGTTCCGGTCATTATTGAAGCATTTCCGGAAACACTGGCTGGTGAAAAAGGTCAGAATGCCGATGTCGTGTTATTAGGGCCGCAGATTGCTTATATGTTGCCCGAAATCCAGCGTTTGTTACCCAACAAACCGGTTGAAGTAATTGACTCGCTTCTTTATGGCAAAGTCGATGGTTTAGGCGTGCTTAAGGCTGCGGTTGCAGCGATTAAAAAAGCCGCAGCAAATTAATTTATTTTAAATTTTCCCGTCAAAGAGTTATTTCATAAATCAATACCGCAATATTTAAATTGCGGTTTTTAAGGGTATTTTTCTATGAGTAATGTTATTGCATCGCTTGAAAAGGTACTCCTCCCTTTTGCAGTTAAAATAGGAAAGCAACCACACGTTAATGCAATCAAAAATGGTTTTATTCGCTTAATGCCGTTAACCCTTGCGGGAGCCATGTTTGTATTAATTAACAACGTTTTTCTAAGCTTTGGGGAGGGGTCGTTTTTTTATTCCTTAGGTATTCGCCTGGATGCCTCAACCATTGAAACACTTAATGGTCTGAAAGGTATCGGCGGCAACGTATATAACGGAACATTAGGGATAATGTCTTTAATGGCACCGTTCTTTATTGGCATGGCGCTGGCAGAAGAGCGTAAAGTCGATGCGCTGGCGGCTGGGTTGTTATCCGTTGCAGCATTTATGACCGTCACCCCATATAGTGTCGGTGAGGCCTATGCGGTTGGCGCAAACTGGTTAGGTGGGGCGAATATCATCTCCGGGATTATTATTGGCCTGGTGGTGGCAGAAATGTTTACCTTTATTGTCCGCCGCAATTGGGTCATTAAATTGCCCGACAGCGTACCTGCTTCAGTATCGCGTTCCTTCTCGGCATTAATTCCCGGCTTTATTATTCTTTCCGTGATGGGGATTATTGCCTGGGCGTTGAATACCTGGGGCACCAACTTCCATCAGATCATTATGGATACCATCTCAACCCCACTGGCATCGTTGGGTAGCGTGGTGGGCTGGGCCTATGTGATCTTTGTTCCACTGCTCTGGTTCTTCGGTATTCATGGTGCGCTGGCGCTGACCGCACTGGACAACGGCATTATGACGCCTTGGGCGCTGGAAAATATCGCGACCTATCAGCAATATGGTTCCGTCGAAGCGGCGCTGGCAGCCGGTAAGACCTTCCATATCTGGGCCAAGCCGATGCTGGACTCCTTTATTTTCCTCGGTGGCAGTGGTGCGACTTTGGGTCTGATCCTGGCTATCTTTATCGCTTCTCGCCGTGCTGATTATCGTCAGGTGGCAAAACTGGCGCTGCCGTCCGGCATCTTCCAGATTAACGAACCGATTCTGTTTGGTTTGCCAATTATCATGAACCCGGTGATGTTTATCCCGTTTGTACTGGTACAACCGATTCTGGCGGCAATCACTCTGGCAGCGTACTACATGGGCATTATTCCTCCGGTGACCAATATTGCACCGTGGACCATGCCAACCGGTTTGGGAGCCTTCTTTAACACCAACGGTAGCGTCGCTGCATTGCTGGTCGCACTCTTCAACCTTGGTATCGCAACGTTAATTTATCTGCCCTTTGTTGTGGTGGCTAACAAAGCACAAAACGCGATTGATAAAGAAGAGAGCGAAGAAGATATTGCTAATGCCCTGAAATTTTAATCGATACCGGTACGGGTAACGCTGTACCGGGAATAAATGAGGAACGATATATGATGGATCTTGACAATATTCCTGATACGCAAACAGAAGCTGAAGAGCTGGAAGAAGTGGTGATGGGACTTATCATCAACTCCGGACAAGCGCGCAGCCTGGCGTATGCCGCACTGAAACAGGCGAAGCAGGGCGATTTTGCCGCAGCAAAAGCCATGATGGATCAGTCACGGATGGCATTGAATGAAGCGCATCTGGTACAGACGAAACTGATTGAAGGCGATGCGGGCGAAGGTAAGATGAAAGTGAGTCTGGTGCTGGTCCACGCTCAGGATCATTTAATGACGTCCATGCTTGCGCGTGAACTGATTACTGAATTAATTGAGCTTCATGAAAAACTGAAGGCATAAGGAGTCGATGATGCAGCCAGTGATTAACGCGCCGGAAATTGCCACTGCCCGAGAACAGCAGTTGTTTAATGGCAAAAACTTCCATGTGTTTATCTACAACAAAACTGAGAGTATCAGCGGACTGCATCAGCACGACTATTATGAATTTACTCTGGTATTAACCGGGCGTTATTTCCAGGAGATTAACGGTAAGCGCGTGTTACTGGAACGGGGCGATTTTGTTTTTATTCCGTTAGGTTCGCACCATCAAAGTTTTTATGAGTTTGGTGCCACGCGCATATTGAACGTTGGGATCAGTAAACGCTTTTTTGAGCAGCATTACCTGCCGTTGTTGCCTTATTGCTTTGTCGCTTCGCAGGTATACCGGACCAATAACGCTTTTCTCACCTATGTGGAAACCGTGATTTCTTCATTGAATTTCCGCGAAACAGGGCTGGAAGAGTTTGTTGAGATGGTTACTTTTTATGTCATTAACCGTTTGCGTCATTACCGCGAAGAACAGGTGATTGATGATGTACCGCAGTGGCTGAAAAGTACGGTAGAAAAGATGCATGATAAAGAGCAGTTTAGTGAATCGGCGCTGGAGAATATGGTGACGTTGTCAGCCAAATCACAGGAATATTTGACGCGAGCGACTCAACGATATTATGGCAAAACACCAATGCAGATTATTAATGAGATCCGTATTAATTTTGCCAAAAAACAACTGGAAATGACCAACTATTCTGTGACGGATATTGCGTTTGAGGCCGGTTATAGTAGCCCGAGCTTGTTTATTAAAACGTTTAAGAAATTAACGTCCTTTACGCCTAAGAGCTATCGTAAGAAATTGACTGAATTTAATCAGTAAGTCGTTATACCTGACAATTAACATATCTGTCCTGTTGCTGGATTATTTATGTCCGGGGGCAGATATGCCAGATATCAGTATTCTGTACTGAAGGGAGAAATTATGAGCCAGAAATTAAAAGTCGTCACTATTGGTGGCGGGAGCAGCTATACCCCGGAGTTACTGGAAGGATTTATTAAGCGTTATCACGAATTACCTGTCAGCGAATTATGGCTGGTGGATGTTGAAGGTGGTAAAGCTAAACTGGATATTATTTTTGATCTCTGCCAACGGATGATTGATAACGCTGGCGTCCCGATGAAGCTTTATAAAACGCTGGATCGCCGCGAAGCATTGAAAGATGCTGATTTCGTTACTACCCAACTGCGCGTAGGCCAATTACCGGCGCGCGAACTGGATGAACGTATTCCATTAAGTCATGGTTATCTTGGTCAGGAAACTAACGGTGCGGGCGGTTTGTTTAAAGGTCTGCGTACCATTCCGGTGATTTTTGACATCGTAAAAGATGTCGAAGAACTTTGTCCGAATGCATGGGTGATTAACTTCACTAACCCGGCGGGAATGGTCACTGAAGCCGTTTATCGTCATACCGGATTTAAACGCTTTATCGGCGTGTGTAATATTCCGATCGGCATGAAGATGTTTATTCGCGATGTTCTGATGCTGAAAGACAGCGATGATTTATCTATCGATTTGTTCGGCCTCAACCATATGGTGTTCATTAAGGATGTGCTGGTAAATGGCAAATCACGCTTTGCCGAATTGCTTGATGGTGTGGCATCCGGGCAGTTAAAAGCATCTGGCGTTAAAAATATTTTCGATCTGCCATTTAGCGAAGGCTTAATTCGTTCTCTGAATCTGTTGCCGTGTTCTTATTTGCTTTATTACTTCAAGCAAAAAGAGATGCTGGCTATTGAAATGGGCGAATACTACAAAGGCGGCGCACGTGCGCAGGTAGTACAGAAAGTCGAGAAACAACTTTTTGAGCTATATAAAAACCCGGAGTTGAATGTTAAGCCGAAAGAGCTGGAACAGCGCGGTGGGGCTTATTACTCTGATGCAGCGTGCGAAGTGATCAACGCTATCTACAACGACAAGCAAGCAGAACATTACGTTAATATCCCGCATCATGGGCATATTGATAATATTCCGGCAGACTGGGCGGTAGAAATGACCTGTACGCTGGGGCGCGATGGCGCGACGCCACATCCGCGCATTACGCATTTCGATGATAAAGTGATGGGGCTGATTCACACCATCAAAGGTTTCGAGATTGCTGCCAGCAACGCCGCACTTAGCGGGGAATTTAACGATGTGTTACTGGCGCTAAACCTTAGTCCGTTGGTGCATTCCGATCGCGATGCTGAGCTGCTGGCACGCGAGATGATTCTGGCGCACGAGAAATGGCTGCCAAATTTTGCCGACTGCATCGCAGAGCTTAAAAAAGCACATTAACCGAGGCTGATTATGGAACGCTTACTGATTGTTAATGCCGATGATTTTGGCTTAAGCAAAGGTCAGAACTACGGCATTATCGAGGCCTGTCGCAATGGGATTGTCACGTCGACGACGGCGCTGGTGAATGGGCAGGCTATTGACCATGCAGTGCAGTTGAGTCGTGATGAACCGAGTCTGGCCATAGGGATGCACTTTGTCCTTACTATGGGCAAGGCACTGACAGCTATGCCGGGGTTAACCCGCGATGGTGTGCTGGGAAAATGGATCTGGCAGTTGGCAGAAGAAGATGCTTTACCGCTGGAAGAAATTACTCAGGAGCTTGCCAGTCAGTATTTGCGTTTCATTGAGCTATTTGGACGCAAACCTACGCATCTTGATAGCCATCATCATGTGCATATGTTCCCGCAGATTTTCCCGATTGTTGCCAGGTTTGCGGCTGAAGAGGGGATAGCGTTGCGCATCGACCGTCAGCCGCTATCTAACGTTGGTGATTTACCGGCTAATCTGCGCAGTTCGCAGGGATTCAGTAGCGCGTTTTATGGTGAAGAGATTAGCGAGACACTGTTCCTGCAAGTGCTTGATGACTCCAGTCATCGCGGCGAGCGCTCTCTGGAAGTGATGTGCCACCCGGCGTTTATCGATAATACGATTCGCCAGAGTGCTTATTGCTTCCCTCGGTTAACGGAACTGGATGTGCTGACTTCAGCGTCGTTGAAATATGCGATTGCTGAGCGTGGTTATCGGTTGGGTAGTTATCTTGATGTGTAAGTAAGGTGGTAAGGTCACTCCCCAGGGGGCGTGACCTTATCCATATTTACGCCGGGATTTTGTCAATCTTAGGAATGCGTGACCACACGCGGTGTGCTGCCATCAGCGTTAACAGTTCATCCATAAAACTACCATCGGCGCTGTCAGCTTCCACAATCCCTTCTTCACCCTGGTCAGCGACCTTGATTGTTGCTTTAAACTTGCGCGCGTCTCCCGCCAGCGCAATCGGTTTAAGGTGTTTGTAGGCTTCCATCAGGTAGTAGTTGGCATCGCCGTTGTCAGCGATATCCGCGATATTGCCGCAAGGGACAATAACCGCATCGACCGTCAGCGAAGGCGCTCCGGCAAATGTAGCGGCTATAGGCAGCACCGTACCGTCATCCGCAGTCACTTCACCCATTCGGGAGTAGAGCAGTTTGGCATGAACGCCTTTGGCCTTCAGCGCCTTGAGAATGGTCAGAAGGTCTGCCGATCTCACTTCACCATTAAGCAAAATCGCTACCACGCGACCTTTTACATCACCGTCAGGAATGGCGTACAGACTTAAGGATGGATCCTTTTTCAGACCGTTGACGTCCGGAGGCGGGGTGATATTCAGCTGGTCGTCAGTCAGTTCGATACCGAGATTTTTCGCCACCGCCTGGGCCAGAGTGAGATCAATATGCGCCAGCTGGTCAACAACGCGCTCACGAATATACGGACGAACTACTTTGCTTAACTCAAAGCTGAAACCATCGACAATATGGCGCTGCTCGAATGGCGTCTGACTTAGCCAGAACAGGCGCGGATGGGAATAATATTCGCCAAACGATGGACTGCGCTCGCGAACTTTATTTCCTTCCACGCGTTCCTGGTATGATTCAAAACCGCCACGTTTCGGCCCCGGCGGTGTTTCGCGCGGCCAGTTATCGTTGATCGAGTTCGGTTCGTAATTCGCCGGGTTAGTGTCGATCCCCATACGATGCATGCCGTCACGCTGGAAATTATGGTAAGGGCAGGTCGGGCGGTTAATCGGAATCTCATGGAAATTTGGTCCGCCAAGACGACTGATTTGTGTATCGGTATAAGAGAACAAACGCCCCTGCAACAGCGGATCGTTGGTGAAATCCAGACCGGGGACAATATGCCCAGGATGGAAAGCCGCCTGTTCGTTTTCGGCAAAGAAGTTATCCGGATTACGATTAAGCACCATTTTGCCAACACGCTGAACGGGCACCAGTTCTTCCGGGATAAGTTTAGTTGGATCAAGAAGGTCGAAGTCGAACTTAAATTCATCTTCTTCAGGAATCAACTGGAAGCCCAGTTCGTATTCCGGGAAATCACCCGCTTCAATCGCTTCCCACAACTCGCGGCGGTGGAAGTCCGGGTCACGTCCGGTTAGTTTTTGTGCTTCATCCCAAACCAGTGAGGCTTTACCGGCCAATGGTTTCCAGTGGAAACGTACGAACGTCGCTTTCCCTTCGGCATTAATCAGGCGGAAGGTGTGAATACCGAAGCCTTCCATGGTGCGATAGCTGCGCGGGATACCACGATCCGACATGGCCCACATCACGTTATGCAGAGTTTCAGGTTGCAGAGAAACATAATCCCAGAAAGTATCGTGGGCGCTTTGCCCTTGTGGAATTGCCCAGTGTGGTTCTGGTTTTACCGCATGAACAAAATCGGGGAATTTATGCGCATCCTGGATAAAGAAGATTGGCGTGTTATTGCCAACAAGGTCAAAAATACCCTCTTCGGTATAGAACTTGGTGGCAAAGCCACGGATATCACGCACGGTATCGGCAGAGCCAGCACCACCCTGAACGGTAGAGAAACGTACAAATACTGGGGTGATTTTGTTCGGATCTGAGAGGAAATCCGCTTTGGTAATATCGCTTAAGCTTTTATATGGCTGGAAATAACCGTGAGCGGCTGATCCGCGTGCATGAACAATACGTTCCGGGATGCGCTCATGGTCAAAGTGAGTGATTTTCTCGCGCAGAATAAAATCTTCCAGCAGTGTTGGGCCACGGCTACCGGCGCGTAGGGAGTTTTGATCATCGGCGATGCGTACACCCTGGTTGGTGGTCAGTGCATAATTTTCACTGCCTTTACGCACGTCCTCCAGGGAGTTCAGCTTTTCATTACGTGTATCAGGGGCTTTCAGACTCCCTGGCGCGGTTGGCTGCGCTCCCGGTGGCGTCGGTTCAGCCGCTGGACGATGGGAACCGTCCTCAGGTGCCAGTGAGTCCATCCCCGGTTTCGCTTCGCTGGAATCGTGTAGTGGTGACTGGTGCTGATGTGGGTTCTTTTCGTTATGTTGCGACATTGAACTCGTCTCCTTAATGTATTACTGAAAGGGCCGCTGTTTTGGTCAAAAAACTCTCTAACTATAGACCACCAGCCAGATCCCGCTTCGGAGACTATTCTGGAAACGGTGTTATGAAATACACGCAAAGCGGGACGTACAGGGGCTAAATCGGCTAAACTACAGTTTTTCTGATTTTTAATATGCGTTTAGTGAAGCCAGTAATGAAGAAACCGCTCCGTCAGCAAAACCGCCAGATTATTAGCTATGTCCCACGCACGGAACCCGCGCCGCCAGAACATGCGATAAAGATGGATTCGTTTCGTGATGTCTGGATGCTGCGTGGCAAATATGTTGCGTTTGTACTGATGGGAGAGTCATTTCTGCGCTCACCGGCGTTTACTGTGCCTGAATCCGCCCAGCGTTGGGCAAATCAGATCCGCCAGGAAGGGGAAGTGACTGAGTAAGGATTACGTACCTCCCGGTTTTGCCGGGTGGTACATGGCCTGAAATTCTGTATTTCGATGCTACATTCATTCAAATCACCTGTAACAAAAAGCTGCCTTTGACGATCTATTGCTATAAATAAGTGATCTTTTTTCTTTAATTGTTTATTTATTTTATAATAGTTAAGTTTAGCTAATCAGAATGAGCTATTTTTGATAGTTCATCCTGTGGCGTTGCCATTAAACTTATATTGTAAATTGCTTAGATTCAAATGAGATAATAATTTTGTTGAAATATGAGGTGGGAGATGTTTTCTACAAACTTAATACAGAGTGATTATGGTAATTTAAATATTAAAAACCTTGCCTTCGACTCTTTTAAAGAAAGGCTGCAGTCTACCATGACAGCACTCACTTTCTTTATATCAACGGGTCAATGTGCCTGCGATGAAATAGCAGAATCAAACTTCAATTATATGATTACCTATATGTCTAACATTAACTATGATGCCTCAAAGCCAGGAGCGCCAGCACTTAGTTTTGATACATATCTGCAGGACAATGTTAAATATAGAGTGATAATTAATAATCTTTATGGTAGTGAAATTAGGATAAGAGGTATTAATGAGAATTTTGTTGGGATGGATTTTACCTGTGAATTCCGACCAGAAAAAATGACCAATTTGATCAATATAAAAAACAGGTTGGTTATTCAGTATTTAAGAACGATATACTATGAACAAAATTATATACATCCTGTTGGGAGCATTTTTGCTGCGATTCAAAAAAATGAGAGTCTCCTAAAGTTTCCTTCGGTAATATCAATGCTTAATGTCAATCTTCTTTTTAATCCACTGAATCTTCCGGGAATGGGAAGTGGTGTGCTTGAAGAGATTATGAGTATTTCAGATAGTTCACTTAGAAAACGTCTTGGGTATGAGGTTTTAAGCTTCTCGCTACAAGCACATTCATTGAGTCAGGAATGTATTGATAAGTTAGCCATTTTTTTCGCTGACGATCTGTTTAAATATGAGTCAGTATGCATCGCCGCGATGGAACATTTAAAAAGTAAGGCAACGGCCCCTATACAAAACGGACCGTTGCCAGCATAAGAATTAACGGTGTGCCAGTTCGGCGTCGTCTTCGCTATCCAGAATGGCTTTATCGGTTTGCTTCAGCCACTGGCTGGTCAGCGTGCCAGCGGTCATCGAGCCACTAACGTTTAGCGCCGTACGGCCCATGTCGATAAGCGGTTCAACGGAGATTAACAATGCCACCAGCGTTACAGGCAGGCCCATCGCAGGCAGCACAATCAGTGCGGCGAAAGTTGCGCCACCACCGACACCGGCAACGCCTGCGGAACTAACGGTAACAATACCGACCAGAGTTGCAATCCACATCGGGTCCAGCGGGTTAATGCCAACCGTAGGCGCAACCATCACCGCCAGCATTGCCGGATACAAACCGGCACAGCCGTTCTGACCAATGGTCGCACCGAAAGAGGCGGCGAAACTGGCGATAGATTCAGGTACACCCAGACGACGCGTTTGTGCTTCCACATTAAGCGGGATAGACGCGGCGCTGGAACGGCTGGTAAAGGCAAACGTCAGTACTGGCCATACCTTACGGAAGTACTTCAGCGGGCTCACGCCATTAATGCCCAGCAGAAGGCCATGCACTGCAAACATAATCAGAAGACCGAGGTAGGACGCGACAACGAAACTACCCAGTTTGATGATGTCTTGCAGGTTAGAACCTGCAACCACTTTGGTCATCAGCGCCAGAACGCCGTAAGGGGTCAGCTGCATGACCAGGCGAACCAGTTTCATCACCCAGCTTTGCAGGGTATCGATAGCGGTTAAGACGCGTTCACCTTTCGGCGCATCATCCTTCAGCAGTTTCAGCGCAGCTACACCGAGGAATGCGGCAAAAATTACCACGCTGATAATTGACGTCGGATTGGCTCCGGTCAGATCGGCAAACGGGTTTTTCGGGATAAAGGACAAGACCAGCTGCGGAACGCTCAGGTCAGAGACTTTACCAACATAGTTACTTTCGATGGCATTCAAACGTGCAGTTTCTGCACCACCCTGAACCAGACCTTCAGCCGTCAAACCAAACAGGTTGGTGACCAGCACACCGACCAGCGCCGCAATCAGCGTGGTAAACAAAAGCGTTCCGATGGTCAGAAAACTGATTTTGCCTAACTGTGATGCGTTATGCAGACGGGCAACCGCGCTCAGAATAGAGGCGAAGACTAACGGCATAACGATCATTTGCAGCAGTTGAACATAGCCGTTACCAACGATGTTAAACCACTGTACAGAATCTTTAAGTACCTGGCTGTCAGAACCATAAATGGTATGCAGGGCGAGGCCAAAAACCACACCCATCACCAGACCCACCAGCACTTTTTTCGCCAGACTCCACTGTTTATGGCGGGTCTGAGCCAGCGCAAACAGCAGTACAACGAACACCACGATGTTCGCAATTAATGGAAAGTTCATCCCCGTTCTCCTGATCTTATTATTTCTATCACTGCGTAGCAGTCATAGTGTTGGCGCAAGATTAACAGAACTGTGAGCTGGCTCTTATATTCAAATGGAATTGCTTATTCCAGAAAGGCGATTTTTGCCTTTTTAGTATTCAACCTGATGCTTAATAAGCCGATGAAACTGGATCTGCAAGGTATTGATCATTTGCGATGACCAACGAACAGCGCTGTTTTCGGGTAATGAATGGGGCATCCATACCGACCAGACAAATAATGCCATGCAGATAAAACGTTCCAGTTGGTTGCCCTTTTGGGGAACCAGGATAGGCAAGCGGAAACGCCAGCGGCATGGCCAGAGCAGGGGAACACCGGCGGGTGTCAGCATATCGGCAAGTATGTGGCTCAAATAACCCAGTACCATTCCCTGCAACGCATCAGCAGGAATAAACCAGCTTTCAGGAACCTTAAGGTAAAAGGTTGCCAGCAGCGCAAATACCGCCAGCAGACTGTGGGTAAAACCACGATGCCCAAAAGCGCGGGCGATCGGTTTTGATATCCACTTTAATCGCTGCCCAAGAAACGACTTTGGGTGATCGATGTCCGGTAACAAACACGTCAGGATTGCGGAAGGGACAATATGCCACCAGTCACCCTGTGCCAGCACGGGCGTCAGCTCGGCATTTTTGGCAAATACCGCACAAGCAATAGAAAAGAGAAGGTGACCTTCCGCCGTCATGATAAAACTCACTAAACTGTCGATACGTACAGTATAGGATTTTTATACAGTGCACGGAAGTAGTGACGGTGTAACTCTTTCTCTTAAATTGACGATTAATCCGCCAGTTGAATGCAAATTCAGATAAAGAACCAGGGGCAGCGTGATAACTGCCCTTGGTTATTAACCGAGAAGGTCTTTTGCGGTGAGTTCTGTCAGCGATGAGAGTTTGACGTTTGCTAATACAAAACGTGGATCATTTTGCGCTTCTGGCGCAGGAACGACGATGGAACGCATGCGGGCTGCTTTAGAGGCGATCATGCCATTTACCGAATCTTCCAGCGCTACGCAGGTCAGCGGGTCAACGCCCAGTTTTGCTGCGCAGTCGAGATATACTTGCGGATGCGGCTTGCTGTAAGGCAATTTTTCAGCCGAGGCGAGGGCATCGAAACTGTCGCGTATGTCAAACATGGTCAACACTTTTTCCAGCATATGTAGTGGTGACGCGGAGGCCAGTCCCACCAATAAACCTTGTTCTTTGCATAACGCAACGGCTTCACGCACGCCTGGCAATAATGGGCGTGTCTCTTCAACCAGTGAAATGGCACGAGCAATAACCCGTTCTACTACTTCCTGACGGCTTGGACCATTCCAGGGTTGCCGGGCGTACCAAAGATCGACCACCATATCGATGCGTAAACCTAAGGTGTCCGGCAGCTCGTTACGACGGGAGATATCCACCCCCAGGCTTGCCATCACATCCAGTTCGGCCCGATCCCATAAAGGTTCTGAGTCGATAAGTAATCCATCCATATCAAAAATTGCAGCAAGAATCTGACGCGGGGTTGACATTACAACCTCTCCTTTAGAGCATTATGTGTAAGGTATTAAGCCGTGCTTATGATTAAGCGCCTATCATATCGCCTTTAAAGAATGGGCGAAAACAGATATCTACAGGTAAACTAAGTGAAACGACGCGTCTTAATCAAGGAGAACTCATGACGTATCAACAAGCTGGACGCATTGCTGTTTTGAAAAGGATTTTAGGTTGGGTGATTTTTATACCTGCATTGATCTCTACATTGATTTCTTTGCTGAAATTTATGAATACCCGGCAGGAAAACCAGGAAGGCATTAATGCGGTCATGCTCGACTTTACTCATGTCATGATCGATATGATGCAGGCGAATACGCCTTTTTTGAATCTGTTCTGGTATAACTCCCCGACCCCCAATTTTAATGGTGGCGTGAACGTTATGTTCTGGGTGATTTTCATCCTGATTTTTGTCGGACTGGCGTTGCAGGATTCCGGTGCCCGGATGAGTCGCCAGGCGCGCTTCTTGCGGGAAGGTGTTGAAGATCAACTCATTCTGGAAAAAGCCAAAGGGGAAGAGGGGCTAACGCGTGAACAAATTGAGTCACGTATTGTTGTGCCGCACCATACTATTTTCCTGCAGTTTTTCTCGCTGTATATCCTGCCGGTTATTTGTATTGCTGCAGGTTATGTGTTCTTTTCCCTGCTGGGGTTTATTTAATCAAAAGGCCGCACGGAGCGGCCATTATCCTCACCCCATATTATGCTGCTAATAATCTATCCAGTGACTGCTGAGCAATAACCAAATGCTGACCGCCAAATAACCTTGCACGATTTAACAGCGTGTAGAGTTGGTAAACCGGTTGACGTTCAAGGAAATCGGCAGGTAGCGGGGATACTGACTGATAGCCGTCATAGATTTGTGGCGGCTGTTCAGTATGCAGCGGTAACATCGCCAGGTCGCACTCTCGGTCACCCCAGTAGCAGGCCGGGTCGAAAATGTACGGGCCATCCGGACCCAGCGCACAGTTGCCGGACCATAAATCGCCGTGCAACAGAGAAGGCTGCGGTTGATGCGAGGCCAGACGCTGCTGAATATGCTCGACGATGGCATCGATATTGCCGAAAGCGATCCCTTTTTCTGCCGCCAGTTCCAGCTGCCAGCCAATCCGTTGTTCAGCAAAAAAAGTTGACCAGCGACGTTGCCAGGTGTTGGGCTGGGGAGTTGTGGAGAGCGCGTTATCGAAATCGAGGCCAAATTGCGGTTGGTCGCTCCATTGATGTAAACGCGCAATTTGCTGACCAAGAATAAATGCGCTATGCGCATCCAGCGGGCGAGGTGGGAGATAATCCATCACCAGAAAACTGTAGTCACGGTCAGCGCCAACTGCCCAAACCTTAGGCACGGTGACGGTTTTACTACGCGACAGTAACTCCAGTTGGTCGGCTTCGGCGGTAAAACCGGGAAGCAGTTCCCTTTCATCACATTTGACGAAAAAGTCACGTCCTGCATAGCGCAAATGCCATGCGGCATGGACTTCTCCGCCAGGCAGTTCATTACGCAGTTCGATTTCGCCTTCACCTAACTGCTCGCTCAAAAGACGACTGATTGCCTGCCACATGATGTCTCTCCCATGTTGTCTGCCAGATCATAAGGTTAGCGCAAGAATGCGGTGTAAAAACACGAGCTAACGCACACCACAGACTGATTATTGCCCAAAAACCATTTATTTTCTGTTGCTATTCCATTCCTCCCAGGTCGTGATGGTGATTTCAGGATCTTTGCCGGTTGCACTTTGGGTAAGCCCCGAAACCAGTTCTCTAATTTCTTCTTCACTTTGGGTACTGATAAGTCCAAAAGTGTTAGTCCCCAGCTCATGGATATTTCCATCATCATCCGTCATGGTGAGCAAAAAACCGTCGCGAGTCAGGTAATTATTCAACTCGTTAATTTCAGTCAATGTATCCTCGTGCAACATGACGGTTATGACATAACGGACAAGATCGCCACTGGCCATAGTTCACCCCTTTGTTATCACATGACTTTTGAGCATAGTCGGAGAAACGCGTTGCCGACAGGTTGGTGGTGATTCCCCCAATGCAGGGGGAATGTTTCAGTTAGCGGGAAAGGTAAGCGTAAATTTTTTGTGTATCGTCATGGGAGCACAGGCGTGTTCCCTGATTGAGTGTGGCTGCACTCCCCGCAGCTACGCCAAAACGGACCATCTCTTCAAGAGAGGCATTTTCTGCCAGTTTCAGTGTCATCGCGCCGACCATGCTGTCACCAGCGCCAACGGTGCTCTGGCTTTTCACCGGTGGTGGCACAACCTGAATGCAGTTTTCACTATCAACGCCCAGCGCCCCTTGTGGACCCAGGGAAACGACAACTCGTTTGGCCTTGCCGCTATTAACGATTTCCTGCGCGGCTTTGCGGACATCGTCTGGCTGGGTGAGTTCGCGATTCACCAGCGCACTGAGTTCTTTTTGGTTAGGCTTAACCAACTCGATGTTACCAATCGCCAGTGCTGCACTTAACGCTTCGCCAGAACTGTCGACGATACAGCGGATCCCTTGGTTTTGCGCAGCGGAAATCAGTTGGGTTAATTTTTCTAGCTTCACACCTGGCGGCAGGCTTCCGCTTATGACCAGGATAGCACCGGATTCAATTTCCAGAACTTGCTCTTCAAGCTGGCGAAACTCATCTTCACTTAATGCCGCGCCTGGCATGACAAAACGATACTGCTCACCGCTTACTTCCACATGTACGTGTAAATTCTGTCGGGTCCAGTCTTTGGCTTCTACAGTAGCGACGGGGACATTTTCATCTGCCAACAGTGAAACCAGATGTTCGCCGGTCGCACCACCCGCCGGGAAGATCGCTGTGGCACTGCCTCCAAGATGGGCAATGGCGCGGGCGACGTTGATGCCGCCGCCTCCGGGTTCGAATACCGGTGCGGTACAGCGCAGCTTTCCTTCGGGATAAATTTGCGGGGTAATTGTTGCGCTATCGAGAGAGGGCGCAAGTGTCAACGTATAGATACGTACCATCATTTCCTCCTATAGGCTGATTTCAGTCTGGCACCGAATCAGCGGAAAGTGAAGAAATTAACAATATGATTTATTAGAGCTTTATTTAAAATTTTGCAGATAAATATATATAAATAAAAATCTGTTTTCGCCACATGCTTATTCAAAAAATGAAATAAGAATACATTGCTAAGTTATTCGCGCCTTTTTATAATTCGTTACCTTTCCAGGGACGCTAATCTTTGATCCTTAAGAAAGTTTCCGGGACCGCGAAGGTCTCTTTTTTTGTTGTACGGACTCTTGATAAATGAAGCTTTTGAAGACAGTTCCTGCCATCGTTATGTTGGCGGGGGGCATGTTTGCGTCACTGAATGCAGCTGCCGATGATTCCGTTTTTACTGTCATGGACGATCCTGCCAGCGCTAAAAAACCTTTCGAAGGTAATCTGAATGCAGGATATCTTGCACAATCAGGCAATACGAAAAGCTCCTCACTTACGGCTGACACTACCATGACCTGGTATGGACATACCACTGCCTGGTCGCTGTGGGGGAACGCCAGTAATACCTCTTCTAATGATGAGCGTTCTTCAGAAAAATATGCGGCGGGCGGGCGTAGCCGTTTTAATTTAACTGATTATGACTATTTATTTGGGCAGGCAAGCTGGCTGACAGACCGTTATAACGGCTATCGAGAGCGCGATGTGTTGACCGCGGGTTATGGTCGCCAGTTTTTGAATGGCCCGGTACACAGTTTCCGCTTTGAATTCGGTCCAGGTGTGCGTTACGACAAATATACCGACAATGCCAATGAAACCCAGCCGCTGGGTTATGCCTCCGGGGCTTATGCATGGCAGTTGACTGACAACGCTAAATTTACGCAGGGTGTTTCAGTCTTTGGCGCGGAAGACACAACGCTGAACTCTGAAAGCGCATTAAATGTTGCTATTAATGAACATTTTGGACTGAAGGTGGCTTACAACGTCACATGGAACTCTGAACCTCCAGAGTCTGCACCGGAACATACCGATCGTCGGACAACCTTATCGCTGGGCTACAGCATGTAACATTATCTGCCGGACCGTAGTATGCGGTCTGGCTGTTTTCGTTTGTCACTGCTCATCCCCAAATCATTGCTGCCCAACGTAGCAACAACATAGCGCCACAGATTGCCAGTAGCACCACCACCATCTTCCAGTGTTTTTTATCAAAGCGTTTAGTCGGCATACCAGTGTCCTGCATATCTCTTGTGCGTGATAACGGAGTGTAACAAAAGGGACAGGCAACAAGGGATTTTTTGCAATTGCAGCCGTTGGGTGGCGTTGTGCACCCGGTCACTGTTATTGAGTTTAAAGTATATGTATCAACATATACATCGTAAATATTTAGTTATAAATACGCCTGTAGTTCATCTGGACTAAAGCTCAGGCTTTGGCTGATTACATTTATAGCTGCATAATATGTTTCTACCGTTTTATAATGATTATGATGAATGGCTATATGAACAGCTGATATGTTGTCATAATTTTTAGCGGCCAACAGTGTGAATAACTGATGTTGACTAAAAGAATATTTTTTTGCAAAAGTACACAGCATCGATATATAAGATAGCACGACGTCTTCATTACCCTTGCTCATGGCGATGTATAAAGCAGGGGTTCCATGTGCTGTTGCGCCTTTTAATAAATCCATGATGTTAATTTTACTGAGGTTATATTTAAAGGCGATTTCATAAATTTTTGAGAGGAACCGTGTAACACACAAAGGGTGATTATTTTCCATTGCAGCGAATAATCCTGGTTCACCGTCGTGTATTTTCATTGCTAAAATATCCATTACCAGCTTTTTGTTTAAAAGCTCTTGTGCTATTGGAGTGGTTAATGCATTCAGAAAGATATCGATTATTTCATCGAATCCATACAACATGGAGATATAGAGTCCAGGTGTTTCGTTAGCACTTTTAGTTTGCAGTAATTTAACCAGGTTATCTTCATGAATGATATGATTGTATACCAGTGACTGAATTTCTTGCATAAATATTTTTACGTTGTCAGCATGTCCGTTCATCATAGCCAGAAATAAAGCAGGTGTACCAACGCTATTCTGCGCAGTTATTATTTCAATGATTTCTTTTTCAGGGAGTATGCGCAACTGTTTGAATAATGTAATAAGCTGTTGAGTCTGTCCTGTGGCCATTATTAACAACATTGCCGATGGATGTATAGGGGCAAATGGCATTCGTGTCGCAATACCCGCGAAAATAGCCGCTGGAACTCCCTCAGGTAATAGAGGGAGAATTGCAATTGCACAGTTGCGAACATACATATCAGCCCAGGTCTGAGCATCGGGACCTGAACTGATGAACTTATCAAGCGAGACAAAGCCTAGTGCTGTCCTGTGGGTGCCTCTGACGGCAACATTGGTGTCGTTCGGATCGTAAACGGACACAACATAATTTAACTGTCCATCCGCTGCCAGCTTTATTCGTAGCCTTACTGATAAAGTATGATTGTCTATATATAAAATCGCGGACATATGACTGACATTGTTTGCCATCATTCGACAGAAGAAAATATCTAAAGCGAAGCCAAAATCCTTACTCGCGATAACGCGACTCCCTGCAGGAGGATGGCGAAGTAATGCTCTGAACTCCGCGTCCCGGACTATAGGGACATGCTGTTGTATGGATTCAACGGAGGAGTAATGTTTAATCAGGTTGACTTTGCCTTTTCCATTTCCCAAGGAATCAAGGGCATATTGTAATGACAGATGGCGACAAAAAATAGCGTCAGAAGGAGATTGCAAAAAAAATGCACTACCATTGAGATTTACTGTTGGTTGTATAGTTTTTTCTCTATGGATTTTTTTTGACAGCTTCATGCAATGGTTACGTTTTTCGGCAGTTGACTGTTCCTGTTCAATATAATCCAGTATGCTTCGCAAATGGTTAGCTTTAATGGGCGTGGTTTCCAGAAGTAAGGAAATGATTTCTTTTTTATAGTGTAATGTAATGAGTATATTTTCTGCATGGATGGGGGAAGTGGCAAAGTTAATGATAAAAAGGGCAGTGGAATAACAATTTTGTGATATTTTTCGACAGCTTGCGGTAAATTCTTGAGTAACACAGTATGACAGCATCGAACTTAAATCAGAGCTATCAAGTAGGGTGATGAGCTGGCGCGCAAATTGATTAATAGGCTCTGCTGAAGGCGTTGGTATGTCGCTATCGATGTGCACTCTATGAGGAGACTTATAATGAGTTCTGATAATGATATCGTTTTCACTCATAATCTATTCGCCTTATATATGTCTGGAGGTTTTGAGTATGATGATTAATTATTATCGCCAGAACGAAATGTGCACGAAAAATTGCTATAAGAATTGTGTCACTTTTATCATTGCGATATGACCAGTTCGTCATTAATCTCATGATCGTTTAAATACCACCGCCAAATAGCGCAACGAACTTTGCTGGATTCAGTTTATCTGCGTAAATCCGCTCGCAGTAAACCTTTCAGACGCTGCGTGATGTTATCAGTGGTTCTTTAAGCGTTTTGCTGGTGTACTCACTACAAACGAATTGCGAATCGAATCAATGTGAAACGGAAAGGTACAATCTCCCTTTTTTTAGTGTTAACATCGTTCAACCGGGTGGAAGGTGAGAGGTTAATGTCTTTCATTTGTGTACCTGATTGCGAACCAATTTAGCATTTGTTGGCTAGATGGTTTCGCAATGAACTGTTAATAAACAAATTTTTCTTTGTATGTGATCTTTCGTGTGGGTCACCACTGCAAATAAGGATATAAAATGCCTGTTATAACTCTTCCTGATGGCAGCCAACGCCATTACGACCACGCTGTAAGCCCCATGGATGTTGCGCTGGACATTGGTCCAGGTCTGGCGAAAGCCTGTATCGCAGGGCGCGTTAATGGTGAACTGGTTGATGCTTGCGATCTGATTGAAAACGACGCACAACTGTCGATCATTACCGCCAAAGACGAAGAAGGTCTGGAGATCATTCGTCACTCCTGTGCGCACCTGTTAGGGCACGCGATTAAACAACTTTGGCCGCATACCAAAATGGCAATCGGCCCGGTTATTGACAACGGTTTTTATTACGACGTTGATCTTGACCGCACGTTAACCCAGGAAGATGTCGAAGCACTCGAGAAGCGGATGCATGAGCTTGCTGAGAAAAACTACGACGTCATTAAAAAGAAAGTCAGCTGGCACGAAGCGCGTGAAACTTTCGCCAACCGTGGGGAGAGCTACAAAGTCTCCATTCTTGACGAAAACATCGCCCATGATGACAAGCCAGGTCTGTACTTCCATGAAGAATATGTCGACATGTGCCGCGGTCCGCACGTACCGAACATGCGTTTCTGCCATCATTTCAAACTGATGAAAACGGCAGGGGCTTACTGGCGTGGCGACAGCAACAACAAAATGTTGCAACGTATTTACGGTACGGCGTGGGCAGACAAAAAAGCGCTAAACGCTTACCTGCAGCGCCTGGAAGAAGCCGCGAAACGCGACCACCGTAAAATCGGTAAACAGCTCGACCTGTACCATATGCAGGAAGAAGCGCCGGGTATGGTCTTCTGGCACAACGACGGTTGGACCATCTTCCGTGAACTGGAAGTGTTTGTTCGTTCTAAACTGAAAGAGTACCAGTATCAGGAAGTTAAAGGTCCGTTCATGATGGACCGTGTTCTGTGGGAAAAAACCGGTCACTGGGACAACTACAAAGATGCAATGTTCACCACGTCTTCTGAGAACCGTGAATACTGCATTAAGCCGATGAACTGCCCGGGTCACGTACAAATTTTCAACCAGGGGCTGAAGTCTTATCGCGATCTGCCGCTGCGTATGGCCGAGTTTGGTAGCTGCCACCGTAACGAGCCGTCAGGTTCGCTGCATGGCCTGATGCGTGTACGTGGTTTTACCCAGGATGACGCGCATATCTTCTGTACTGAAGAACAAATTCGCGATGAAGTTAACGGATGTATCCGTTTAGTCTATGATATGTACAGCACTTTTGGCTTCGAGAAGATCGTCGTCAAACTCTCCACTCGTCCTGAAAAACGTATTGGCAGCGACGAAATGTGGGATCGTGCTGAGGCGGACCTGGCAGTTGCGCTGGAAGAAAACAACATCCCGTTTGAATATCAACTGGGTGAAGGCGCTTTCTACGGTCCGAAAATTGAATTTACCCTGTATGACTGCCTCGATCGTGCATGGCAGTGCGGTACAGTACAGCTGGACTTCTCCTTGCCGTCTCGTCTGAGCGCCTCCTATGTGGGTGAAGACAACGAGCGTAAGGTACCGGTAATGATTCACCGCGCAATTCTGGGGTCGATGGAACGTTTCATCGGTATCCTGACCGAAGAATTCGCTGGTTTCTTCCCGACCTGGCTTGCGCCGGTTCAGGTTGTTATCATGAATATTACCGATTCACAGTCTGAATACGTTAACGAATTGACGCAAAAACTATCAAATGCGGGCATTCGTGTTAAAGCAGACTTGAGAAATGAGAAGATTGGCTTTAAAATCCGCGAGCACACTTTGCGTCGCGTCCCATATATGCTGGTCTGTGGTGATAAAGAGGTGGAATCAGGCAAAGTTGCCGTTCGCACCCGCCGTGGTAAAGACCTGGGAAGCATGGACGTAAATGAAGTGATCGAGAAGCTGCAACAAGAGATTCGCAGCCGCAGTCTTAAACAATTGGAGGAATAAGGTATTAAAGGCGGAAAACGAGTTCAAACGGCGCGCCCTAACCGTATCAATGGCGAAATTCGCGCCCAGGAAGTTCGCTTAACAGGTCTGGAAGGCGAGCAGCTTGGTATTGTGAGTCTGAGAGAAGCTCTGGAGAAAGCAGAAGAAGCCGGAGTAGACTTAGTCGAGATCAGCCCTAACGCCGAGCCGCCGGTTTGTCGTATAATGGATTACGGCAAATTCCTCTATGAAAAGAGCAAGTCTTCTAAGGAACAGAAGAAAAAGCAAAAAGTTATCCAGGTTAAGGAAATTAAATTCCGTCCTGGTACAGATGAAGGCGACTATCAGGTAAAACTCCGCAGCCTGATTCGCTTTCTCGAAGAGGGTGATAAAGCCAAAATCACGCTGCGTTTCCGCGGTCGTGAGATGGCGCACCAGCAAATCGGTATGGAAGTGCTTAATCGCGTGAAAGACGATTTGCAAGAACTGGCAGTGGTCGAATCCTTCCCAACGAAGATCGAAGGCCGCCAGATGATCATGGTGCTCGCTCCTAAGAAGAAACAGTAAGGCCTTCAAGTAGCACTGTCTGTGGAGCCTTTGGGCTTCACAGGCATTGTTCGCCTTTGTTTCGTTTATTAACAATGCGAAGTGGAAGTTATTAAAATGCCAAAAATTAAGACCGTACGCGGTGCTGCTAAGCGCTTCAAAAAAACCGGTAAAGGTGGTTTTAAGCACAAGCACGCTAACCTGCGTCACATTCTGACCAAAAAAGCGACCAAACGTAAACGTCACCTGCGTCCGAAAGCCATGGTTTCCAAAGGCGATCTGGGCCTGGTAATCGCGTGCCTGCCGTACGCATAAGCCGTTAACGTTTTTTAACTTTTTAATTAGAATATAGATACAGGAGAGCACATATGGCTCGCGTAAAACGTGGTGTTATTGCACGCGCACGTCACAAGAAAATTTTGAAACAAGCTAAAGGCTACTACGGTGCGCGTTCTCGCGTATACCGCGTTGCCTTCCAGGCTGTTATCAAAGCTGGTCAGTATGCTTACCGTGACCGTCGTCAACGTAAGCGTCAGTTCCGTCAACTGTGGATTGCGCGTATCAACGCAGCAGCACGTCAGAACGGTATTTCTTACAGCAAATTCATCAATGGCCTGAAAAAAGCCTCTGTTGAAATCGACCGTAAGATCCTGGCTGATATCGCAGTATTCGACAAAGTAGCGTTCACCGCTCTGGTTGAAAAAGCGAAAGCAGCTCTGGCATAAGCCAGTTGAAAGAGGGAGCTAGTCTCCCTCTTTTCGTTTCAACGCCATCAAAACATTGACTTTTATCGCCGTAGCCTTTTCAATAAAGGTCTTTTGAAAAGTACCAAAAGGTAACGCAAGCAATGAATGCTGCTATTTTCCGCTTCTTTTTTTACTTTAGCACCTGACTCCAGGAGGCTAGCGCGTGAGAAGAGAAACGGAAAACAGCGCCTGAAAGCCTCCCAGTGGAGGCTTTTTTTGTATGCGCGTTTTGAAAAATAAAAAGCCTGTCTCATCAGGCGTAATTGTCGCAGCCAGTCTGGGCACGGCCAGCGCGGAGAAACCGGAGCGTACTTAAGTACGTGAGGATTTCGAGCACTGCCCGGGACCAAAATGGCAAGTAAAATAGCCTGATGGGATAGGCTCTAAGTCCAACGAACCAGTGTCACCACTGACACAATGAGGAAAACCATGTCACATCTCGCAGAACTGGTTGCCAGTGCGAAGGCGGCCATTAGCCAGGCGTCAGATGTTGCCGCGTTAGACAATGTGCGCGTCGAATATTTGGGTAAAAAAGGGCACTTAACCCTTCAGATGACGACCCTGCGTGAGCTGCCGCCAGAAGAACGCCCGGCAGCCGGTGCGGTTATCAACGAAGCGAAAGAGCAGGTTCAGCAGGCGCTGAATGCACGTAAAGCGGAACTGGAAAGCGCAGCGCTGAATGCGCGTCTGGCTGCGGAAACGATTGATGTCTCCCTGCCGGGTCGTCGTATTGAAAACGGCGGTCTGCATCCGGTGACCCGTACCATCGACCGTATCGAAAGTTTCTTCGGTGAGCTTGGCTTTACCGTGGCAACCGGGCCGGAAATCGAAGACGATTATCATAACTTCGATGCTCTGAACATTCCTGGTCACCACCCGGCGCGCGCTGACCACGACACTTTCTGGTTTGATGCTACCCGCCTGCTGCGTACCCAGACCTCTGGCGTACAGATCCGCACCATGAAAGCTCAGCAGCCACCGATTCGTATCATCGCGCCTGGCCGCGTTTATCGTAACGACTACGACCAGACTCACACGCCGATGTTCCATCAGATGGAAGGTCTGATTGTTGATACCAACATCAGCTTTACCAACCTGAAAGGCACGCTGCACGACTTCCTGCGTAACTTCTTTGAGGAAGATTTGCAGATCCGCTTCCGTCCTTCCTACTTCCCGTTTACCGAACCTTCTGCAGAAGTGGACGTCATGGGTAAAAACGGTAAATGGCTGGAAGTACTGGGCTGCGGGATGGTGCATCCGAACGTGCTGCGTAATGTTGGCATCGATCCGGAAGTTTACTCTGGTTTCGCCTTCGGGATGGGGATGGAGCGTCTGACTATGTTGCGTTACGGCGTCACCGACCTGCGTTCATTCTTCGAAAACGATCTGCGTTTCCTCAAACAGTTTAAATAAGGCAGGAATAGATTATGAAATTCAGTGAACTGTGGTTACGCGAATGGGTGAACCCGGCGATTGATAGCAATGCGCTGGCAAATCAAATCACTATGGCGGGCCTGGAAGTTGACGGTGTAGAACCGGTTGCCGGTAGCTTCCACGGCGTGGTTGTGGGTGAAGTGGTTGAGTGTGCGCAGCATCCGAACGCTGACAAACTGCGAGTGACAAAAGTGAATGTCGGCGGCGATCGCCTGCTGGACATTGTCTGCGGTGCGCCAAACTGCCGTCAGGGCCTGCGTGTGGCGGTAGCGACCATTGGTGCTGTTCTGCCGGGTGATTTCAAAATTAAAGCGGCAAAACTGCGCGGCGAACCGTCTGAAGGGATGCTGTGCTCCTTTTCTGAGCTGGGAATTTCTGACGATCACAGCGGCATTATCGAACTGCCAGCGGATGCGCCGATTGGCACCGACATCCGCGAATACCTGAAACTCGATGACAACACCATCGAAATCAGCGTGACACCAAACCGTGCCGATTGCTTAGGCATTATCGGCGTGGCGCGTGATGTTGCCGTGCTGAACCAGCTGCCGCTGGTTGAACCGGAAATCGTTCCGGTTGGTGCGACCATCGACGACACGCTGCCGATTGCAGTAGAAGCGCCGGAAGCCTGCCCGCGTTATCTTGGCCGTGTGGTAAAAGGCATTAACGTTAAAGCGCCAACTCCGCTGTGGATGAAAGAAAAACTGCGTCGTTGCGGGATCCGTTCTATCGATGCAGTTGTTGACGTCACCAACTATGTGCTGCTCGAACTGGGCCAGCCGATGCACGCTTTCGATAAAGATCGCATTGAAGGCGGCATTGTGGTGCGGATGGCGAAAGAGGGCGAAACGCTGGTACTGCTCGACGGTACCGAAGCGAAGCTGAACGCTGACACCCTGGTCATCGCCGACCACAACAAGGCGCTGGCGATGGGCGGCATCTTTGGTGGCGAACACTCTGGCGTGAATGACGAAACGCAAAACGTCCTGTTGGAATGCGCTTTCTTCAGCCCGCTGTCTATCACCGGTCGTGCTCGTCGTCATGGTCTGCATACTGATGCGTCTCACCGTTATGAGCGTGGCGTTGATCCGGCACTGCAGCACAAAGCGATGGAACGTGCGACCCGTCTGCTGATCGACATCTGCGGTGGTGAGGCTGGTCCGGTAATTGATATCACCAACGAAGCAACGCTGCCGAAGCGTGCAACCATCACTTTGCGTCGCAGCAAACTGGATCGCCTGATTGGCCATCATATTGCCGATGAGCAGGTCACTGACATTCTGCGTCGTCTCGGCTGCGAAGTGACCGAAGGCAAAGACGAGTGGCAGGCAGTTGCGCCGAGCTGGCGTTTCGACATGGAGATTGAAGAAGATCTGGTCGAAGAAGTCGCGCGTGTTTACGGCTACAACAACATCCCTGATGAGCCGGTGCAGGCAAACCTGATTATGGGTACTCACCGCGAAGCCGATCTGTCGCTCAAGCGCGTGAAAACGCTGCTCAACGACAAAGGCTATCAGGAAGTGATCACCTACAGCTTCGTTGATCCGAAAGTGCAGCAGATGATCCATCCAGGCGTTGAAGCCTTACTGCTGCCAAGCCCTATTTCCGTTGAAATGTCAGCAATGCGTCTTTCCCTGTGGACCGGCCTGCTGGCAACCGTGGTGTACAACCAGAACCGTCAGCAGAACCGTGTGCGCATTTTCGAAAGTGGTCTGCGTTTCGTGCCAGATACTCAGGCACCGTTGGGCATTCGTCAGGATCTGATGTTAGCCGGTGTGATTTGCGGTAACCGTTACGAAGAGCACTGGAACCTGGCAAAAGAGACCGTTGATTTCTATGATTTGAAAGGCGATCTTGAATCCGTTCTCGACCTGACCGGTAAACTTAATGAGGTTGAGTTCCGTGCAGAAGCGAATCCGGCACTGCATCCGGGGCAATCCGCAGCGATTTATCTGAAAGGTGAACGTATTGGTTTTGTTGGGGTTGTTCATCCTGAACTGGAACGTAAACTGGATCTTAACGGTCGCACTCTGGTGTTCGAACTGGAGTGGAACAAGCTCGCAGACCGCGTGGTGCCTCAGGCGCGCGAGATTTCTCGCTTCCCGGCGAACCGTCGTGACATCGCGGTGGTGGTCGCAGAAAACGTTCCCGCAGCGGATATTTTATCCGAATGTAAGAAAGTTGGCGTAAATCAGGTAGTTGGCGTAAACTTATTTGACGTGTACCGCGGTAAGGGTGTTGCGGAGGGGTATAAGAGCCTCGCCATAAGCCTGATCCTGCAAGATACCAGCCGTACACTCGAAGAAGAGGAGATTGCCGCTACCGTCGCCAAATGTGTAGAGGCATTAAAAGAGCGATTCCAGGCATCATTGAGGGATTGAACCTATGGCGCTTACAAAAGCTGAAATGTCAGAATATCTGTTTGATAAGCTTGGGCTTAGCAAGCGGGATGCCAAAGAACTGGTTGAACTGTTTTTCGAAGAGATCCGTCGAGCTCTGGAAAACGGCGAACAGGTGAAACTCTCTGGTTTTGGTAACTTCGATCTGCGTGATAAGAATCAACGCCCGGGACGTAACCCGAAAACGGGCGAGGATATTCCCATTACAGCACGGCGCGTGGTGACCTTCAGACCCGGGCAGAAGTTAAAAAGCCGGGTCGAAAACGCTTCGCCCAAAGACGAGTAATCTGATCTAACTAAAAAGGCCGCTCTGCGGCCTTTTTTCTTTTCACTGTCGAAGAGTCACCGTAAAATCAACGCCATGACACTTCAGCAGAACGGATACCATGCTGACACTTGCCCGCCAACAACAGCGACAAAATATTCGCTGGTTATTATGCCTGTCAGTTTTGATGCTGCTGGCGCTTCTCTTAAGCCTTTGCGCCGGTGAACAATGGATTTCGCCAGGTGACTGGTTTACTCCTCGTGGCGAACTGTTCGTCTGGCAAATTCGCCTGCCACGTACGCTGGCTGTATTGCTGGTTGGTGCGGCGCTGGCTATATCCGGCGCTGTAATGCAGGCATTGTTTGAAAATCCTCTGGCAGAACCTGGACTACTTGGCGTCTCTAACGGCGCAGGCGTAGGGCTTATCGCCGCGGTATTGCTTGGGCAAGGGCAACTCCCAAACTGGGCACTAGGGCTGTGTGCGATTGCTGGCGCGCTTATCATCACTTTAATACTCTTACGTTTTGCCCGTCGTCATCTTTCGACCAGTCGGTTATTGCTGGCTGGTGTTGCATTAGGGATTATCTGTAGCGCACTAATGACGTGGGCTATCTATTTTTCCACCTCTGTTGATTTACGTCAGCTGATGTACTGGATGATGGGCGGTTTTGGCGGCGTAGACTGGCGGCAAAGTTGGCTGATGCTGGCATTGATCCCCGTGTTGTTGTGGATCTGTTGTCAGTCCAGACCGATGAATATGTTAGCACTTGGCGAGATCTCGGCGCGGCAACTGGGTTTACCCCTGTGGTTCTGGCGCAATGTGCTGGTGGCAGCGACCGGCTGGATGGTTGGCGTCAGTGTGGCGTTGGCGGGTGCTATCGGCTTTATTGGTCTGGTGATCCCACATATTCTCCGGTTATGTGGTTTGACCGATCATCGCGTATTACTTCCCGGCTGCGCGCTGGCAGGGGCGAGCGCATTACTGCTGGCCGATGTTGTAGCGCGCCTGGCATTAGCTGCCGCAGAGCTGCCTATTGGCGTGGTCACCGCAACGTTGGGTGCGCCGGTGTTTATCTGGTTATTGTTAAAAGCAGGACGTTAGCCGCAAAAAGACGGTCTATGATTAAAAGCTAAGATTTTTACTGACCACCCAGGAGAAACGATGCAAGATTCCATTCTGACGACCGTAGTGAAAGATATCGACGGTGAAGTGACCACGCTGGAGAAGTACGCCGGTAATGTGCTGTTGATTGTCAATGTCGCCTCAAAGTGTGGCTTAACGCCGCAATATGAGCAGTTGGAGAATATTCAGAAAGCCTGGGCCGATCGTGGTTTTGTGGTGCTGGGATTCCCGTGCAACCAGTTTCTGGAGCAAGAACCGGGCAGCGATGAAGAGATTAAAACTTACTGCACCACTACCTGGGGGGTGACGTTCCCGATGTTCAGTAAGATTGAAGTTAATGGCGAAGGACGCCATCCGCTGTATCAAAAATTGATTGCCGCAGCGCCGACGGCAGTCGCGCCGGAAGAGAGCGGATTCTATGCCCGTATGGTCAGCAAAGGTCGTGCACCGCTGTACCCTGATGATATTTTATGGAATTTTGAGAAATTTTTAGTTGGCAGGGACGGATTGGTCATCCAGCGTTTTTCCCCGGATATGACGCCGGAAGATCCCATTGTGATGGAAAGCATTAAACTGGCGTTGGCGAAATAATGTCTATTGTGATGCAGCTACAGGATGTTGCGGAATCAACCCGCCTTGGGCCGCTTTCTGGCGAGGTTCGGGCTGGGGAGATCCTGCATCTGGTGGGGCCGAATGGCGCGGGTAAGAGTACCTTACTGGCGCGAATGGCCGGAATGACCAGCGGTAAGGGAAGCATTCAGTTCGCGGGGCAACCACTGGAAGCATGGTCCGCAACAAAACTCGCGCTGCATCGCGCCTATCTTTCACAACAACAGACGCCACCGTTTGCAATGCCGGTCTGGCACTACCTGACACTGCATCAGCACGATAAAACGCGTACCGAACTACTGAATGATGTCGCAGGGGCGCTGGCTCTTGATGACAAACTCGGACGTAGCACCAATCAACTTTCCGGCGGCGAATGGCAACGCGTACGTCTTGCTGCGGTGGTGCTGCAAATCACACCACAAGCCAATCCCGCAGGCCAATTACTACTTCTTGATGAGCCTATGAACAGTCTTGATGTTGCGCAACAAAGTGCGTTAGACAAAATTCTGAGCGCGCTGTGTCAGCAAGGACTGGCGATTGTTATGAGCAGTCACGATCTCAACCACACCTTGCGTCATGCGCATCGGGCGTGGTTGCTAAAAGGTGGAAAAATGCTGGCCAGTGGACGCAGAGAAGAGGTGCTCACGCCGCCAAATCTGGCGCAGGCCTATGGGATGAATTTTCGCCGTCTGGATATCGAAGGTCACAGAATGCTGATTTCGACCATCTGATTTCATTAGTATCTTGAAAATCGGGTAATTACGACGCTAAATTAATGCAAGAATAAAAAACAGAGGAACCGTACGGAATGCGTTTCTGCCTTATTTTGATCACAGCACTGTTTCTGGCCGGGTGTAGCCACCATAAAGCACCGCCGCCAAATGCCAGACTTTCTGATTCGATTACCGTTATTGCCGGTTTGAACGACCAGCTACAGAGCTGGCATGGCACGCCGTATCGTTATGGTGGCATGACGCGGCGCGGTGTGGACTGTTCGGGGTTTGTGGTTGTGACGATGCGCGATCGTTTCGATTTGCAGCTGCCCCGTGAAACCAAACAACAAGCCTCTATCGGCACGCAAATTGATAAAGACGAGTTGCTGCCTGGTGACCTGGTCTTTTTCAAAACGGGCTCCGGACAAAATGGTTTGCATGTAGGTATTTACGATACCAACAACCAATTTATCCACGCCTCTACCAGCAAGGGAGTGATGCGTTCCTCACTCGATAATGTCTATTGGCAGAAAAATTTCTGGCAGGCGAGACGAATCTAGTATGTCGAAAAATGGACGGCGATGATACATCTCCGTCCATTTACTCCTGAATACAGTAGTATTTTACAGACAAAAATACCGTATATGGATTATTCGTTTATAATCAGGATAATCTAATAAAAGGACCCCTGAAAAAGTGGTTAACATGGAACAAATGAAAGTTACTCCTTCTGTAATTGTTATGTCTTATGGCCTCATCCCTTTTAGCCGGATACTGAAAAACATCCTTCGAGAGGGACGGTTACCATGAAGATTTTTTTGGAGAATCTTTATCATTCTGATTGCTATTTCCTGCCGATAAGAGATAACCAGCAAGACCTTGTCGGCGTTGAGTTAATTACCCATTTCTCCAGTGAAGATGGTACGGTTCGTATACCGACGAGTCGGGTTATAGCGCAACTTACCGAGGAGCAACATTGGCAATTATTTTCTGAGCAGTTGGAATTGCTAAAATCATGCCAACACTTTTTTATTCAACATAAACTCTTTGCCTGGCTTAATTTAACCCCACAAGTGGCTACTTTATTATTAGACAGGGATAATTACGCGGGCGAACTATTAAAATATCCGTTTATTGAACTGTTGATTAATGAGAATTACCCGCATCTCGATGAAGGAAAAGATAATCGCGATCTTTTGTCCTTATCGCAAATGTATCCCCTTGTGTTAGGTAATTTGGGCGCAGGCAATAGCACAATGAAAGCGGTTTTTGATGGTCTTTTCACCCGCGTCATGCTGGATAAAAGTTTTATTCAGCAACAAATCACGCATCGCTCCTTCGAACCGTTTATTCGTGCGATCCAGGCGCAAATTTCCCCATGTTGCAATTGCATCATCGCGGGGGGCATTGATACGCCAGAAATAATGGCACAGATTACCCCCTTTGATTTCCATGCTCTCCAGGGATGCCTGTGGCCTGCCGTTCCTGTAAATCAGATAACGACGTTGGTTCAGCGATAACCCTCCTGTTTGCTGGTGTTTAAGACGAGAGTAACCGTCTACACTATCAAACAGGAGGATCTATGACCCTGTCTTTTATTACCCGTTGGCGCGATGAATTGCCAGCAACCTATACAACACTTTCCCCTACGCCTTTAAATAATGCCCGGCTGATTTGGCATAATGCCGAACTGGCTAACACGCTGGGTATTCCATCGTCACTGTTTAAAAATGGCGCAGGTGTCTGGGGTGGCGAAACCCTACTGCCTGGTATGTCACCACTGGCGCAGGTTTACAGTGGTCATCAGTTCGGCGTCTGGGCGGGCCAACTGGGTGATGGGCGCGGCATTTTACTCGGCGAACAACGGCTTGCTGATGGCACTACAATGGACTGGCATCTGAAAGGTGCTGGCCTGACGCCTTATTCGCGAATGGGTGATGGACGGGCGGTTTTACGTTCGACGATACGAGAAAGTCTCGCCAGTGAGGCGATGCATTATCTGGGCATTCCGACGACCCGCGCGTTGAGTATCGTCACCAGCGATTCGCCAGTGTATCGGGAAACGGTGGAGCCAGGCGCGATGCTGATGCGTGTGGCACCAAGCCATCTGCGCTTTGGTCATTTCGAACATTTTTACTATCGCCGCGAGCCGGAAAAGGTTCGTCAGTTAGCTGAATTTGCTATTCGTCATTACTGGTCACATCTTGCAGATGATGAGGACAAATACCGTCTCTGGTTTACCGATGTTGTCGCACGTACCGCATCGTTAATTGCCCAATGGCAGACGGTCGGCTTTGCTCATGGGGTGATGAATACCGACAACATGTCGCTGCTGGGGCTGACGCTTGATTACGGGCCGTTTGGTTTTCTTGATGATTACGAACCCGGTTTTATTTGTAATCACTCGGATCACCAAGGGCGTTACAGCTTTGATAATCAACCTGCCGTCGCGTTGTGGAATTTACAGCGTCTGGCGCAGACATTGTCACCATTTGTTGCCGTAGATGCCCTGAATGAGGCCCTGGACAGCTATCAGCAGGTTTTGTTGACGCATTATGGACAACGGATGCGGCAGAAACTGGGCTTCATGACGGAGCAAAAAGAGGATAACGCGCTACTGAATGAATTATTCAGTCTGATGGCGCGAGAGCGCAGCGATTATACCCGAACATTCCGCATGCTGAGTCTGACCGAGCAGTACAGCGCGGCGTCACCGCTACGTGATGAGTTTATCGATCGTGCGGCATTTGATGACTGGTTTGCCCGTTATCGGGTACGTTTGCAACAAGACGAGGTTACCGATAGTGAGCGTCAGCAGCTGATGCAAAGCGTTAACCCAGCTCTGGTGTTGCGCAACTGGTTGGCGCAACGGGCGATTGAAGCGGCAGAAAAGGGTGATATGACGGAATTGCACCGCCTGCATGAGGCGTTGCGAAATCCTTTCAGCGACAGGGATGATGACTATGTCAGTCGTCCACCTGACTGGGGTAAACGGCTTCAAGTCAGCTGCTCGAGTTAAAGGCTACTTGGTCAACAGCAGCTTGCCAGCCTGAGTTTTACGGAGCAGATATTCTTGCCCGTCATGATCGATAATCAGTTTGCCATCCGGACCTAACAGTGCCTGGCTGGTAATTCGCCGAATGGGCTGCGGGGAAGCGGTCTTGTGATTGGCATCCGTTTCAGGCGTGAGTTTTCTGCTATCCGTATAACGCATAAAAATTAATAATAATTGATATAACAATGATTCTTATTATCAATATTCTGGCGGGCCAGAGCAAGCAGTAATTTGTTGAGAAGACAACAAGTTGCGCAGAAATGCCCATTCCGTCAGGAATGGGCACGCATTCAGAAGCGGGTATCAACCGCAGAGGCGAGTTTTTCGACCAGGCGTTCGGTATCTTCCCAGCCCAGACACGGGTCGGTAATGGATTGACCGTAAGTGAGCGGCTGACCGCCGACGATTTTTTGCGTTCCTTCGCGCAGGAAACTTTCCGCCATAATTCCAGCAATCGCCGTAGAGCCATTGCGGATTTGCTGACAAATATCCTCACAAACTTCTAACTGGCGACGATGCTGCTTCTGGCAGTTGCCGTGGCTGAAATCCACCACCAGATGTTCAGGTAAATCAAACTCGTGCAACGTATCGCAGGCAGCGGCGATATCATCCGCATGGTAATTCGGCTTTTTGCCGCCACGCATAATAATGTGGCCATACGGATTGCCGCTGGTCTGATAGATGGTCATTTGACCGTTTTTGTCAGGCGAGAGGAACATATGGCTGGCGCGGGCAGCGCGGATAGCATCCACGGCAATTCGCGTGTTGCCATCGGTACCATTTTTAAAACCTACCGGACAGGAGAGTGCCGAAGCCATTTCACGGTGGATCTGACTTTCGGTAGTACGTGCGCCAATCGCGCCCCAACTGATTAAATCAGCAATAAACTGACCGGTCACCATATCGAGGAACTCAGTCGCGGTAGGGACGCCCAGCTCATTTACCTGTAAAAGTAATTTGCGCGCCAGCTCCAGACCGTGATTTACCCGATAGCTGCCGTTTAAATCCGGATCGGAGATTAGCCCTTTCCAGCCGACAACAGTTCGTGGTTTTTCAAAATAGGTGCGCATTACGATTTCCAGCCGTGACTGGTACTGGTTGCGCAGCGACTGCAGACGGGTGGCGTACTCCATTGCAGCGGTGAGATCGTGGATCGAGCAGGGGCCAATAATGACCAACAGTCGCTTATCTTCACCATTCAGTATTTTTTCAATTCTGCGGCGGGAGTCGGTGACATGGGTGGCGACGCCAGGCGTTACGGGATACCGTAGCGCGAGTTCGGCGGGCGTTACCAGGCTCTCAATACGCGCAGTACGGAGTTCGTCAGTTCTGTTCATTACAAGTCTCAGAAATTTGTTGCTTCTACGGCAGGACTACCGGGAAGTGATGCGCATCACGATAAACCAATCGCAGCTGATTTCAAGTGCGAGGTGTGTCACACCTCGCCGGGTGGTTAGCATGATAACAAAAAAACAAGTTAATGCACTAGTTCTCTAGTACATTCGACGACTAAGGCCCATGATATCAAGGATCTTGGTGGCAATCTCTTCTACCGAATAATTGGTACTGTTAATCCATGGGATCTGATTTTTACGGTACAACGCTTCCACTTCCGCGACTTCCATCCTGCACTGACGAAGCGAGGCATAGCGACTGTTCTCCCGACGTTCCTCGCGAATCGCCGCCAGACGTTCCGGGTCGATAGTCAGGCCGAACAATTTATGCTGAAGCGGTTTGAGCGACGCGGGTAGCACCAGATTATCCATATCGTCGGCAATAAAGGGGTAGTTTGCCGCGCGGATACCAAATTGCATTGCCAGATACAGACTGGTGGGGGTTTTACCACAGCGAGAAACGCCGAGCAGGATCACCTGAGCCTGGTCCAGATTGCGCAACGAAATGCCGTCGTCATGGGCAAGGGTGTAATCAATCGCCGCAATGCGCGCATCGTATTTATTGAGATTATTAGGGTTAAGGCCATGGGTACGATGAGCAATCGGCGTTGGATCCAGTTTCATCTCTTGTTGTAGCGGGGCAACCAGCGCCTGAACGATATCCTGGCAAAAGCCTTCACTTTGCAAGATGATGGCGCGAATCTCCGGCAACACGATGGAGTAGAAGACCAGTGGGCGCACACCTGTCTGGTGATAAATTGCGTCAATCTGATCCTTCACTGCCCGTGCACGGCTCTCATTTTCGACAAACGGCAGCGTAATGCTGCTGATAGTGACGGGAAATTGTGACATTACTGCGTGTCCTAATACCTCCGCAGTTATTGCCGTACCATCAGAAATATAAAAAACGTGGCGATCAACAGCATTATCCATTTTGTTCTTCCCGTAATGCAGACATAATTCTATGAAAGCATAAATTAAAAACGCACAGAAGCGTAGAACGTTATGTCTGGTTTATAAAATGAACCTTCAATTTTATTTTTTATGAAAACAGCATTTCATTTTTACGGTTTCGTTTATACCGATGGTTTATGTGGAAATTGTCGAAGAGAGCAGATTTGCGCAACGCTGGGATCAGTCTTAAAAAGTAAAAAAATATATTTGCTTGAACGATTCACCGTTTTTTTCATCCGGTTAAATATGCAAAGATAAATGCGCAGAAATGTGTTTCTCAAACCGTTCATTTATCACAAAAGGATTGTTCGATGTCCAACAATGGCTCGTCACCGCTGGTGCTTTGGTATAACCAACTCGGCATGAATGATGTAGACAGGGTTGGGGGCAAAAATGCCTCCCTGGGTGAAATGATTACTAACCTTTCCGGAATGGGTGTTTCCGTTCCGAATGGTTTCGCCACAACCGCCGACGCGTTTAACCAGTTTCTGGATCAAAGCGGCGTAAACCAGCGCATTTATGAACTGCTGGATAAAACGGATATTGACGATGTTACCCAGCTTGCGAAAGCGGGCGCGCAAATCCGCCAGTGGATTATCGACACTCCCTTCCAGCCTGAGCTGGAAAACGCCATCCGCGAAGCCTATGCACAGCTTTCCGCCGATGACGAAAACGCCTCTTTTGCGGTGCGTTCCTCCGCTACTGCAGAAGATATGCCGGACGCTTCTTTTGCCGGCCAGCAGGAAACTTTCCTCAACGTTCAGGGTTTTGACGCCGTTCTCGTGGCAGTGAAACATGTATTTGCTTCTCTGTTTAACGATCGCGCCATCTCTTATCGTGTGCACCAGGGTTACGATCACCGTGGCGTGGCGCTCTCCGCCGGTGTTCAGCGGATGGTGCGCTCCGACCTCGCATCTTCTGGCGTGATGTTCTCCATTGATACCGAATCCGGCTTTGACCAGGTGGTGTTTATCACTTCCGCATGGGGCCTTGGTGAAATGGTCGTGCAGGGTGCGGTTAACCCGGATGAGTTTTACGTGCACAAACCGACACTGGCGGCGAATCGCCCGGCTATCGTGCGCCGCACCATGGGGTCAAAAAAAATCCGCATGGTTTACGCGCCGACCCAGGAGCACGGCAAGCAGGTTAAAATCGAAGACGTACCGCAGGAACAGCGTGACATCTTCTCGCTGACCAACGAAGAAGTGCAGGAACTGGCAAAACAGGCCGTACAAATTGAGAAACACTACGGTCGCCCGATGGATATTGAGTGGGCGAAAGATGGCCACACCGGTAAATTGTTTATCGTGCAGGCGCGTCCAGAAACTGTGCGTTCTCGCGGTCAGGTTATGGAACGTTATACGCTGCATTCACAGGGCAAGATTATCGCCGAAGGCCGCGCTATCGGTCATCGCATCGGCGCGGGTCCGGTGAAAGTCATTCATGACATCAGCGAAATGAACCGCATTGAACCTGGCGACGTGCTGGTCACTGACATGACCGACCCAGATTGGGAACCGATCATGAAGAAAGCATCGGCTATCGTCACTAACCGTGGCGGACGTACCTGTCACGCGGCGATCATCGCTCGTGAACTGGGCATTCCGGCGGTAGTGGGCTGTGGTGATGCAACAGAACGGATGAAAGACGGTGAGAACGTCACTGTTTCTTGTGCAGAAGGTGATACCGGTTACGTCTATGCTGAGTTGCTGGAATTTAGCGTGAAAAGCTCCAGCGTAGAAACGATGCCGGATCTGCCGTTGAAAGTGATGATGAACGTCGGTAACCCGGACCGTGCTTTCGATTTCGCCTGCCTGCCGAACGAAGGCGTGGGCCTTGCGCGTCTGGAATTTATCATCAACCGTATGATTGGCGTCCACCCACGCGCACTGCTTGAGTTTGACGATCAGGAACCGCAGTTGCAAAACGAAATCCGCGAGATGATGAAAGGTTTTGATTCTCCGCGTGAGTTTTACGTTGGTCGTCTGACTGAAGGGATCGCGACGTTGGGTGCTGCGTTTTATCCGAAGCGCGTCATTGTCCGTCTCTCTGATTTTAAATCGAACGAATATGCCAACCTGGTCGGTGGTGAGCGTTACGAGCCAGATGAAGAGAACCCGATGCTCGGCTTCCGTGGCGCGGGCCGCTATGTTTCCGACAGCTTCCGCGACTGCTTCGCGCTGGAGTGTGAAGCAGTGAAACGTGTGCGCAACGACATGGGGCTGACCAATGTTGAGATCATGATCCCGTTCGTGCGTACCGTAGATCAGGCGAAAGCGGTGGTTGAGGAACTGGCGCGTCAGGGGCTGAAGCGTGGTGAGAACGGGCTGAAAATCATCATGATGTGTGAGATTCCGTCCAACGCCTTGCTGGCAGAGCAGTTCCTCGAATATTTCGACGGCTTCTCAATTGGCTCAAACGACATGACGCAGCTGGCGCTCGGTCTGGATCGTGACTCCGGCGTGGTGTCTGAACTGTTCGATGAGCGCAACGATGCGGTGAAAGCACTGCTGTCGATGGCGATTCGTGCCGCGAAGAAACAGGGCAAATATGTCGGGATTTGCGGTCAGGGTCCGTCCGACCACGAAGACTTTGCCGCATGGTTGATGGAAGAGGGGATCGATAGCCTGTCTCTGAACCCGGATACCGTGGTGCAAACCTGGTTAAGCCTGGCTGAACTGAAGAAATAAAATAAATCCCCGGCGGCGTTTTGTCGCCGGGTTTATGTGATCCCCGAGATGAAACTTATTCAATCTCTTCACAGACATCCTGAGTTAATCGCCGCATAATATCTTTCCTTAACAAAAACTTTTGTATTTTACCTGAGGCAGTGCGCGGTAGTTTTTCGATTACCACGATATGTTCAGGATATTTATATTTCGCGACCCGTTTACGGCTAAAAAAAGTCACCACGTCTTCCAGCGATAATGAATGATGCGGCGCTTTCAGCACGACATAAGCGCATGAGCGTTCACCTAAACGTTCATCGGGCATCGCAACCACACAGGCATCGTGAATTTTAGGATGCTGCAATAAAATATCTTCTACTTCACGGCTGCTAATATTTTCGCCGCCGCGGACAATAATATCTTTCTTGCGCCCGGTTATTTTTATATAGCCAGCTTCATCCATTCGGCAGAGATCGCCGCTGTAATACCAGCCTTCTTCATCCAGCGCACGGGCGGTTAATTCCGGTTCATCAAAATAACCCATAAACACATTGGGACCACGCGAAGCCTCTTCACCTACACAACCAGGCGGTAAGGTCTTGCGTGCATCATCGACCACTTTAATCTCTACGCCTGCGGCAGCGTAACCATCGGTGTTCATAAAGCGCGACAAAGGATCGTCGAGATTTACCACCGCATGCGGCGAACTTTCTGTGGAACCATAAACACTTAATAATTTAATGCTGCGTTGTTGGCATTCACGCGCCACCTTTTTGGGGATCGTGGTGCCGCCGCAAAGAAAGAAGCGCAGCGCTGAAAGGTCTGCGGGCTGTTTCTCCAGTAAATTCAAAAGGTCATAGACAAACGGTGTTGCGCCGAGCATACAGGTGCAACGCTGCTGCTCAAGCAGCGCGAGACACGCATCAGGAGTGAAAATATCTAACAACACGCTGCGAGCACCAATCAAAAAAGGTGCTGTTACGCCATGCAGAAAGCCCGTTGCGTGACCAAGTGGCGCAGGCATCATAAAGACATCCTGCCAGGTCAGATTCAGCCGCGCGCAATAAGCCCGCTCACTGGCGAGAATATTGTTATGCGTTAGCATCACGCCCTTTGGCAGACCCTCGGTTCCGGAGGTAAATAGCACAGCGGCTAATTCATCGCCGTGGGTCGTTATCGCCGTAGTCAGTGGGGTATTGTCGGCGAGAATCTGACTTAATGAGAGGGAAGAGGTGGCGGGAGCCAGTTTGTCCACGCCGACAATTTGTTGTAGTTGTGGAAGCTGATTTTGCAGCGGCAGGATTAAATCTACCGGACGCGTTTGTTTAAACAACGTCGGTGCAAAGAACATTTTTGCCTGACACTTATTGAGCACCCACACCAGTTCAGCCTCCCGCCAGGAAGGCAACAGCGGCACGGAAACCGCACCGGTTTTCAGGCAGGCAAGATAGATAACGGTAAATTCACACCAGCCTGGCAGTTGAAATGCGATGCGATCGCCTGATTCAATACCCTTCGCCAGCATCCAGTTTGCCAGACAGCTCGCGGCATGATCGAGCTCGCTATAGGTGTACGATGCACCATGATTATCGACCACGGCAATTTTATCTGGCATCGAACGAGCGGTCTGCTGCCAGTAATCGGCCAGCGAAGCATCGCCCCATAATCCTTGCTGACGATACGCCGCACGACGTTGTTCGTTAAACGTTAATGTCACTTTCATTTTGGACTCTCGAAACAGAACATCAGGCCCGAGATACGGGCCTGTGGGATGCATGATTAGCCGTAGCGAAAATCAATACCGAAGGTGCCTGCGGGATATTGCCACTGTTCGAGAATCGTATTGCCACACAACACCCGACAGGTGCCGCATTCGAGACAACCGGCGGAATCAAAATGTATGTTTCCTGCGTCATCCTGCTTATAAAGTCCGGCAGGGCAAGCTTTCATTAATTTACGGAATTCATTGATATCGGGATTTGCCGCCAGAATGATATGCGGGTGACCCTCATCAACATGGAATTTATTGACACCTAATTTGATGTCGACGTTAACCGTAGCGTTCTGGCTCATAGCGCGGTTGCTCCTTTAATGCCATCTTTCAGCAAGTTGATCAGCCCAATTTTCTTCGCATGTCCCATGATCATTTTGCGTACCGGTTGGTTAGGCTTACCGTCGATAGTGAACATTTCGTTCATGATGTCGGCGACCATTCGTGGGTATTGGCTAAACAGGCGCGGGTTTTCCATCAGCGCCGGGATCTTGCGAAAATGCTGCATATCACGCATGACGCAGCTTTGTTCCAGCTCACGTTTGTATTGCGCCAGGCTGCTGGCGGAGAAGTCAGCGCGTTCTTTAGCGGCAATCACTGTTGTGGCGGCAGCCTGGGCCGATGCGATGGCTAAATCCATTCCGCGAACCGTAAAGCCCAGATTGAGGCAGAAACCTGCGGCGTCACCGACGATCATCACGCCCTCATTAACCAGCTGCGGCACCATCGCCAGACCGCCTTCCGGTACCATGTGCGCGGAATATTCAAGCAGTTTGCCGCCGCTAATCAGTGGGCGAATGGCGGGGTGTTGTTTAAAATCTTCCAGCATTTGCGGCACGCTTTTTTTTGCATGGGCGATATCACCCAATCCACAAACCAGCCCCAACGATACGGAATCCTTGTTGGTATAGAGGAATCCGCCGCCCATCAGGCCGTCAGAAGGGGAACCGGCAAACAGCCAGGCGGCACCTTCCTCGCCCGTAACATTAAAGCGATCGTTGATCTGTTCTGGTGTGAGGCCAATAACCTCTTTAACACCAACAGCGTAATGATGCGGATCGGAAGCGGGAACCATTCCCAGCGAGCGGCCAAGCATCGAGTTAACGCCATCAGCCAGAATCACCACATTCGCTTCAAGAACATCATCCCCGGCCTGAACACCAGTGACCTTATTTCCTTCACGAACCAGCGCATCGACACGAACGCCCGGGATAAACTGCGCGCCAGCCTGTTCGGCTTGTTCCATCAACCACGGGTCCAGACGATTACGCAATACGGTATAAGACGCGTGTTGCGGAACATCTGGTTGCTCGCGGTGAAAATCGAGGGTAACGGCACTCTCTTCGGTTAAGAAGGAGATTTTCTCGCGTGTGACCTTGCGTTCTACCGGTGCTGATGCAGCAAAGCCCGGAATGATCGCTTCAAGTGTGTGGGCATAAAGACGCCCGCCGGTCATGTTTTTACATCCGGCACTGTCGCCGCGTTCTATCACCAGGACATCCAGCCCGGCTCGCGCCATGACCAGTGCGGCAACGCTACCGGCAACGCCCGCACCGACCACAATGGCATCAAATTTGTCATCCGACATGCGTTATGCTCCCTTCCCGCTGCGTTTACAGCGGGAGATGTGGTTGAAAGGGAATTAGCGACTCAACTGACTAATCAGGGCAGGGACGACTTTGTAGATATCGCCCACCAGACCGTAGTCGGCATAGTTGAAGATTGGCGCATTTTTATCTTTATTAATGGCGACAATCACTTTTGCACCGTTGCCGCCAACCATATGCTGGATCTGCCCGGAGATCCCCAGCGTCAGGTAGAGATCGGATTTCAGCAACACGCCGGAGACACCGATATAACGTTCACGCTCCATCCAGTTCTCGCCTTCGGCAATTGGACGTGAACAGCCGACTTCAGCATTCAGCACCGCCGCCAGTTCGTGGACCATTTTCAGGTCATCCTGCGCCGCCAGACCACGACCGACGCCAACCACACGTTTTGCTTTGCTCAGGTCCACGCTGCTTGCCGCTTTCGCACGGCGTTCGCGACAGAGAATTTCATGACGCGGGGCAACATAAGGTACCGTTTCTGTCGGGCACTGATGAGAGATATCACTGGTGCACGGTTCCTGAACACCGGGTGCAAGGGTAATGATCGCCAGCGGGCTGTTGATCTTTTCCTGAGCGAACGCTAACCCGCCATACATCCGGTGTTCGGCGCAAATGTGACCATCGACAATATCCACCGCCGTGGCATCGTTCACCAGCGCCGCATTCAGTTGCACACTTAACCGTGCTGCCAGAGCTTTACCACGTTTCGTCGCGGCCAACAGCAACATAGCGGGGTGTTTATCTTTCAGCAGGGCAGCAATGCTTTCGGCGTAATTTTCAGTACGTTGCAGCGCGTCGTTTTGCTCAAGAACATAAATACATTTTGGCCCATAAGGCATAACTGCCTGCGCCTGGTCGGTATTTTGTACAATGGCATACACCTGTTGGCCCCATTGCTGAGCGCCGCCAAACAGTTCAGCATAACGTTCAGGATTATCGCTAAAGACCCAGACGCTGTTTAATTGACTCATCGTTTCTTCTCCGTAGGCTTCAGTTCAGGGCTTTCTTCAGATGTTCCGCCAGCTCGGCAATGGCCTCCGGCGAATCGTTATCGAGAATGATGTGCTTACGTTCTGTTTGCGGCGGTACGCGAATGCCGGTCAGTTCAGCAAGTGGTGTGCTCTGGCTCCAGCCAATATCACTTGCCTGCCACTGATTTACCGGTTTTTTACCCGCGCCGAGAATGGCTTTCATCGAAGGAATGCGTGGCATGTTAATATCGGAGGTGACGCAGAGCACGGCTGGAACAGAGAGCTCAATAACTTCAACATCATCTTCAAGCGTGCGTTCAATCACCAGTGTATTGCCCTGACGCTGAATAGCACTCACTGCATTAATCACCGGAAGTTGCAGAATTTCTCCGACCAGCAAGCCAACCTGCTGGGCATAAAGGTCGCCGGAACCTTCACCAAAGATCAGTAAATCGAAGCCGATCTTTTCAACTGCTGCCGCCAGCGCCTTTGCGGTATCGAGAGGCAGTGCATGTTCAAGTTGCGCATCCTGCACCAAATACAGGCTATGCGGCCCGCGGGATAGCACGTCTTTGCGCACTTTCGAGTTCTGCAACAATGAGCCGCCAATGGTCAGCGCGGCTATCTCATCGTCATCTGTTGCAATCTGGCTTGCAGCTTCAATGGCATTGAGATCGAACTGGCTGATTTTGGCGTCGGCATTGTCGAAATTCAGGGTATATTCTGGAGTGACAACAATGTCCTGTTCTTCAGGCACCAGCTTAAAGCAGGTTATTATTTTCATGATTTCTCCTGTGAGTCGCATACGGAACCATCTCCGATAGAAGGTAAAAATGGCCTGAAAATAGTGTGCGATAGCGGTGCGGGGTTTTCGACGGAGCAAGCTGTTTTCCTTGCCAACAATCTTGCAAAAAAAATGCGATCGCTAAAACAAAAGTGCAATTTGCGGCAATGTTGTTATTCCATGACCGTACAATCTTGCATTCAGTGTAAATAATCTTGTTTAGCTCTCGCTAAACGCGGTTGTATAACCGCAATACACGCCGTATTTTATCCGGCATATATTGTTTTTGCTTGCTCATGGAATAGGGAGGTTGTCATGTATCAACGCTGTTTTGATAACGCCAGCGAAACGCTGTTTGTCGCCGGTAAAACGCCACGGCTTTCACGTTTTGCATTTAGCGATGATCCAAAATGGGAGTCCGGACATCACGTTCATGACAATGAAACCGAGTTGATTTACGTCAAGAAAGGGGTAGCAAGGTTTACCATCGATTCTTCGTTATATGTCGCGCATGCCGATGACATTGTGGTGATAGAACGTGGCAGGTTGCATGCGGTGGCCTCTGACGTTAACGATCCAGCAACGACGTGTACCTGTGCGCTGTACGGCTTTCAGTTTCAGGGGACTGAGGAAAATCAGCTACTGCAACCGCATTCTTGCCCGGTCATTGCCGCAGGGCAGGGAAAAGAAGTCATTAAAACCTTATTTAATGAGCTAAGTGTGATTTTGCCGCAAAGTAAAAATAGCCAAACATCTTCGTTATGGGACGCATTTGCCTATACGTTAGCAATTCTTTACTACGAAAACTTTAAAAATGCTTATCGTTCGGAGCAGGGGTATATTAAAAAAGATGTTCTGATAAAAGATATTCTTTTCTATCTGAATAATAATTATCGCGAAAAAATCACTTTAGAGCAGTTATCGAAAAAATTTCGTGCCAGCGTCAGTTATATTTGCCATGAATTTACCAAAGAGTATCGTATTTCCCCTATTAACTATGTTATTCAACGGCGTATGACGGAAGCGAAATGGTCACTCACCAATACTGAATTATCACAGGCAGAGATCTCCTGGCGTGTGGGTTACGAAAATGTCGATCACTTTGCCAAACTGTTTTTGCGCCATGTCGGCTGTTCGCCCAGCGATTACCGCAGGCAATTTAAAAACTGTTTTGCGGAACAAGAAATCCTATCTGAATTTCCTCAACCAGTAAGTCTTGTCGGATAAATCTGGCGGCGCAGTTTGTTAAGAAGCTGCGCCGCCTGCAGATTATTTGTTCTGATAATCTTTCAGGATCTGCCGACCTGCTACGTAAATCATAATTTCGTCTGTACCGCCGCCGATACGTTCACAACGGACATCACGCCAGAAGCGAGAGACGCGCGCCTCATCGGTATAGCCCAGACCGCCCATGATTTGAATCGCATCATCAATGACTTCCATTGCGGTACGTGCGCAGTACAGTTTTGCCAGCGCCGCGCTGGTGCGCAGTGACTGATGCTGATCGGCTTGCCATGCCACTTTCAACACCATGTTGCGCATGTTGTCGATCTTAATCGCCATCAGCGCCAGTTTTTCCTGGATCATCTGGTTATGACCAATGGGCTTACCAAAAGCGATACGCTGGTTGGCATAGCGTGCGGCATCTTCAAAGGCACACTCGGCAAAGCCGGTGCTGCGCGCGGCGTTGATCAGGCGTTCCATCTCAAAGTTGTACATCACATTGAGGAAACCCATTCCTTCTTCGCCCACCATGTCGCTCTCTTCAACTTCCACGTTGTCGAGATAGACTTCGCAGGTGCTGAGCATATGCCAGCCGATTTTATGCAGCGGGTTAATCTTAATGCCGGGCTTACTGGAGTCGACCCACCACAGGGTGAAGGCTTTTTTGGGATCTTTCGGTTCTGGATCGCGCGCCAGCACCAGCATATATGGGTACTCTTTCGCGCCGGTAATAAAGGTTTTCTGGCCGTTGATGTAAACCTTGCCATTTTTACGCGTGTAAGTGGTAGTGGCACTGTTATTGTCTGAGCCTGCGCCTGGTTCCGTCAACGCCAGGGCATAGGCGGGATCACCCGTTTCCAGGGTGCTCTCTGCCGTTTTACGTAGCTGCTCAGCAGAACCGAAACGGCGCATGCTGTGAATACATTGACCGTTGGTAATCAAAAATGCCGGAGCACCGCATTTTGACACTTCCATCAGCGCCAACATCTGGGTGACGTAATCCGCAGGGATGCCACCAAATTCTTCCGGCACGCCAAGCATAGAAATGCCGTTATCCGCCAGTGCCCGCATAAACTCACGCGGGTATGTCCCGTTTTGATCGCAGGTGCGGAAATACTCTTCCGGGAAGTTGGTCGTAATCAACTCGCGAATACTGGCCAGCAGCAGTTCTTGTTCTTCAGTTAAAGAAAAATCCATCATTATACTCCTGTTAATGAGCCGCTTCAGGCAGGACAAAACCCATCGCCGCATCGATAAATAATCTTTCGTCCATCAGTTTGAGTTCTGGCGAAATCACTGGGGTGAAATCCATTTTGTCGAGAATATCTTTTTGTAAATCGACGCCAGGAGCGATTTCGATTAAATGCAGGCCGTCTTCTTTTAGCGTGAATACGGCGCGCTCAGTGATATAACGAACATCCAGTCCTCGCTCGAGAGCGATTTTTCCGCTGAAAGTAATTTCCGGTAGTTCCCGAATAAATTTCTTCACCCGTCCTTCCTGGACGATATTTAATTTGCCGTCGGCAATTTCTGTTTTTAAACTGCCCGCAGTTAATGTGCCGCAGAAAATGATTTTCTTCGAAGTGGCACTGATATCAATAAATCCACCGGTGCCCATGATTTTACCATTGAATTTATGCACGCCGACGTTACCGTGCTGGTCGACTTCAGCAAAACTCAAATAACAAACATCCAGACCGCCACCGTGATAAAAATCAAACTGGGACGTCATATCCAGAATGGCACGGGTATTCACGTTCGCGCCAAAGGCGATCCCCTGTGAAGTAATACCGCCAATTGGGCCTGTTTCTACCGTCAGAATAAAGTCATCAGCACAACCTTCTTCCCGGGCGACCAGGCCAATGCCGTCGGCAATACCGACGCCGACATTCCCCACCGCGCCTTTGCGCATTTCGAATAATGCGCGCCGCGCAACTAATTTACGTTGGTTTAGGGGTAGGCTAAGTTTGGTGCTGTCATCAAGGGTGAAGTCACCAGAAATAAAGCGGTTAACCGGCGCACCGCCATACAGTTGGGTTTGATCCGGATCGACTACCACAATATCCACCAGATAACCCGGAATACGGACAGATTTAGGATGCAGCGTGGCTTTCTTAACCATCTTCTGCACCTGCATCATCACAATACCGCCGTTATTGTGCACCGCCTGAGCAATAACCAATGCGTCGAGATACATCACCTCATCTTCAAAGGTGGCGTAGCCTTCGCTGTCGCAGGTGGTAGCGCGAATGAAGGCGATATCCGGCGCAATCGCTTTGTAATAGAGATATTCTTTGTTATCAAACTCGACCAGTTTAATCAGGTCTTCTTTAGTGACTTCATTCAGTTTGCCGCCTTGCTGGCGTGGATCGACAAATGTTCCGATGCCAATATCACTAATAATACCAGGCTGGTGGGCTGCGGCGGCGCGTAAGGTTTGTGTAAGTACACCTTGTGGATAGTTATAAGCAATAATTTTATTTTGTTCTGCGAGATCAGAAATACGCGGCGATTGTCCCCAGTGACCGCATAATGCCCATTTCACCAGACCTTCTTGTGCCAGCGGACTAATACCACGGTCGGCGCGATCGCCAAGCCCTGTTGGACTAATAATCGATAAATTACGTGGTGTTTGAGTCTGTTTATATTTATCAGCAAGAGCAGTAATTAACGTGGTGGCTTCCAGAATACCGCCGCCAGCGCCTAACACACAAAGTGTCGCTTCGTCGGGAATATAATTCACCGCTTCCTGTGCCGACAGGACCGGCACTCGTCCATTAATACGAGGTGGTTTTACAGGTTTCATTGTTAATTCCTGATTCAGGTGTGATTTTCCCTACGCCAGATGGAGAATTAGCGCACAGAGACTCACGAAATATTTTTATTAAATACGGTTAAAAATACTTTTTTCATTTCGGCGGGGGAGGATATTCCCGCCGAAATATTATTGCTTATGCCTGATGTAAAATAGTTAATACCGTGCGCAAATCATTTACCGAGATTTGCCCTGGCGCAGAGGCTTTTTTTACCGCACCAAAAGTTGCCGCCGACCCAAATACTTCACCAGCCAGACGAGAAATTACGCCAGTTTTTGCCATCGACATTGTGATTATGGGGCGATCGGCATACTGCTCCTGCATCTCCAGGGTTGCACTAAGCAACGTCAGCACATCACTGGTACTTTGCGGCATCAGCGCAATCTTAGGAATATCGGCGTCGAAGGATTGCATTTTGCGCAGACGGGCAATGATTTCTTCGGCTTCCGGCGTTTTATGGAAGTCATGGTTGGACATGACAACTTTCACATCATGCGCGTGGGCGTAGGCCACGGTTTCTTTAACCTGATCATCGCCGGTAAATAACTCCAGATCGATCATATCAACCAGGCCGCTGTCGATGGCTGCACGATTGAGAGCAATATAAGCCTCGGTGGAAATCGCCTGCTCGCCGCCTTCTTTGGCACTGCGGAAGGTAAACAGCAGCGGTTTTTCTGGCATGCTTTCACGGAGAATTTTTGCCGCTGCCATGACAGACTCCACATTGGAGAGGTCGGCATAGTGGTCAACACGCCATTCCAGAATATCAAAGTCCGCTTCACGATAGGCGAGAGCTTCGGATTTCACGCTGGCGATATCTTTCGCCATCAGCGAGACGATGATTTTAGGTGCGCCCGTACCAATGACGAGATCTTTTACAGTTACGGTTTTCATTTTTTACCCTTTCTGCACGCGGTCAGCCTGTCAGGCACCGAACCCCATGACCTGTTTAACATATTCCAGAGGGAAATCTTTGCCAGTCCATAACGTGAACTGTTCAGCCCCTTGCCACAACAACATGCCGTATCCATCAATCGTTTTGCAACCAGCTTGTTGCGCCTGCTGCAATAACTTCGTCATATGCGGGTTATACACGCATTCAGTGACCAGAAGTCCCGGATGTAACAGACTGATATCATTAACCAATGATTCATTCTCAAGGGGTTTCATACCCACTTTTGTGCCATTGGTTAAAATGTCGGCGGAAGCCAGGGCTTCAGCAAAGGCTTGCTGATCGGCGAGATCGGTGACTGTCACGACGCAATCGGTGTTTTCGTTAACCCGTTGCGCGAAGGCGAGGGCTTTATCGAAGAACTCATCCCGACGGTTAAAGAGTTTAATTTCTTTTAAACCTTCAATTGCCCCCTGCGCGCCAATCGCCGTTGAGGCACCACCGGCCCCTAACAGCACCATCGTTTTGCCTTTGATATCAAAACCGCTCTCTTTAATGGCGCGAATATGGCCCGTGCCGTCGGTGTTATAGCCACGCAGATAGCCATCATCATTAACGATGGTGTTGATGGCACCCACCAGTTTGGCCGCTGGCGTTAATTCATCAACATATTCACACGCCAGTTGTTTGTTTGGCATCGATACACCAGTTCCGCGCATTTTGAGGGCTTTTAATCCTTCAATTGCTCCGGGAAAGCTATCGTTATCCACTTCGAAGGCCATATAGGTAAATGGCAATCCCGCTTTTTCTAAGGCTTTATTCTGCATTTCGGGCGATAAACTGTGCCGGATAGGATAGGCCATCAACCCAATCAATTCGTATTTTGCGGTAACATCCATAATTAACTCCTTTAACCTCTATGCTTAATTGTGTTTAACCGGGTGCTAAATTTACGCTCGCCAAACCGCACATCATTTTCAGGAATAATGAAAACGCGGTAATAGCGGATAAAAACAATAATTGCGGTAATCAGGGCCAGCAGCGCGAAAGTAAAATCGAGAACAATGATATATTGCAGGCCGATGTTCGACAGATAACCGGTAATCAGCGGAATAACAAAGTTAGCCAGTCCACCCATCATCATATAAATACTGGTGACTTTGGCTTTGCTTTTGGGGAAAAACTCTGACATGACCGAAACGCCGAGCTGTAAAATGCCACCAGCTGCTGAGAAACCGATAACAAAGGCTCCGGCATTACACACCAGTGGAGAAGGGTACAGGTAGATAATGGCTGCTGTTATTGTTGCCAGTGCAGAGTTAAATACATTAGCCCAGATGGGCCGGACCATTTTTTTCAGTAGTGCGGCAAAAATAAAGACACAGACCAACGAGCCCATACTGTAATAAGAGATGGTTTTTAATGCTTCAGCTTCTGACATACCAGCAAAAGCCATCGCATATTTGGGCATCCACACCACAATCACATAAAAGGTCGAGAATGCGGCTACACCGAACAGTACCGATGAAACACCTTCCAGCCAGACTAACGGTTTGCTGTTCATTTGCGGTAATTCATTAGCTACGCTGGCGTCCACCAACTGGCTGGGGAATTTGCTTTTCAACAGCATCAGCGTGATCAGTACAAACAGAATACCCGGAATAATCAGCCCATAGCCGTACCAGATGTTATTGAGCAACATATAGCTCACCAGCATTGGGTAGAACATTTGTCCGAATGACACCATCGCTTTAACCAGTATGACCGCCGAACCGGAGGCTTTCGGAAAGCATTCCATGAGCGCAGGGTAGCCACCCGTATCCAATGCTGAGTTAGCGATACCTACGCACACTGCCAGACAGTAGGCGAGAGTTAAATTCGGGCAAGCGGGAATACCAAAGAAGAATAGCAGATACATTATTACTGCCATTAATATTACCGCCCGACGACCAAACTTATCGGAGATCACACCGAAGAATAAAATACTGATCAATCGGCCCAGACCGATACCGGAAATTAAATAGGCAATGCCCGCGTTGTCAGTGGAAAACTTTTCTGCCAGAGATGACATATTTTGGGCAAGCGTAATAACACTAATGCCGTGCAGAAAATAGCTGAAGTAAATACAAAGAACAGCCAGGATAAATGGCGTGCTGAAAGCCTTATTTTGAGACATTTTCACAGCTCCTTGCTGAAAGATTATTTCGTTACCGTACGTATTGTTCTCCGACGGTTTACATAATTACTATACTGAAGATGATTATCCCTGGGTACATGGCATAAAGTTTATGTTTCCAGGAATATTGCATGTCATAGTTTGTTTTTGACCGCGATTTTCCTTAGTTAGCGCAGAAAGAGTTATTTATCCGTAAGATCTTGCATGACCTGAAAAGAATATTGCATTACCCACCCGGAGCGACATTTTCCTTTAGCGAGTTATGCTGCGTTTCTTTGCGGCTGCGTAAGCCGATAAACAGTGCCAGTAAAAAACCAATGGCAGCGATGGCGGTATCGAACCACATAATATCGGCAATACTTCTTTGGGACAGATGAGCCGTAATCAACGGAATAGTAAAGGTCGCAATACTGCCCGCACTGTAATAGATCCCTGTCGCTTTACCTTTAGCGTAGGGGAAACGTTCAGCCATTAACGTCAGGCCAATTTGCACAACACCTCCAGCAGAGGTAAAACCAATGACAAAAGCAAATATTATCACCACATAAAATGTGGGATGCAGGCAGACGGTAAACAGAGCAGTAAATGAGATAAAGGTGTACAGCATGAGTAATGTTGTTGGGCGAACGGTATTACGAATGAGTGGAGCGGTAATAAATACACAAAGCAGCGAACCCACGGTGTAGATACTGAGTAGTTTGATCGACATAGTGTATGACATGCCTGCAACAAATTGTCCGTACTGTGCCAGCCACTGGCTAACCAGATAAAAGGTTGCCATTGAGATATAGCCATATAAGGTATAACTGGCTAAATCGATAATTGAACAGCGATGTTCCGTAGAGTTGGTGGCTTTCTCTATGACAGGTAAGCGACGACCCGGATGGGGTGGGAACGTACAACGGTATAAAAACAGAGCATTAATAAACATAATGCCTGCGGCAATCATAAAGGACCAGCCGAACCACAGTTCAGCCCACACTAACAGGCTGATGATTAGCGGTAATAAAAATTGCCCGCTGGAAACAAATGCTTTAATTAAAATATTAGCTGTACCCGATGAACGTGGAAAAGCTTCCATCAAACTGGGATAGGTGCCTGCATCGAGAAAACTGTTTGCCATTCCCGCCAGAAAGCCCAAACCATAAGCGATAATGATGTTATTGGTGTGCAGGATGCCAAAAAAGAAGGCCATATAGCAGCACATCCCGAGCATGATAAAAGGGCGGCGACCAAAGCGATCGGATAATAATCCTGCAAAAAGCAAGACACTTAATCGACCAATACCCAGCGATGAGATAACTATTGAGACGCCTGCGGCATTAGTCTGCCAAAGCGTCTCCAGCGAGGCCATATTCAGGCTCATCAAAATGACGCCCATACCATGCACCAGGTAATTAAAATACAACCCAAGTGCGGTAGGGAAATAGGGATTTTTCATAGGTTCTACTTAGCAAAGGTGCTTTAAAAAGTGAAGCGATGTTGTGTCAGCATCCGTTCATTATTGTTGTAACAACGACAATTCCTTTCTTTGGAAAATTAACAAAGGCGCTCCAGATCGTGTGCATATAATTCAGCGGCTACCGATTGATAGATCTTCCAGTCAATAAAATTGCCATCAGGGTAGACACGTTGAAACGCGGTTAAGTCAGGGAAAAAACGCATGGTGTTGTTGCCGATGCGGTTATTTATTTTCTCTATGATGGCATGAAGATGTTTTTTTCGTTGCTGTCGCATAGCCAACAGTTGCTCGACCACACGATCAGGAATGGCGCATTTGCCATTTTCCCACTGATGCCAGCTTTCACTGTCAGCGGTCTGGGCAATCAAGGTCGCGCATTCATCAATAGTCATGGCAAAAATATGGCGAAGAGCCTGGAGTTCATAAGCGTTCATCGTGTAATGGCTGCATGAAATAAACAATAAAATATAAATAACATTATCAGCCTGCCGACGGCTTGAAGAGAGTCACAGTATCTTGTGCAACATTATTGGAAAGAGTGAGGGGGCGAGGTAGCGAAGAAGAAAAATGTTAAAAAAAAGCCCATCGTGGGAGATGGGCAAAGACTACACACAGCAATTCGTTGTTTCACTCAGGGGATTTCCATGCTTATAAATCAATATGTTGATTTATAACCGTGAGCTAATAGTAGGCATACGGACTTTTTGCGTCGATCAGATTCGTCTCATTAGTTTAAAAACTGTAAAGAATTTGCGACAGGTACTACCAGCTGAATGGCGGTAAGCAGGAAAATATGGGGAAGAGCAAGCAAATATCAATTAGCGGTGGTTAACAATCAGGCGGCAGAACCGCCTGATGAGAAATTACTTATTCGGTTTCTCGATTTCGCCAAGTTCTTCGAGAACTTCTTCCGGTTGGTCAGTCGGCGGTGGGACTTCTTCCACCCACGCGGCAAAAAGACGCCAGGAAACGGCTAACAGGACCGGACCAATAAACAGGCCGATCATCCCGAAAGCAATCAAACCACCAATAACGCCAGAGAGGATCAGGATCAGCGGTAAATCGGCACCCATGCGAATTAACATTGGGCGGATGACGTTATCCAGCGTGCCAACCACACCACTCCATACCAGTAATACCGTGCCCCAGGTGGTATCGCCGGTCCAGTAAAGCCAGATGATCGCCGGAATCAGTACCGGCAATGGGCCAAGCTGGACAAGGCAGGAGAGGATCATTAACACCGTGAGCAACGTTGCATAAGGTACGCCGGATACGGCGAGGCCGATACCGCCAAGCACAGCCTGTACTAACGCCGTCACCACCACACCCAGCGCCACCGCGCGGATAGCCTGTGCAGCCAGCAGTACGGCGGCATCTCCGCGAACGCCTGCCAGACGGGTTGCAAAATGGCGAATGCCTTGTGCCACCTGTTCACCGCGCCAGTACAGCAGGGCACTGAAGAGAAGCATCAGCGCACAATGCACCATAAAGCGCCCGATATGCGCCGCCTGCCCAACGAACCAGGTGGTGGTGGTGCCAATATAAGGACGGACTTTGGCCATGATCGCCGTGCCTCCCATATCCAGCAAGTTGTGCCAGCCTGCATACAGCTTCGTGCCAATCACCGGTATGGTATTAAGCCATGCCAGATCGGGTAACGTCATGTCACCGCTGGAAATGGCTTTAATCAGTGGACCGCTGCCATCGACAATACTGTTAACCAGCAAAGCAATAGGGATGATAAACACCATCACTAATAACAGCGTCATCACCAGAACGGCGAGAGAGCGGCGGCCAAACATGATCTTTTGCAAACGTAACAATACCGGCCAGGTGGCGATAACCACCGTACCGGCCCATGCGAAGCCGAGAATAAAGGGTTGAACAATCCACAGACATGCCACAATCATGATGGCTAAAAACAGCACCGAAAGCAGAATTTGTGCGACATCCCTGGGCTGACGAACATTTACCATAACTACTTTTCACCTTTTTTGTGCGTCAAATCGTCGACGCGACGTGAACACGCGAAACTCACCTGCATAATGATGAGCAATTTCAGCGGTTTTTAACAGGCCGATTCTGCCCTTAATTCTGATGGGCGTGTTAGAAAAAAATGTGGTACAACAACTCAGGCAACACGCAAACGATTTACTCGTCGTATTTCAAATTGCATGTGCTGCGGCTACGTTCGTTCACCTCAGTCACTTACTTTGTAAGCTCCTGGAGTTCACTCGCTTGCCGCCTTCCTGCAACTCGAAATCCATAGAGTAAACAAACATCACCTTTCAGTGCGCTATTAGCAGCCTGAAAGAACAGTGTATCGATCTACATCACAGACCGCAGGAAAGGGTCAATATAATGATTCCACAGATTTCCCAGGCACCCGGCGTCGTTCAATTGGTGCTTAATTTTTTGCAAGAGCTGGAGCAACAGGGTTTTACTGGCGATACGGCGACAAGTTATGCCGATCGTCTGACAATGTCGACCGACAACAGTATTTACCAACTTCTCCCCGATGCAGTGGTATTTCCGCGTTCGACCGCAGATGTGGCGCTGATCGCCCGTCTTGCCGCGCAGGAACGCTATTCATCGCTGATCTTTACCCCCCGCGGCGGCGGCACCGGCACTAACGGTCAGGCGCTCAACCAGGGGATTATTGTTGATATGTCCCGCCATATGAACCGCATCATCGAAATTAACCCTGAAGAGGGCTGGGTGCGCGTTGAGGCCGGGGTGATAAAAGATCAACTCAATCAGTACCTGAAACAGTTCGGCTACTTTTTTGCGCCGGAACTTTCGACCAGCAACCGGGCAACGCTCGGTGGGATGATCAATACCGATGCATCCGGTCAGGGATCGCTGGTCTATGGCAAAACGTCAGATCACGTACTTGGCGTACGCGCGGTGTTGTTGGGGGGCGATATTCTCGATACGCAACCTTTACCCATCGAACTGGCAGAAACGCTGGGTAAAACCAATACCGCAATCGGGCGAATTTATAACACGGTTTATCAACGTTGCCGTCAGCAACGCCAGTTAATTATCGACAAATTCCCCAAACTTAACCGTTTTCTGACGGGTTACGATCTGCGTCATGTCTTTAACGATGAGATGACTGAGTTCGACCTTACGCGCATTCTGACGGGTTCAGAAGGGACGCTGGCCTTTATTACCGAAGCGCGGCTGGATATTACGCGCTTGCCTAAAGTGCGCCGTCTGGTGAACGTCAAATATGATTCTTTTGACTCCGCCCTGCGTAACGCACCGTTTATGGTCGAAGCGCGCGCGCTTTCGGTAGAGACGGTAGACTCAAAAGTGCTGAATCTGGCGCGGGAAGATATCGTCTGGCATTCCGTCAGTGAGCTGATTACCGATGTACCTGACAAACAGATGCTCGGGCTAAACATTGTTGAATTTGCCGGAGACGATGAAGCACTTATCGATCAGCAGGTGAATGCGCTCTGTGCGCGGCTGGATGAACTTATCGCCAGCCAGCAAGCAGGTGTGATCGGCTGGCAGGTATGCAGTGAGCTGGCAGGTGTTGAGCGTATTTATGCCATGCGCAAAAAAGCCGTCGGCCTGCTTGGCAATGCCAAAGGTGCCGCTAAGCCAATTCCGTTTGCTGAGGATACCTGCGTACCGCCGGAACATCTGGCGGATTATATTGCTGAATTTCGCGCGCTGCTCGACAGCCACGGCTTAAGCTACGGTATGTTCGGTCATGTCGACGCAGGTGTCTTACACGTCCGTCCGGCACTGGATATGTGCGATCCACAACAAGAGATTTTGATGAAGCAAATCTCTGATGATGTAGTGGCGTTGACTGCGAAATACGGTGGTTTGTTGTGGGGCGAACATGGTAAAGGTTTTCGTGCCGAATACAGCCCGGCGTTTTTTGGAGAGGAACTTTACGGCGAATTACGTAAAGTCAAAGCGGCATTTGATCCACAAAACCGGCTCAACCCAGGGAAAATTTGCCCACCGGAAGGTATCGACGCGCCTATGATGAAAGTGGACGCGGTGAAGCGCGGTACATTCGACCGGCAGATCCCCATTGCGGTACGCCAGCAGTGGCGCGGTGCGATGGAGTGTAACGGCAACGGTTTATGCTTCAACTTTGATGCCCGTAGTCCGATGTGTCCGTCGATGAAGATCACCCAGAACCGGATTCATTCACCGAAAGGGCGCGCAACGCTGGTGCGTGAATGGCTGCGCTTGTTGGCGGATCGCGGCATTGACCCACTCAAACTGGAACAAGAACTGCCTGAATCCGGCGTCAGTTTGCGGACGTTAATTGCCCGCACGCGCAATAGCTGGCATGCGAATAAAGGCGAATATGATTTCTCGCACGAAGTCAAAGAGGCGATGTCGGGTTGCCTGGCCTGTAAAGCGTGTTCGACTCAGTGTCCCATCAAAATTGACGTGCCTGAGTTTCGTTCTCGCTTTCTGCAACTCTATCACACCCGTTATTTGCGCCCCCTGCGCGACCACCTCGTCGCCACGGTCGAGAGCTACGCACCGCTGATGGCTCGTGCACCGAAGACTTTTAACTTCTTCATTAACCAGCCGCTGGTGCGCAAACTCTCGGAAAAACATATCGGCATGGTTGATTTGCCGCTGCTGTCGGTTCCCTCGCTGCAACAACAAATGGTGGGGCATCGCTCGGCAAACATGACGCTGGAACAGCTTGAAGTTCTCAATGCAGAGCAGAAAGCGCGCACGGTGTTGGTGGTGCAGGACCCCTTTACCAGCTATTACGATGCGCAAGTGGTGGCGGATTTTGTCCGTCTGGTCGAAAAATTAGGTTTCCAGCCCGTGTTACTGCCATTTTCGCCGAATGGCAAAGCCCAGCATATCAAAGGCTTTCTTAATCGTTTTGCGAAGACGGCGAAAAAAACGGCGGATTTTCTCAACCGAATGGCGAAATTGGGAATGCCAATGGTGGGCGTCGATCCAGCGCTGGTACTTTGTTATCGCGATGAATATAAACTGGCTCTGGGCGAGGAGCGTGGCGAGTTTAAGGTCTTACTGGCGAATGAATGGTTGGCAAGCATACTTGAGTCACAGCCAGTGGCTACAGTCAGCGGTGAATCATGGTATTTCTTTGGTCACTGTACCGAAGTTACCGCCTTGCCGGGCGCTCCAGCACAATGGGCGGCAATATTTGCCCGTTTTGGCGCGAAACTGGAAAATGTCAGCGTGGGTTGCTGCGGCATGGCAGGGACTTACGGACATGAAGCGAAAAATCATAAAAACTCGCTCGGGATCTATGAGTTATCCTGGCATCAGGCGATGCAGCGACTGCCGCGTAACCGCTGTCTGGCGACCGGATATTCCTGTCGCAGCCAGGTAAAACGGGTTGAAGGCACGGGGGTACGCCATCCTGTGCAGGCTTTACTGGAGATTATTAAATGATATGGAAACGAAAAATCACCCTGGAAGCACTGAATGCAATGGGTGAAGGAAACATGGTGGGGTTGCTGGATATTCGCTTTGAACATATTGGTGATGACACCCTTGAAGCGACAATGCCAGTAGACTCGCGGACAAAGCAGCCTTTCGGGTTGCTGCATGGAGGGGCATCCGTGGTATTGGCCGAAAGTATCGGTTCCGTTGCCGGTTATTTATGTACCGAAGGTGAGCAAAAAGTGGTTGGTCTGGAAATCAATGCTAACCACGTCCGCTCGGCACGAGAAGGGCGGGTGCGCGGCGTATGCAAACCGTTGCATCTCGGTTCGCGTCACCAGGTCTGGCAGATTGAAATCTTCGATGAGAAAGGGCGTTTGTGCTGTTCGTCACGATTGACAACCGCTATTTTGTGACGTTGTCACCAGAAAAGTGTGACGCATATTGCTTTTGGTCATTATCTGCACAGTAAACGGTGGTATACTGTGCAGGTCTTGTCTAAAAGCGAGGATGCTATGTCTACTCAACTTGATCCCACCCAGCTGGCCATTGAATTTTTACGCCGTGACCAGAGCAATCTTTCACCTGCCCAATATCTCAAACGTCTGAAACAACTAGAACTTGAATTTGCTGACCTGCTTACTCTCTCTTCTGCTGAATTAAAAGAAGAAATCTACTTTGCCTGGCGTTTGGGCGTGCATTGATCCTGACGTAATGCCGCGAGTTCGCCAAATCGGCCTGGATTAATCTTCGTCCAGGTTCGAGGGCCTTCTTAATACTGCTTATCTACCCGCCTGATAACGTTCAAAAATAATACAAATCGCAGTTTGTGCTAAAACAGCGGCTTAGCTTTATGAGACTATTCTTATCGCCCCTTCAAGAGCTAAGCCACTGTGAGTGCCGGAGATAAGCGCCGGATGGGGTAGAAACCCTTAAGCCTGTGATGCACAGACTTAAGGGTTTTCTTATTTCTGAACGCTGCAATTTTTTACCTATCTCTTAAATAGTCATTTTCAATACAACTTTTTCTTTTTCATCACAGCCTTAATGCTCCTTAGATAATAATCATTATCTAACAATGAGATACCTAATTCTTAGCGTGCCTGTTAACCCACACATCAGGGTCTATGCTTATTAAAAGCAGGCAAAAAGCATGTTTTACGGTAAAGCCCCTGCGTTTGCTGGGTTGAACTGATAATCATTATCACTAACATGCTGTTATACGCTGAAAGCGATGAAGTGAGGTAAATCGATGGACATGCATTCAGGAACCTTTAATCCACAGGATTTCGCCTGGCAGGGCTTAACGCTGACACCTGCTGCCGCGGTCCACATCCGTGAGCTGGTGGCAAAGCAGCCGGGTATGGTCGGCGTGCGCTTAGGCGTGAAGCAAACGGGCTGCGCGGGCTTTGGCTATGTGCTCGACAGTGTTAGCGAGCCAGACAAAGACGATCTGCTGTTTGAACACGACGGCGCGAAGCTGTTTGTCCCGCTGCAAGCGATGCCGTTTATTGATGGCACGGAAGTCGATTTCGTTCGTGAAGGACTTAATCAGATATTCAAATTTCACAACCCTAAAGCCCAGAATGAATGTGGCTGTGGCGAAAGCTTTGGGGTATAGGCGGTACTATGTCTCGTAATACTGAAGCAACTGACGATGTCAAAACCTGGACCGGCGGCCCGCTGAATTATAAAGAAGGATTCTTCACCCAGTTAGCCACTGATGAGCTGGCAAAGGGGATAAACGAAGAGGTGGTGCGCGCAATATCGGCGAAGCGTAATGAGCCGGAGTGGATGCTGGAGTTTCGTCTCAATGCCTATCGCGCATGGCTGGAGATGGAAGAGCCGCACTGGCTGAAAGCGCACTACGACAAGCTGAATTATCAGGATTACAGCTACTACTCAGCACCATCGTGCGGTAATTGTGACGACAACTGCGCGTCTGAACCCGGCGCGGTGCAGCAAACTGGCGCGAACGCCTTTTTAAGTAAAGAGGTGGAGGCGGCGTTTGAGCAGTTGGGCGTTCCCGTGCGGGAAGGCAAAGAGGTGGCGGTGGATGCCATTTTCGACTCTGTTTCGGTTGCCACCACTTATCGCGAAAAACTGGCGGAGCAGGGAATTATTTTTTGCTCCTTTGGCGAGGCGATCCACGATCACCCGGAACTGGTGCGTAAATATCTCGGCACCGTGGTGCCGGGGAATGACAACTTCTTTGCCGCGCTTAATGCGGCGGTAGCCTCTGACGGTACGTTTATTTATGTGCCTAAAGGCGTGCGCTGCCCGATGGAACTTTCCACCTATTTTCGCATTAACGCGGAAAAAACCGGGCAGTTTGAGCGCACCATTCTGGTGGCCGACGAAGACAGCTACGTCAGCTACATTGAAGGCTGTTCCGCTCCGGTGCGTGACAGCTATCAGTTACACGCGGCGGTGGTGGAAGTCATCATCCATAAAAACGCCGAGGTGAAATATTCCACGGTACAAAACTGGTTCCCTGGCGATAACAACACTGGCGGTATTCTCAACTTCGTCACCAAGCGTGCTTTGTGCGAAGGCGAAAACAGCAAAATGTCATGGACGCAATCAGAAACCGGGTCAGCGATTACGTGGAAATATCCCAGTTGCATTTTGCGCGGCGATAACTCCATCGGTGAGTTTTACTCAGTGGCACTGACCAGCGGTCATCAGCAGGCGGATACCGGCACCAAGATGATCCATATTGGTAAAAACACCAAATCGACCATCATCTCTAAAGGGATCTCAGCCGGACACAGCCAGAACAGTTATCGCGGCTTAGTGAAAATCATGCCGACGGCAACCAATGCACGTAACTTCACCCAGTGCGACTCAATGCTGATAGGCGCTAATTGTGGGGCGCATACTTTCCCGTATGTCGAATGTCGCAATAACAGCGCGCAACTGGAGCACGAGGCAACGACATCACGTATTGGTGAAGATCAACTGTTTTACTGCCTGCAACGCGGGATCAGCGAAGAAGACGCCATCTCGATGATTGTTAACGGTTTCTGCAAAGACGTGTTCTCAGAACTGCCGCTGGAATTTGCCGTTGAAGCACAAAAACTCCTCGCCATCAGTCTTGAACACAGCGTCGGATAAGGAATAAACATGTTAAGTATTAAAGATTTACACGTCAGCGTGGAAGATAAAGCTATCCTGCGTGGGTTAAGCCTCGACGTTCGTCCCGGCGAAGTTCACGCCATTATGGGGCCAAACGGTTCTGGCAAAAGTACCTTATCGGCAACGCTTGCTGGGCGAGAAGATTATGAGGTGACGGGCGGCACGGTTGAGTTTAAAGGCAAAGATTTGCTTGCGCTGTCGCCGGAAGAACGTGCAGGCGAAGGCATCTTTATGGCCTTCCAGTATCCGGTGGAAATACCCGGCGTCAGTAACCAGTTTTTCCTGCAAACGGCACTTAATGCGGTACGCAGCTATCGCGGCCAGGAAACGCTCGACCGCTTTGATTTTCAGGATTTGATGGAAGAGAAAATCGCTCTTCTGAAAATGCCGGAAGATTTATTAACGCGTTCGGTAAACGTTGGTTTTTCCGGCGGCGAGAAAAAGCGCAACGATATTTTGCAAATGGCGGTGCTGGAACCGGAGTTATGCATTCTTGATGAGTCGGACTCCGGGCTGGATATTGACGCATTAAAAGTGGTTGCCGATGGCGTGAACTCGCTGCGTGACGGCAAGCGTTCATTCATCATTGTTACGCACTACCAACGCATTCTCGACTACATCAAGCCTGATTACGTCCATGTGCTGTATCAGGGACGAATTGTGAAATCCGGCGATTTCACATTGGTCAAACAACTGGAGGAGCAGGGTTATGGCTGGCTTACCGAACAGCAGTAACGTGCTGCAACAGTGGCATCATTTGTTTGAAGCCGAGGGTGCAAAACGCTCCCCGCAAGCACAGCAGCATTTACAACAATTGCTGCGTACCGGACTGCCGACACGTAAACATGAAAACTGGAAATATACGCCGCTGGAAGGGCTGACCAATAGCCAGTTTGTCAGCATTGCGGGAGAGATATCCCCACAGCAGCGTGATGCCTTAGCGTTAACATTAGACGCTGTGCGGCTGGTTTATGTTGATGGACGCTACGTGCCAGAACTTAGCGATACAACTGAAGGCAGCGGGTATGAAGTGAGCATTAACGACGACCGTCAGGGATTGCCCGATGCTATTCAGGCGGAAGTATTTCTCCATCTGACGGAAAGCCTGGCGCAAAGCGTGACGCATATCGCCGTGAAGCGCGGTCAACGACCGGCAAAGCCATTGCTGTTAATGCATATTACCCAGGGCGTGGCAGGTGAAGAGGTGAACACTGCCCATTACCGACATCATCTGGATCTGGCGGAAGGTGCCGAAGCGACGGTGATCGAACATTTTGTCAGCCTTAATGATGCTCGTCATTTCACCGGAGCGCGCTTTACCATCAATGTCGCAGCGAACGCGCACTTGCAGCATATCAAGCTGGCGTTTGAAAACCCGGTCAGTCACCACTTTGCCCATAACGATTTATTGCTGGCTGACGATGCTACCGCATTTAGCCACAGTTTCCTGCTTGGTGGCGCAGTGTTACGACACAACACCAGTACGCAACTCAATGGCGAAAACAGCACGCTGCGGATCAATAGTCTGGTGATGCCGGTGAAAAACGAGGTGTGTGATACCCGTACCTGGCTGGAACACAATAAAGGTTTTTGTAACAGCCGACAGTTGCACAAAACTATCGTCAGCGACAAAGGCCGCGCGGTATTTAACGGTTTGATCAACGTCGCGCAGCACGCCATCAAAACGGATGGTCAGATGACCAACAATAATCTGCTGATGGGCAAACTGGCAGAAGTGGATACGAAACCGCAGCTGGAAATCTATGCAGATGATGTGAAATGCAGCCACGGCGCGACGGTGGGGCGTATTGATGATGAACAGATGTTCTATCTGCGCTCGCGCGGGATCAATCGGCAAGATGCCCAGCAGATGATCATTTACGCCTTTGCTGCCGAACTGACGGAAGCACTGCGTGATGAGGGGCTTAAACAGCAGGTGCTGGCCCGAATCGGTCAACGACTGCCAGGAGGTGCAAGATGACTTTTTCCGTCGACAAAGTGCGGGCCGACTTTCCGGTGCTTTCTCGTGAGGTAAACGGTTTGCCGCTGGCTTATCTCGACAGCGCTGCCAGTGCGCAGAAACCGAGCCAGGTGATTGATGCCGAGGCTGAGTTTTATCGTCATGGTTACGCGGCGGTGCATCGCGGTATTCATACCTTAAGCGCCCAGGCGACCGAGAAAATGGAGAACGTGCGCAAGCGTGCTTCGCTGTTTATCAATGCCCGTTCCGCGGAAGAATTGGTGTTTGTCCGCGGTACCACGGAAGGCATTAACCTGGTCGCCAATAGCTGGGGCAACAGCAACGTGCGAGCGGGCGATAACATCATCATCAGCCAGATGGAGCACCACGCTAACATTGTTCCCTGGCAAATGCTTTGCGCGCGAGTGGGTGCAGAGCTGCGTGTGATTCCTCTCAACCCCGACGGTACGTTGCAGCTGGAGATACTGCCTAATCTGTTCGATGAGAAAACTCGCCTGCTGGCAATTACCCATGTCTCCAACGTGCTTGGGACAGAAAATCCGCTGGCCGAGATGATCACCCTTGCACACCAACATGGCGCAAAAGTACTGGTGGATGGCGCTCAGGCGGTGATGCATCATCCGGTGGACGTTCAGGCGCTGGATTGCGATTTTTACGTGTTCTCCGGGCATAAACTGTATGGCCCCACTGGAATTGGCATTCTTTATGTCAAAGAAGCCTTGTTGCAGGAGATGCCGCCGTGGGAAGGGGGCGGTTCTATGATCGCCACCGTCAGCCTGAGTGAAGGGACTACCTGGACTAAAGCACCGTGGCGGTTTGAAGCCGGCACACCCAATACCGGAGGCATCATTGGTCTTGGCGCGGCACTCGAGTATGTTTCGGGGCTGGGGCTTAATAATATAGCCGAGTATGAACAGAATCTGATGCACTACGCGCTATCACAGCTGGAGTCTGTACCGGATCTCACTCTCTATGGTCCACAGAACAGGCTTGGCGTTATTGCCTTTAATCTCGGCAAACACCACGCCTATGACGTCGGCAGTTTTCTTGATAACTACGGTATTGCAGTACGTACCGGACATCACTGCGCAATGCCATTAATGGCCTATTACAACGTCCCTGCTATGTGTCGGGCGTCGCTGGCCATGTATAACACCCATGAAGAAGTTGATCGTCTGGTGACCGGATTGCAACGTATTCACCGTTTGCTGGGATAACAGGGAGGCACTATGGCTGTATTGCCGGATAAAGAAAAATTGCTGCGTAATTTTTTACGCTGCGCCAATTGGGAAGAGAAATATCTCTACATTATTGAGCTGGGCCAGCGTCTGCCAGAATTACACGACGAAGACAGAAGCCCGCAAAATAGCATCCAGGGCTGCCAGAGTCAGGTATGGATTGTGATGCGTCAAAATGCGCAGGGAATTATTGAATTACAGGGCGACAGCGATGCGGCCATTGTGAAAGGGCTTATTGCGGTTGTCTTTATTCTTTACGATCAAATGACACCGCAGGATATTGTCAATTTCGATGTGCGCCCGTGGTTTGAAAAAATGGCGCTCACCCAACATCTCACCCCATCACGCTCACAAGGTCTGGAAGCGATGATTCGCGCAATTCGCGCCAAAGCCGCTGCACTTAGCTAAACTAAAGGGACAGCTTTCATCCGGTTGACTCACATTGCCGGGTGGTCAATGTTTACACTGGCCTGCACAGGAGTGTTTTGGTTTCAGGTGAACATAAGCGCCATCCGACGTTTCAGCGTGAGTCTCCGGCAAATACAGGAGGTTTACAATGAAACGCGCGTCTTTGCTTACACTCACGCTTATCGGCGCTTTTAGCACCATTCAGGCTGCCTGGGCGGTTGATTATCCGCTACCACCAACCGGAAGCCGACTGGTTGGGCAAAATCAAACGTATACGGTGCAAGAAGGGGATAAAAACCTTCAGGCCATCGCCCGACGTTTTGATACTGCGGCAATGTTGATACTTGAAGCCAATAACACTATCGCTCCGGTGCCAAAACCCGGTACGACGATAACGATTCCTTCGCAACTGTTATTGCCTGATGCGCCGCGTCAGGGGATTATCGTTAACCTTGCAGAGCTGCGCCTTTATTATTATCCGCCGGGAGAAAATATCGTGCAGGTCTATCCGATAGGTATTGGATTGCAGGGGCTGGAAACGCCAGTGATGGAAACGCGTGTGGGGCAGAAAATCCCTAACCCAACCTGGACGCCTACGGCGGGCATTCGTCAGCGTTCGCTGGAGCGTGGCATTAAATTACCGCCCGTCGTTCCTGCCGGGCCAAATAACCCGCTAGGACGTTACGCACTGCGCCTCGCGCATGGTAATGGCGAATACCTCATTCATGGCACCAGTGCGCCGGACAGCGTCGGTTTGCGCGTCAGTTCAGGGTGTATTCGCATGAATGCACCGGATATTAAAGCCTTGTTCTCCAGCGTGCGGACGGGAACGCCGGTGAAAGTGATCAACGAACCGGTGAAATATTCCGTGGAACCGAACGGGATGCGTTATGTTGAAGTACATCGACCACTATCAGCAGAAGAACAGCAGAACGTTCAGACAATGCCATACACACTACCAGCAGGCTTTACGCAATTTAAAGACAATAAGGGTGTAGATCAGAAATTAGTCGATAAAGCGTTGTATCGTCGGGCAGGGTATCCGGTTGCGGTGAGCAGTGGAGCAACTCCCGCAGCCAGCAATGCGCCTTCAGTAGAGTCAGCGCAGAATGGTGAACCAGAACAAGGGAATATGTTACGCGCGACGCAGTAGCGGTAAATGGCAGGCAAAAAAAATGGCGCACAATGTGCGCCATTTTTCACTTCACAGGTACTATTACTTGCGGTATTTAGTAGCCATGTTGTCCAGACGCTGGTTAGCACGAGCTGCGTCATCTTTAGCAGCCTGAACGTCGGAACGCATTGCGTTCACGTCGTTGCTCAGCTGGTCAACTTTAGCGTTCAGAGTCTGAACGTCAGAAGACAGCTGATCGATTTTAGCGTTGCTGGAGCAACCTGCCAGCAGAGTAGAACCCAGGATTACCGCGCCCAGTACCAGTTTAGTAGCTTTCATTATTAATACCCTCTAGATTGAGTTAATCTCCATGTAGCGTTACAAGTATTACACAAAGTTTTTTATGTTGAGAATATTTTTTTGATGGGAAGGCACTTATTTTTGATCGTTCGCTCAAAGAAGCATCGAACGCTGGGTTTTAGATAAAAAAATTGAGAGAAAACAGGATGCTTCCATCGGATTCATCTTAGATAAAGTGGGATTATATAGTGAAATCCGATTTGATTTTTTATTGCTTCTGGTTATCGATTAAATAAAAAAAGCGCCCATCAGGGCGCTTCGATATACAAATTAATTCACAAAAGCAATATTACAGGACGTGAACAGATGCGGTGTTAGTAGTGCCGCTCGGTACCAGTGCACCAGAAACCATAACTACGACGTCACCTTTGTGTGCCAGACCGCTCTGCAGAGCCAGTTCTTTACCCAGACGGTAGAAATCATCAGTAGAAGTGATCTCTTTAACCAGCTGCGGCACAACGCCTTTGCTCAGTACCAATTGATGAGCCGTTTTTTCGTTGGTGGTGAGTGCCAGGATGGTGGCATCCGGGAAGTATTTACGTACTGCGCGAGCAGATTTACCGCCCTGGGTAGCAACCACGATCAGCGGGGCATCCAGTTTTTCAGCAGTTTCAACGGCACCACGGCATACCGCTTCGGTAATGCGCAGTTTACGGTTGTCATTGTTGAACTCGAGACGGCTGTTCATCACGCGGTCGGTACGTTCGCAGATGGTCGCCATGATAGAAACCGCTTCCAGCGGGTATTTACCTTTTGCGGATTCACCAGACAGCATCACTGCGTCAGTACCGTCGAGGATGGCGTTTGCAACGTCACCTGCTTCTGCGCGAGTCGGGCGTGGGTTTTTGATCATGGAATCCAGCATCTGGGTCGCAGTGATAACGACTTTACGTGCACGGATACATTTTTCGATCATCATCTTCTGGGCGAAGATAACTTCTTCTACCGGGATTTCTACACCCAGGTCGCCACGCGCAACCATGATGCCGTCAGAGGCTTCGAGGATTTCGTCGAAGTTGTTGAGGCCTTCCTGGTTTTCGATTTTGGAGATGATTTGGATGTTTTCGCCGCCGTGCGCTTTCAGGTGCTCACGGATTTCGATAACGTCAGAACGCTTACGAATAAAGGAAGCAGCAACAAAGTCTACGCCTTGTTCGCAACCAAAGATCAGGTCCTGTTTGTCTTTTTCAGCCAGTGCTGGCAGGGCAATGGAAACGCCTGGCAGGTTCACACCTTTGTTTTCGCCCAGGTCGCCGTTGTTCAGCACTTTACAGATAACTTTGTTACCTTCAATGGCGGTAACTTCCATACCGATCAGACCATCGTCAACCAGTACGGTGTTGCCAACAGACAGGTCAGTAGTGAAACCTTCATACGTTACCGCAACCATTTCGCTGTTGCCGATAACAGATTTATCAGTGGTGAAAGTAAAGGTCTGACCCGCTTTCAGAGAAACGTCGTTACCGCCTTCCAGTTTCATGGTGCGGATTTCCGGACCTTTGGTATCAAGCAGGATAGCGGCGGTTTTACCGGTTTTGCTCATCACGTTGCGCAGATTCTGAATGCGCTGACCGTGTTCTGCATAGTCACCATGAGAGAAGTTCAGACGCATAACGTTCATGCCAGCGTCCAGCATTTTAGCTAACATCTCTTCAGATTCGGTTTTCGGTCCGATGGTGCAAACAATTTTGGTCTTTTTCATGACAGTCTTAGTCTTTAAGTTGAGAAGGATGGGAGAAACTTGCTTTCTGGGCGCACTGCCGGAAAGCGAATCCGGTATTACGAAAGTGGTGGTGCCTCGCTCTAAGGATAGGTGACATCGAAAAAGCGTGCAGAGGAATGTGTGCTTGTGTCTCAGCCCAACGTGAGTGCCTGTTTTTGAGTCGTTGAGTTCTACAGTCCAAAGTGCTGAAACCATTCAAGAGTCAATTGGCGCGCATTATACGCTGAAATTAATCCAAAAGGAAAACAAAAACAGCGTTTCAAAAAATATACAACTTGTAAGACAATAAATTGTTATCAAAGATTTAACGTTACAGGGAAAGGGTTACGCAAAAACCTCGTTGTTTGCGCAACGTCTGGTGCCTGGGTTGTCAGTGTGAGGATAAGTGAGAGTTCATCCGGTGCATAAATACATCATCGCTCAATTGCTACAGTGAAAATAATTTATCGCGTTATTTGTCTGATTTTCTTTGGTTTTTGTTTAATTGATTAGATTGATATATGCTGATAGCTGGCATGATAAATAGGTATAAATAATGGGAAATCGGACAAAAGAGGATGAACTGTACCGAGAGATGTGCAGAGTTGTCGGTAAAGTTGTGCTGGAAATGCGCGATCTGGGGCAGGAACCAAAGCATATTGTTATCGCAGGCGTATTACGTACAGCATTAGCCAATAAACGCATTCAGCGCAGTGAGCTGGAAAAGCAGGCGATGGAAACCGTCATTAACGCACTGGTTAAATGACCATTCAGGATGAGGCGGTAAGCTTCATCCTGATATTTTGAGTTCAGTTGCAGTCCAGTTAATCATTCTAAATAACAACTGCTGAAATTATACAAATGTCGGTATGTATTTTAATTTATAGCGCTAATGTTATTTTTATTTTCTGTAGTGAACGTCACAAATAATTGTCGCTTAAGTTAAATTTATTTCAAATGATAATAAATATCAGTTCACTTATAATTTCTTGCTTTGTGATTTTAATTGATAACGATCAATGTTAAGAGCTCAGAATAATCACATTATTTTTCCTCCTAACCATAAAGGATTAGTTTATCAGCGTTAAATCTTTTCTCATACACTATCGGGTTAGGGAAAATATCTGGTGTTGGGGACAGAGTCAGCAGCGTATTAGTTGAATGCTTAATATCAGGCTGCTGAATTGTCAGCACTGTGTTTGCGAAGAGGATGCGAAATAAATGAACCCGGTTGATCGTCCACTATTAGATATTGGCTTAACGCGATTAGAATTCTTGCGTATATCAGGAAAAGGCCTTGCTGGTCTAACAATTGCCCCTGCGTTACTTTCACTTTTGGGTTGCAAACAGGAAGATATTGATAGCGGCACAGTAGGGTTGATAAATACACCCAAAGGGGTGCTGGTGACCCAACGTGCGCGATGCACGGGTTGCCACCGCTGTGAAATCTCTTGTACCAACTTCAACGATGGCTCAGTAGGGACATTCTTCTCCCGTATCAAAATCCATCGCAATTATTTCTTTGGCGATAACGGGGTTGGCTCTGGTGGCGGCCTGTATGGCGATCTCAACTATACCGCGGACACCTGCCGTCAATGCAAAGAACCGCAATGCATGAATGTCTGCCCGATTGGTGCGATTACCTGGCAACAGGAAGAAGGCTGTATTACCGTCGATCATAAACGTTGTATTGGTTGTAGCGCCTGTACGACGGCATGCCCGTGGATGATGGCCACCGTAAATACCGAAAGTAAAAAATCCTCGAAATGTGTGTTATGCGGTGAATGCGCAAACGCCTGCCCAACAGGGGCGTTAAAAATTATCGAGTGGAAAGATATTACTGTGTGAATCTTGCAAAGGAAAAAATCATGGCTAACGGTTGGACAGGTAATATATTAAGAGTCAATCTCACGACAGGAAATATTACCCTCGAAGATTCCAGTAAGTTTAAAAGTTTTGTCGGTGGTATGGGCTTCGGCTACAAAATTATGTATGACGAAGTACCGCCAGGCACGAAACCTTTCGATGAAGCTAATAAATTAGTCTTTGCTACCGGCCCATTAACTGGATCTGGTGCCCCCTGCAGTTCTCGCGTAAATATCACCTCACTTTCTACTTTTACCAAAGGAAATTTAGTCGTCGATGCCCATATGGGGGGCTTTTTTGCAGCGCAAATGAAATTCGCTGGATACGACGTCATTATTATCGAAGGGAAAGCGAAAGCACCGGTATGGCTGAATATTAAAGATGACAAAGTTAGCCTGGAAAAAGCCGATTTCTTATGGGGAAAAGGGACGCGCGCAACTACGGAAGAGATTTGTCGATTGACCAGCCCTGAAACCTGTGTGGCGGCTATTGGTCAGGCTGGGGAAAACCTTGTTCCTCTCTCTGGCATGTTGAATAGCCGTAACCACAGCGGTGGTGCGGGAACTGGCGCAATAATGGGTTCGAAAAACCTGAAAGCGATTGCGGTTGAAGGGACGAAAGGGGTCAACATTGCCGATCATCAGGAGATGAAGCGTCTCAACGATTACATGATGACTGAACTTATCGGTGCGAATAACAACCATGTCGTGCCAAGTACGCCGCAATCGTGGGCAGAGTATTCAGATCCCAAATCACGTTGGACAGCACGTAAAGGGCTGTTTTGGGGCGCGGCTGAAGGTGGTCCGATTGAAACGGGGGAAATTCCGCCAGGCAATCAGAACACGGTCGGCTTTCGTACCTATAAATCCGTTTTTGACTTAGGTCCGGCGGCAGAGAAATACACAGTAAAAATGAGCGGCTGCCACTCTTGCCCGATCCGTTGTATGACCCAAATGAATATTCCTCGGGTGAAAGAGTTTGGCGTGCCCAGCACAGGTGGTAACACTTGTGTTGCAAACTTTGTCCATACCACCATCTTCCCGAACGGTCCGAAAGATTTTGAAGATAAAGACGATGGTCGTGTGATTGGTAACCTGGTTGGTTTGAATCTGTTCGATGACTACGGCCTATGGTGTAACTACGGTCAGCTGCATCGCGACTTTACCTATTGTTACAGCAAAGGGGTGTTCAAGCGTGTTCTGCCTGCTGAAGAGTATGCGGAAATTCGCTGGGATCAACTGGAAGCGGGTGACGTTAACTTCATTAAAGATTTTTACTACCGTCTGGCGCATCGTGTGGGTGAGCTGAGTCACCTGGCTGATGGTTCATATGCTATCGCAGAACGCTGGAATTTGGGTGAAGAGTACTGGGGCTACGCGAAAAATAAACTCTGGTCGCCGTTTGGCTATCCAGTTCACCACGCCAATGAAGCGTCAGCGCAGGTCGGCTCCATTGTTAACTGTATGTTCAACCGTGACTGCATGACGCATACCCATATCAACTTCATTGGTTCCGGTTTGCCATTGAAACTGCAACGTGAAGTGGCGAAAGAGCTTTTTGGTTCTGAAGATGCTTACGATGAAACCAAAAACTACACGCCAATCAATGACGCAAAAATTAAATATGCTAAGTGGTCGCTGTTGCGGGTCTGTTTGCATAACGCCGTCACCCTGTGCAACTGGGTCTGGCCAATGACCGTTTCGCCGCTGAAAAGCCGTAATTATCGGGGCGATCTGGCGCTTGAAGCCAAATTCTTCAAAGCGATCACTGGCGAAGATATGACTCAGGAAAAATTAGATTTAGCTGCAGAGCGTATCTTTACGTTGCATCGCGCCTACACGGTAAAACTGATGCAAACCAAAGATATGCGTAATGAACACGATCTTATCTGTTCCTGGGTATTCGACAAGGATCCGCAGATCCCGGTCTTTACTGAAGGTACTGACAAAATGGATCGTGACGATATGCATGCTTCGCTCACGATGTTCTACAAAGAAATGGGCTGGGACCCACAGCTTGGTTGTCCGACCCGCGAAACATTGCAGCGTCTGGGGCTGGAAGATATTGCCGCCGATCTGGCAGCACACAATCTACTGCCTGCGTAAGGAATGGGTGAGATGAACCATCAGGATGTCTTGCCGTTAGCGGAAGTCAGCGAAATTGACGAGGCGAAGCGGCAATGGTTGCAGGGGATGCGCCACCCCGTTGATACGGTAAGTGAAGACATCACAGAACCAGAACCTGCTGAAATCCTGGCAGAGTTCATTCGCCAGCATTCTGCGGCTGGGCAGCTGGTGGCGCGCGCCGTGTTTCTCTCGCCACCCTATTCGGTTGCAGAAGAGGAACTGTCAGTTTTGCTGGAAAACATTAAGCAGAACGGAGACTACGCGGATATCGCGTGTATGACGGGAAGCCAGGATGATTACTATTACTCAACGCAGGCCATGAGTGAAAACTACGCGGCGATGTCTTTGCAAGTTGTGGAGCAGGACATTTGTCGCGCTATTGCACACGCCGTTCGTTTTGAGTGCCAGACGTATCCTCGTCCTTACAAAGTCGCCATGCTGATGCAAGCGCCATATTACTTCCAGGAAGCGCAGATTGAAGCCGCGATCGCCGCGATGGATGTTGCACCTGAATATGCCGATATACGGCAGGTGGAGCCATCGACGGCGGTGTTGTACTTGTTTAGCGAGCGATTTATGACCTATGGCAAAGCTTATGGCTTATGCGAATGGTTCGAGGTAGAGCAGTTTCAGAACCCCTGAAATTTCAGGGAGATGTCATGGATAGGGTGGACAGTTGCAGCCACTGCATTAGGGGATAATCAGATGTCCTTCACTCGACGCAAATTTGTTCTGGGGATGGGAACAGTAATCTTTTTTACTGGTTCTGCGTCTTCTCTGTTAGCGAACACGAGGCAAGAAAAGGAAGTTCGGTATGCCATGATTCATGACGAGTCACGGTGCAATGGCTGTAATATTTGCGCCCGCGCATGCCGTAAAACTAACCACGTCCCCGCTCAGGGAAGCCGTTTATCGATAGCACACATTCCAGTCACCGATAACGACAACGAAACGCAGTATCACTTTTTTCGCCAGTCATGCCAGCACTGTGAAGATGCTCCTTGCATCGACGTTTGCCCAACAGGAGCGTCATGGCGTGATATGCAGGGGATCGTGCGGGTAGAAAAATCGCAGTGCATCGGCTGCAGTTATTGCATTGGCGCTTGCCCGTATCAGGTTCGCTACCTTAACCCTGTCACTAAAGTGGCAGATAAATGTGATTTCTGCGCTGAGTCCCGACTAGCAAAAGGCTTTCCGCCCATTTGCGTTAGCGCCTGCCCGGAACATGCATTGATCTTTGGTCGCGAAGATAGCCCAGAAATTCAAGCGTGGTTGCAAGAAAATAAATATTATCAATATCAGCTACCTGGTGCCGGGAAACCGCATCTGTATCGCCGATTCGGTCAACATTTGATTAAAAAGGAAAATGTATGAACCCGTCGCAACATGCTGAACAGTTTCAGAGCCAGTTGGCGAACTATGTGCCACAGTTCACTCCCGAATTTTGGCCGGTGTGGTTGATCATTGCCGGACTATTGCTGGTAGGGATGTGGTTGGTGCTGGGGCTGCATGCCTTGCTTCGTGCTCGTGGCGTGAAGAAATCAGCCACCGATCATGGTGAGAAGATTTATCTTTACAGCAAAGCGGTCAGATTATGGCACTGGTCGAATGCGTTACTCTTTGTATTGTTGCTGGCAAGTGGGCTGATAAATCACTTTGCGCTGGTGGGAGCAACTGCGGTTAAAAGTCTGGTTGCGGTGCATGAAGTTTGCGGATTTTTGTTACTGGCATGCTGGCTCGGCTTTGTTCTGATCAATGCCGTTGGGGGTAATGGTCACCACTATCGCATTCGTCGTCAGGGTTGGCTGGAGCGAGCGGCAAAACAAACGCGATTCTATTTGTTTGGCATTATGCAGGGGGAAGAACATCCTTTCCCGGCAACAACCCAGTCTAAATTTAATCCCTTACAGCAGGTTGCCTATATTGGTGTCATGTATGGATTGCTGCCGTTGTTACTATTGACGGGGCTGCTGTGTCTCTATCCGCAAGCCGTGGGAGATGTGTTTCCTGGCGTAAGATACTGGTTATTGCAGGCGCATTTTGCTCTGGCATTTATAAGCCTCTTTTTTATCTTCGGTCATCTTTATCTTTGCACCACGGGGCGTACGCCACACGAAACCTTTAAAAGCATGGTCGATGGCTATCACCGGCACTAACGAATGATCATTACACGAGCAGACCTGCGAGAATGGCGTATCGGAGCGGTGATGTATCGCTGGTTCCTGCGCCATTTCCCACGCGGCGGTAGTTATGCCGATATTCATCATGCACTTATTGAGGAAGGATATACGGACTGGGCGGAGAGTCTGGTTGAGTATGCGTGGAAAAAATGGCTGGCGGATGAAAACTTCGCGCATCAGGAAGTTTCTTCTATGCAAAAACTGGCCATAGATCCCGGAGAGAGACCATTTTGCAGTCAGTTTGCCCGCAGCGACGATCATGCTCGCATCGGCTGTTGTGAGGATAATGCCAGAATCGCAACTGCTGGGTATGCCGCGCAAATTGCCAGTATGGGTTATAGCGTGCGGATTGGAAGTGTCGGCTTTAACAGTCACATTGGCAGCTCCGGTGAACGCGCACGGGTTGCTGTAACCGGTAATTCTTCGCGGATAAGCAGCGCTGGAGATAGTAGTCGGATTGCGAATACCGGAATGCGAGTACGCGTTTGCACATTGGGTGAACGGTGTCATGTCGCCAGTAATGGTGACCTGGTGCAAATCGCCAGCTTTGGCGCAAACGCCAGAATTGCCAACAGCGGCGACAATGTACACATCATTGCCAGCGGTGAAGATTCAACAATAGTGAGCACGGGCGTGGTCGACTCAATTATTCTCGGGCCAGGGGGAAGCGCCGCACTGGCATATCATGACGGCGAAAGAGTTCGCTTCGCCGTCGCCATTGAAGGTGAAAACAATATTCGAGCCGGAGTCCGCTATCGCCTTAATGAACAGCATCAGTTTGTTGAGTGCTGATAGCTTTACATTTGATCAAACGAAAGACGCCGACGAGCACGGGATGCAGGCTTTACGACCGCCTGAGCCATCGCCTCACCAATTTCTGCACATGCCGTAAGTCCCTGTACGAATGGCCGGTCGTGCATCAACCAGGGCAACGCGCCGAACGCTACGCGCCCACGAATTTCTTCGGGTTGCTGTAGCGTATAATCTTCGCCAACATCAGGGATTTCATCCCCTGTTTTCTGTAATTGTTCGCGTAGTCCAGGGAAAGGAATATCTTTCACTTTAAGCGGACGCTGCCCGCGGGCATCAATAAAAACGTCAAACGAGTAGCTATCGTCTTCCGTTTTCAGGACGGTGCGCGACTCATTAATTTCCATTTCGTAGTCTTCACCGAGGGCGAGAATATGAATGATTCCCGCTTCACGTAAGGCCAGTAGTCGACGAATAGACTCTGAAGGGATTGCCGCATAATTATCGATGAAAACCCGGGCAAGGCCTTTACTGAACCGTTTATGGTCGTGTTCATTCAGATGAGGAACAATTTCCTGTACGGCTTCATGCAGGCGCAGAATGACATAACGCCAGGGAACAGTATGTTTTTCTCGTTTATTGCGTTCGACTTCCTGGAGATTTTTTTCTGCCCAGTCGAATGGGTCGCGTTGTTTGCGCTCGGCAAACCAGGCTTGAGCAAAGGAATCGACATTCAGGCTCTCTAAGGCTATGCGTTGGCTCCAGTCTGGATCAGCAAATTTGATTTCCTCTACTATTAATTCGAATACTCGATCCAAAAGGCCCTCTTCGCCTTTTTGAATCTCCGCATTTAATGCCTGTTCAGTGACGATGTGTAAGGGCTCGTAGGGAATAGGGCAATAGAAATCGGCTTCCGGTAAAATACCCGTGCGTGACATTAGCGTAATACTTAGCTTTTCACTTGTGTTATTGAGTTGATAAATAACATGTTGTTTATCATCTTCAATAAATGAACCATGTTGAATAGCCACTGCCATTGCCGCATCCAGTCCGCTCAAGGATGTTCCCATAATACCCACCTTACACGCATCGACCTTTGCTTCCATCAGGCCTGACCACGGGCTGGGAAAATACGTTCTGGTTGCTTCTTCTTCATCAGGCCAGACGTGACCCGTCGCGATCACTGCTAAATCAAACGTCTCGCTGGGTAAATCCTGATTTGTAGCGAGCATGACGCCAGCATTTATAATTTGCAGATCGGTAACCTGGCATGATTCATAAACAGCCACTGCAAATTTTTGCTGTCGTGCCTGGTCTACTAATCGTAAAAATTGATCGCGGAAATATTCGCCCAGCAGAATACGCGGTAAAAACTGGCGATCGTGCAAGGTTTCTTTTTTAACGCCATAACGCTGGAGATGGCTGGCTTCTTGCTTTTGTAGCCATTCGAGATACGTACAATAAATCGGCGGTATTTCAATACTGGCAATATTTGCCAGCATCAGTTTTGAGTTTTCCTCATCACTGTATGGCATCCCGACACCGGCTTCGTCAGCCTGCTCGAAGATAGAAATAGAAAGTGGAGTTTGTTGCTGTAGAAGCGAGAATAAGGTGTAGATCCCCGTAGGCCCGGCACCCACAATAGCAATTTTTTTCATTGTTACTTACCTGTACGCATTCTTTCGAATTTAGTGTTATCAGATAAGTTTGGTTGAAATTTTTAGAATTTGAGAAATTTCAGACAGGGATGAAAAGGGCGCTAACCGCCCTTGGTTAAAATCTGTCAGGCGAGTTTTGCCTGATTGATTTGACTCAGTGGCTCATTGACATCGAAAACTTTGGCGACAACTTCCTCAACGCCGAGATTTTTCAGTCGGGCAGTATGTTTTTCCAGATAGGCAAGGGCGCTTTTTTCATCAGTGAAAAGGTAGATCCCACCGGCTTCGTGGTTCTTTTCACTTTCTGTCCATACCTTCCACAGAAAACCAGGTTCCTGATTAATTGACTCAGCAAGCGGTTTAAGCTGCTCAGCCATTGCGTCGCCAAATGGGCCATTAAAAGCAAAATGAAGTTGTAACAAAGTTGCCATAGCGATTCTCCTTCTGATAACGCATACGAAGACAGTGTAAATCTTTTAACGTATTGGATACAGAGAAGAAACAGAGGGAAAAAGGAGAAGACCAGATTAAGAAAATCTGGTGCGTCCGAGTGGACTCGAACCACCGACCCCCACCATGTCAAGGTGGTGCTCTAACCAACTGAGCTACGGACGCAGGATGGTGCGTTCAATTGGACTCGAACCAACGACCCCCACCATGTCAAGGTGGTGCTCTAACCAACTGAGCTATGAACGCAACGTTGTAGGTGACAACGGGGACGAATATTAGCGGCAGAGTGGGAAGGTGGCAAGAGGCAAAACGTATTTTTCTGCGGTATTTCGACCGTTTGCAGAGCTTTTAAGCAAATTGGCTATATTTTGTTGATTTGCAAGGGCGATTTTTATTCAGGATCGCATTTACATCTGACACAACCCAATAATCTGTGTATCAGAGTTTAAACAGAGTTGTTTGCCACTATCTCAAAATCTGTCGTGGATAAATCCTCCGTAGCCTTTACACTTAGGTAGCAATAAAGGCACACAGATGCAGCAAAGGAATAAATCATGGGATCTGATGCGAAAAACTTGATGAGCGACGGGAACGTGCAAATTGTTAAGACCGGCGAGGTCATTGGCGCGACGCAACTTACTGAAGGTGAGTTAATTGTTGAAGCTGGCGCAAGAGCCGAAAATACCGTGGTCACGGGGGCCGGTTGGTTGAAAGTGGCAACCGGTGGGATCGCCAAATGCACACAGTACGGCAACAATGGCACGCTATCGGTCAGTGACGGTGCCATTGCCACAGACATTGTTCAGTCCGAGGGAGGCGCAATTAGTCTCTCTACGCTCGCTACGGTTAATGGCCGCCATCCAGAAGGTAAATTTAGCGTTGATCAAGGTTATGCCTGCGGTTTGTTGCTGGAAAATGGCGGTAACCTGCGTGTACTGGAAGGCCATCGCGCGGAAAAAATCATTCTCGATCAAGAGGGCGGCCTGTTGGTCAACGGGACGACCTCTGAGGTTGTGGTAGATGAAGGTGGTGAATTGTTGGTGTATCCAGGTGGAGAAGCCAGTAATTGTGAGATCAATCAGGGCGGCGTTTTTATGCTGGCGGGGAAAGCCAGTGATACGTTGCTTGCTGGTGGCACAATGAATAATCTCGGTGGTGAAGACTCTAACACTATTGTTGAGAATGGAGCCATTTATCGTCTGGGGACGGATGGCCTTCAGCTCTATAGTTCCGGTAAGACGCAAAACTTGTCCGTTAATGTAGGTGGTCGGGCTGAAGTGCATGCTGGTACGCTGGAAAACGCGGTAATACAAGGTGGGACAGTGATCTTGTTGTCACCCACCAGCGCGGACGAAAATTTTGTCGTAGAGGAAGATCGCGCACCGGTTGAACTGACCGGGAGTGTTGCATTACTGGACGGCGCTTCAATGATTATTGGCTATGGCGCAGATCTGCAACAATCATCGATTACTGTACAGCAGGGCGGTGTGTTGATTTTCGATGGCAGTACGGTAAAAGGTGACAGTGTCACTTTCAATATTGGTAACATCAATCTGAATGGTGGAAAACTGTGGCTGATCACTGATGCGGCAACGCATGTGCAACTGAAAGTGAAACACCTGCGCGGAGAGGGAGCGATTTGCCTGCAAACCAGTGCGAAAGAGATTTCACCTGACTTCATCAATGTTAAAGGGGATGTTAACGGTGATATACACGTTGAGATAACCGATGCCAGTCGGCAAACTTTGTGTAACGCACTGAAATTACAGCCAGACGAAGACGGGATTGGCGCAACGCTCCAGCCTGCGTAAAAACACAGGCGCAACCCGTGAAGGTTGCGCCTTATCTTTACTAGCGAGCTGCTCGTTGCAGAATGATGGTTGATGGCAGACGTTGCAGGAAACGCATTCGCAGCATCATCATAATAGCTGCCGATGTCAGGCCGATAATAAACCCTATCCAGAAGCCTGCTGGCCCCATAGGCTCAACAACCAGATCGGTCAGTGCCAGAATATAGCCGCTTGGCAAGCCCAGCACCCAGTAAGCCGTAAAGGTGATATAGAAAATGGAACGCGTATCTTTATAACCACGCAAAATCCCACTGCCAATCACCTGGATTGAGTCAGAAATCTGATATACCGCCGCCAGCAACATCAAATGCGCAGCCAGCGTTACAACCTCGGGATTGTCGTTATACAAGAGGGCGATTTGCTCCCGCAGTGAAACTGTGAATATGGCCGTCAGAGTCGCCATACAGACACCCACCATAAGGCCGGTCCGCGCTGCTGTTTGTGCATCCAGCGTTGAACCCTGACCCAGACGATAACCTACGCGGATAGTTACCGCTGCCGCCAGCGACATGGGAAGCACGAACATCAGTGAACTAAAGTTCAGGGCAATCTGATGTCCTGCGACATCAACAATACCGAGCGGAGACACTAACAGAGCCACGACGGCAAACAGCGTTACTTCAAAGAACAGTGCCAGTGCAATCGGCAAACCGAGTTGAATCAGTCGTTTCATAACCGCAGGATCGGGTTTCGCGGTGCCTTTTTCGTTACGGATATCGCGCATCGAGCGGGCGCGTTTAATGTAAGAAACCATGGCAAGGAACATGACCCAATACACCGCCGCTGTAGCTACGCCACAACCAACGCCACCGAGCTCTGGCATACCGAAATGACCATAAATAAAGATATAGTTCACCGGAATGTTCACCAGCAGGCCGATAAAGCCCATCACCATACCCGGCTTGGTTTTTGCCAGACCTTCACACTGGTTACGGGCAACCTGGAAGAACAGATAGCCCGGTGCGCCCCACAGCAATGCACGCAAATAACCCACGGCTTTGTCCGCCAGAGCCGGGTCGATATTTTCCATAGATCGGATAATGTAACCCGCATTCCACAGCACCAGCATAATAAGAACGGAAACAAAACCTGCCAGCCAGAACCCTTGTCGCACCTGATGCGCAATGCGCTCACGTCGACCGGAACCATTTAATTGCGCGATAACCGGCGTTAATGCCAGCAGCAGCCCGTGACCAAAGAGGATCGCCGGAAGCCAGATAGAAGTACCGATAGCGACCGCCGCCATGTCGGTGGCACTATAGCCGCCCGCCATCACGGTATCGACAAAACCCATCGCAGTTTGGGCGATTTGCGCGAGAATCACCGGGATTGCTAATGCTAATAACAGACGCGCTTCACTGATATACTTCTGCACGTGAACACCTTTTATTTGTAGTTATATGAGAGACTAAAAAGCCGCCTGAATGGGCAGCAAAAAGAAGAAGCAGGGGAAATTCAGTCTATTGTAGCGAGGATTTATTAATTCTCCAGTGAAAAAATAGCCATTCTTACCCCTTCACTGGTAAGGGCGTTTTCCACCTGCTATTGTGCTGAACAGAATGTCTTAACTGATTTCAGGAGTTGTGAGTATGTTTACGGGGATTGTACAGGGCACCGCAAAACTGGTGTCGATTGACGAGAAACCAAATTTTCGCACACATGTGGTTGAGTTACCTGACTACATGCTGGACGGTCTGGAAACCGGTGCGTCCGTGGCGCATAACGGTTGCTGCCTGACCGTGACGGAGATTAACGGCAACCATGTCAGTTTTGACCTGATGAAAGAAACGTTACGTATTACCAATCTTGGCGATTTAAACGTGGGGGATTGGGTAAATGTTGAGCGGGCGGCGAAATTTAGCGATGAAATTGGCGGACACTTAATGTCAGGTCATATTATGACCACCGCTGAAGTGGCTAAAATATTAACCTCGGAAAATAATCGCCAGATCTGGTTTAAAGTCCAGGATAGTCAGCTGATGAAATATATCCTGTACAAAGGATTTATTGGCATCGATGGTATTAGCCTGACAGTCGGCGAAGTAACGCCAACGCGTTTTTGCGTCCATTTAATTCCGGAAACACTGGAACGCACTACCCTTGGGAAGAAAAAACTCGGCGCACGCGTCAATATTGAGATCGATCCACAAACTCAGGCAGTGGTAGATACGGTAGAACGTGTGCTGGCGGCACGAGAAAATGCCATGAATCAACCAGGTACAGAAGCCTGATCTGAAATCGCCCCCGGAGCGGGGGCGATAGAATAGCCTCTAGCGAGCGACTCGAAGGCCGTTTTCGACTCCGCGAGAGAACACCACCTGCCAGAGCTGAATATCACGGGCGCGGAAAGCTCCTGCACAGGCATTCAGATAATAGGTAAACATCCGTTTAAAGCGTTCACTGTAGTTATCCGCAATTTCTGGCCATGCGGCGAGGAATCGTTCATACCACGCCATCAACGTAGTATCGTAATCAGCACCGAAGTTATGCCAGTCTTCCATCACAAAGTGGGGTTCGCTGGACTGAGCAATCTGGCGTACAGAGGGCAGGCAACCGTTCGGGAAAATATATTTATTAATCCAGGGATCAACATTCAGATCGGTTTTTTTCGAACCGATAGTATGGAGCAGGAATATACCTTCCGGTTTCAAATTACGATCCACCACCGCAAAATAGGTATCGTAATTTTTCGGTCCGACGTGCTCGAACATCCCCACAGAAACAATACGATCAAACTGGTCGTTCAGGTCACGATAATCTTGCAGCAAAATGGTGACATCCAGGCCTTCACAGCGTTCCTGAGCCATTTTTTGCTGTTCAGCAGAAATGGTGACGCCCACCACGCTTACGTCATAGTTAGACGCCATGTAATGCGCCAGTCCGCCCCAACCACAGCCAATATCCAGTACGCGCATCCCTGGTTTTAACTGCAATTTTTCACAAATCATTTTGAGCTTCGCCTGCTGGGCAGATTCCAGATTATCGGCATCTTTCCAGTAAGCGCAGGAATATTGCATGAAGGGATCAAGCATGCGGCTGAACAAGTCATTACCCAAATCGTAATGCTCTTTACCGACTATCCAGGCCCGTTTTTTACTCTGCAGATTGAAGAGACGAGCGCTGGCAATACGCAGCGTGTCTTTGAAATGATGGGGGAGTTGGTTCTCGAGACCTGCGCGTAAGACTTTGCTAAAAAACATATCCAGTCGGTCACATTCCCACCAGCCATCCATATAACTTTCGCCTAACCCCAAAGAGCCTTCCTGCAGAACGCGTTTAAAAAAATCGGGGTTTTTGACACGAATATCCGCCGGGGCAGAACCGTTAATGGCTATACCGGCACGGCTAAGTAATTCGTTGGCGATACGGTACCAGTTGTCATCCGGTACACTGACTTCTTCTATACACGATGAACTCATAGTTTCTCCATCACTGGTCGGTGATCAGAACCTTAAAACAGCGTAGACGCTTTTTGGGCTTTGTGAGAAATCTCGCAGAAAAAACCGCGAGTCTATAATCCGACGTAGAACAGAGGGAAAGGAGGAACCCTTGCCGAAATGACCATCCATAGTGAGTCGGGAACGATCCTGTCCCCGTAAAAACATAATATTTATCGTAGCTTTAACAACTCGAAATTAGTATAGGCCGCTAATTTCAATCATACAACAAAATTTTGTTAGCAGCCTAAGTATAAGCATATCGATATAGATCAGTGTGATTCGCTATGAGCGACTTCGGCATTGCCATGATTCTGGCAGTCTACTTCTTCACAACGTTGCATCATGTAACCCAGAGCGACCAGCACTACTGTTGATAACATCACGCTGGTGGTGGTGAGCAATGGCGTGCTGATACTGATAAGCCAGGAAACTACCAGACTTGCGAGGAAGCACAGACCCAGTTGTAGAGTGTTCTGCAACGCTGCGGCGCGACCAGTTGCATGTGGGAAAGGACGCAGTGCCTGGGCGACAACAATCGGGTAGATCGCGCCGTTGGCAATCGCCATCACACAGAATGGGATCAGGATTTCGGCCAGCGACACATGGCTAATGAAGCCCGCAGCCCAGGTCGCAATGACGCTGACAGCAAACAGCACCAGCAACCACGGTAATAACTGCTTGCCTTGCCATTTTTGTAGTGCGGCGCGACAGCCATAGCCACCAATCAGAAACGCGATAGTTTGCGGGACATAGCTTAAACCAATCACTGCCGGGCTGTAACCCATTTCGCTAAGGATGAACGGTGAACCGGTCAGCCATGCAAAAAAACTGGCTGAACAGGCCGCGTATACCAGCACGTTGCCGCGATAGGTTTTAGAACGTAGCAGATCGGTAAAGGTCAGACCATCCTGACTATTGTTACGGGCCTTCGTCGTGGGTTTGAGCCAGAAAATAGGCAGAATCAGCACCACGGTAATGGCAAACAGGGTGGCGAATATCGCCTGCCAGGAAAAATGGACCAGCAGCCAGCTTCCTAACAGAGGAGCCAGTGCCGGAGATAGACCCACCAGCGGCATGATGGTCGCAAAAATACGGTTAACTTTCTGTGAAGGATAATAATCCGTCACTAACGCTTGCCAGATAACCGCCGCGGCGCAGACACCTACAGCCTGTACAAAACGCAATACCAGGAGCGTGGCGGCGTTTTCAACCCACAGCATCCCCAGACTACCTAACGCAAAAATTGTCAGGCCGATGAATAACACCGGTTTACGACCATAACGGTCGGAGAGCGGCCCCCACAGAAGCTGGGCTGCGGCAAATCCGGCAAGGAACAGACTAAGGCTGGCACTGACAGCAGACGCAGGCGTTTGCAGGTCGGCCTGTATGGCGGCGAAAGCAGGCAGATACATATCGGTTGCCAGAAAACCGAGTACGCTCAAACCTGCCAGCCAGACTAAAAATCTTTTCCCAGGTTGCATGTATATTCTCTAAATCTCTCAATTAAACACCGCCGCAAAGTGTAGGGAGTGAAATTAGTGTTGTGAAACGGTAATATTTGATGACTGGTTTCAAAAATTTTGCAGGCAGACTATGTGGTCAGAATATTCACTCGAAGTTGTTGATGCGGTAGCGCGTAATGGTAGTTTTAGCGCTGCAGCCCAGGAGTTGCATCGCGTTCCTTCTGCGGTCAGCTATACCGTGCGTCAGCTGGAAGAGTGGCTGGCGGTGCCGCTGTTTGAACGACGTCACCGTGATGTGGAACTGACCGCTGCCGGGGCGTGGTTTCTCAAAGAAGGGCGCTCTGTTGTCAAAAAAATGCAGATCACCCGGCAGCAATGTCAGCAGATAGCGAACGGCTGGCGCGGTCAGTTAGCTATCGCAGTGGATAATATTGTCAGGCCAGAACGTACACGGCAGATGATCGTTGATTTTTATCGCCATTTTGATGATGTCGAACTTCTTGTCTTTCAGGAAGTGTTCAACGGTGTCTGGGATGCGCTTTCCGACGGGCGCGTGGAACTGGCGATTGGCGCAACACGCGCGATTCCGGTAGGCGGTCGTTATGCCTTCCGGGATATGGGGATGCTAAGCTGGAGTTGCGTTGTTGCCAGCCACCACCCGCTGGCGTTGATGGATGGCCCGTTCAGCGATGATACGTTGCGCAACTGGCCGTCATTGGTGCGCGAAGACACCTCGCGAACGCTACCTAAACGTATTACCTGGTTGCTGGATAACCAAAAAAGACTTGTCGTGCCTGACTGGGAATCATCGGCAACCTGTATCTCGGCAGGATTATGCATAGGGATGGTGCCAACACATTTCGCCAAACCGTGGCTTAATGAGGGGAAGTGGGTAGCATTAGAACTGGAAAACCCCTTTCCGGATTCGGCATGTTGTCTGACATGGCAGCAAAATGATATGTCGCCTGCGTTAACCTGGTTGCTTGAGTATCTCGGCGATAGTGAGACGCTGAATAAGGAGTGGCTGCGGGAGCCGGAAGAGACTCCCGCAACGGGTGATTAACGACGATAGTCTCGGAACGGGCCGTCAGCCACGGAGCGGCGTTCAATCAAGCGCGGATGCACTTCAATGGACTGCGGTTCTTCACGTTTGTTGACGATACGATCCAACAGCATGTTGAACGCTGTTTCACCCAGCGAATCTTTTGGCTGATGGATCGTGGTCAGCGCCGGCGTAAAATAGCGGGCGTTGCGCACGTTATCATAACCGATCAGCGAAACATCCTGCGGGACGCGCAGACCCATTTCATCAGCAGCACAAAGTGCGCCCATTGCCATGATATCGCCACCACAGAAGACGGCAGTAGGGCGATGCGGCTGCGACAGTATTTGCTGCATGGCGCGATAACCGGATTCAGGTTCAAAGTCACCCTGTACAATCCAGCTTTCCGGCACCTTGATCATCGCTTCTTCCATCGCCTTCATAAAACCGGCAAGGCGGCCTGCGCCAGTGTTACGTTCCAGCGGGCCGGGGATAACGCCGATTTCGCGGTGACCGCGTTCAATCAGATAACGCCCGGCCATGTAGCCGCCTTCGAACGCGTTATCAATGACCGCATCGGTGAAGTCAGCTTTTGCTTCACCCCAGTCCATTACCACCATTGGGATATGGCGATACTCTTCCAGCATCGCCAGCAACGGCTCTGGGTACTCAGAACACATCACCAGCAGACCATCGACGCGTTTTTGCGCCATCATCGACAGATAAGCCCGCTGTTTCTCAAGATTGTTCCACGCATTACCCAGAATCAGGGTGTAACCTTTCTGGAAGCAATTTTTTTCAACCGCTTCAATGATCTCGGCAAAATAGGCCGCTTCGCTGCTGGTCGCCAGCAAACCGATAGACTTGGTGTGGTTAACCTTCAGGCTACGCGCCACCGCGCTAGGGGAGTAGTGTAATTCTTTAATCGCTGCCCACACGGCGTTGCGCGTTTCTTCAGCGACGAAACGTGTTTTGTTGATTACGTGTGACACAGTTGTAGTGGAAACGTTTGCTCGTTTCGCTACATCTTTTATTGTTGCCATTCCATTTCACTCCAGACCCTAACTTCAGCTCCTGCAAAATCGCAAGGTAAACGTTTGCCTTTACACACCTTACGCACAACAAAAGTGTTGCGGTACGCCGGAAAAACGACACGGAGCGTCAGGAAGGGGTCAATGGCCAGTACGCAAATAGTGTAAGCGTGGAATTTTGGCCGATCTTGACGAAAAGGGGAAGTGGTAAAAACACTTATCATTATAAATGACGGGAGATTTTTTCATCACAGTGTGTAAAAATGCGTAATATCACTTTTTGTGTGGTAATAAAAAAGGAGAAAACTTGATGAGCACCGACCTTAAATTTTCACTGGTAACAACGATTATCGTCCTCGGTTTGATCGTAGCCGTGGGTTTGACTGCCGCGCTGCACTGATTTCCTCTCGAGGGAGCGCGTTCTCCCTCGCATCTCCTTCCTGTTTGTTAGCAAAATGGCAAAAGTGTTTTCTCTTTTTGTTATTTTCATTTTTTTGTGATTGCTGTCATGCTTTCGCCACTTTAATGAATATCGCGTAATGACGCGAAGAGGTGGAGATAAGGCATGAAAATTAACTATCCGTTGCTGGCGCTGGCGATTGGCGCGTTTGGTATCGGGACAACGGAGTTCTCGCCAATGGGCTTGTTGCCCGTCATTGCGCGCGGTGTGGATGTCTCGATTCCCGCTGCCGGAATGTTAATCAGTGCCTATGCAGTTGGCGTAATGGTTGGCGCGCCGCTGATGACGCTTCTACTTTCTCATCGTGCCCGCCGCAGTGCGTTGATTTTCCTGATGGCAATTTTCACGCTCGGCAACGTACTTTCCGCCATCGCGCCGGATTATATGACCCTGATGCTTTCACGCATTTTGACCAGCCTGAATCACGGAGCATTTTTTGGTTTGGGTTCAGTCGTGGCCGCAAGCGTGGTGCCAAAACATAAACAGGCCAGCGCAGTTGCCACTATGTTTATGGGGTTAACCCTGGCAAATATCGGTGGCGTGCCGGCGGCGACCTGGTTGGGTGAAACCATCGGCTGGCGGATGTCATTTCTGGCAACGGCGGGGCTGGGAGTGATTTCAATGGTAAGTCTGTTCTTCTCATTACCTAAAGGTGGTGCAGGGGCACGACCTGAAGTGAAAAAAGAGCTGGCGGTATTAATGCGTCCGCAGGTGCTGTCTGCATTGCTGACGACGGTGCTGGGAGCTGGCGCCATGTTTACCCTCTACACCTATATCTCTCCGGTACTGCAAAGTATTACCCACGCAACACCGGTGTTCGTCACGGCAATGCTGGTGCTGATTGGTGTCGGGTTCTCTATTGGGAACTATCTCGGCGGCAAACTGGCAGATCGTTCAGTTAACGGCACGTTGAAAGGCTTTTTGTTGCTGCTGATGGTGATTATGCTGGCAATCCCGTTCCTGGCCCGCAATGAGTTCGGCGCAGCTATTAGCATGGTGGTGTGGGGAGCTGCAACCTTTGCGGTCGTACCGCCGTTACAGATGCGCGTGATGCGTGTCGCCAGTGAAGCGCCTGGTCTGTCTTCATCAGTCAATATTGGTGCCTTTAATCTTGGAAATGCGCTGGGAGCAGCGGCTGGTGGTGCGGTAATTTCCGCTGGGCTGGGATACAGTTTTGTGCCGGTGATGGGGGCGATTGTCGCGGGACTGGCATTATTGCTGGTGTTTATGTCAGCCAGAAAACAACCTGAGGCAGTTTGCGTTGCCAACAGCTAATTAAACAAAAACGCAGAAGGATAACCTTCTGCGTTACAGTTGCTGGCAACGTGCGATTTATCTTGCCGGATGCGGTGTTAACGCTTCATCCGAGTTGGCATGGTAAGCGAAGCGCATCAGACAATGTTGCATTTGCCATCAGTTATTATGCAGCGAGATTTTTTGCTACGAATTCCCAGTTCACCAGCGCCCAGAAGTGCTCCAGATAGCCAGGACGTGCATTGCGATAGTCGATGTAATAAGCGTGTTCCCAGACATCAACGGTCAGCAGTGGAGTCGCATCGGTGGTCAGCGGAGTACCCGCGTTAGAGGTTGAAACGATAGCCAGTTTGCCATCGCTGTTTTTCACCAGCCAGGTCCAGCCAGAACCAAAGTTTTTGATTGCTGCATCAGTAAACTGTGCTTTGAAATCGGCAAAGCTGCCAAAAGATGCGGCGATAGCTTCAGCGACTTTTCCAGTCGGTTCGCCACCCGCGTTCGGTGCCAGGCAGTTCCAGTAGAAAGTATGGTTCCAGACCTGAGCTGCGTTGTTGAATACGCCACCTTCAGAGCTGCGAATAATCTCTTCCAGTGATTTACCTTCAAACGCGGTACCTTTAATCAGGTTGTTCAGGTTAGTGACATAAGTCTGATGATGCTTGCCGTAGTGATACTCGATGGTTTCCGCAGAAATGTGCGGTGCCAGAGCATCTTTAGCATATGGTAGTGCAGGTAATTCGAATGACATTGCTACTCTCCTTTATTATTAATTTGCATACGTACAATAGCCTTATTGTGCGTATGGATAGGGTAGCAAATTAAAAGGTGAGACAAAAGATGAACTTACCCTGTTGCCGTAACAACAGGGTAAAGTTTTAGCGAAGTGTTTTTGGGGTCATTACCCGGCGAGCGCCAACATAGTGGCGCTGCCAGTAGTCTTCACTGAGAGAAGTGATTTGAATTTCCTGACCCGTACGCGGTGACTGAATAAATTTGCCGTTGCCGACATACACGCCGACATGATCGGCTGTACCGCGTCCCTGAGTACGGAAGAAGACCAGGTCGCCGTTTTTCAGTTCACTACGTTCGATAGGTGCTGCATCACGCAGGTGATACATTTCATTCGCCGTACGCGGAATACGAATTTTCACCAAATCTTTATAAGCGTAATAAACCAGGCCGCTGCAATCAAAACCGGTACGCGGTGAGCTGCCACCCCAACGATATGGCTTACCAATTTGCTGCATCAGTTTATTCATTGCCACTTTTGTGGCTTTTTGCACCTTCGCTTTGTGTGCGTCGGCAAGGGTTCCTGACGCGGCATTTTTGACTTTCACACAATGCGATTTATAGCCCTTACGTTTGGTACACTTTTCGGTAAAGCTGGCTGAGGCCGTTTTATTGACGACGTGTTTGCTGCGAGTTTTGGCGTTTTTAGAAGCGGTAATGGAAGATTTTTTAACGGAAGAAGCGGTTTTGCTTTTGGTCGTACTTTTACTGGCGGCTTTTTTCGCTGTTTTCTGGCTGGCTTTCTGGGTCTTTTTGGTGGTTGCCGTGCTTTTCTTTTTATCTGCTTTTTTGGTGATATGAGTGGTAGCAGAACTCTCCCTGGCTTGCTTTGAAGCATGGGCCATAGGCGTTAAAGGCAGGGTGGTAAAAAGTAAAGCACAGAGCGTGATCGAAATACGGTTTATCCGCGCCACTGAGCGTCCCTCTGTTAAGGCAGGTCTATCATGCCTGCGTCTGATTTACAAAACTTGATGATTCTAATGCATAGAAGAAGAGAAAGTTAATAGCTTTTATTGTTAAAAAATACGTTTCGTCGGCGAGCGCAAAAAAATGCAGCAGTGGAAGCTAAAAATGGTTATAAATACGCCAGTTTGCCGTGCGTCAGGGAAGAAACGAATATTTGAAATGCAACAAATAGAACAAAGGGATAAAATAGCAAAAGCGTGATGAAAATGTTATTTTCCGATGCCGCACTGACCCGCTACAATGTCAGATTACTGCCGTAAAGAAGTTTGAGGAAGCAAGACAATGAGCACCACTATCGAAAAAATCCAACGCCAGATTGCTGAAAACCCGATCCTGCTGTACATGAAAGGTTCACCGAAACTGCCGAGCTGCGGTTTCTCTGCCCAGGCAGTCCAGGCGCTTGCCGCATGTGGCGAACGTTTTGCCTATGTTGATATCCTGCAGAATCCGGACATTCGTGCGGAACTGCCGAAATATGCTAACTGGCCGACCTTCCCGCAACTGTGGGTTGACGGCGAGCTGGTCGGCGGTTGTGATATCGTGATCGAAATGTATCAGCGTGGCGAACTGCAGCAGCTGATCAAAGAAACTGCCGCTAAATACAAGTCTGAAGAGCCGGACGCTGAATAATCCGTCCTGCAATACTGACGGATGCGAACGGGCATCCGTCAGTCCTTTCTCTATCCCCAATCCAGCCCTTGTGGCGAACTTGAAAATCCCGCCTCACGCAGCAGCGTAAACATCGGCGTTTGCCGGACCGGTAGGTCATTCACTTCTGTTAGCGTAAAGCGCAGCCGTGGTTCGCGACGCAGTGCGGTAGTCAGCGCGTGGAAAATCTCTGGGGCGAGTAATTCCTCTTTTTCCTGCCAGACCAGCATTTTTTTGCCACCTTGAGCCAGATAGAGTAACAATTTGCCGCCAGAAACGACCACCAGCGCACCCGCCCGACGCGTTGGTATCAGCGTTGCCGGATGTGCAGGCCAGGGCAGAAGATTTCCCCATGCATTAGCCGGATCGTTGGCAGAGAGCGCCACTGGTGTATAGTGGCGCGTTTGCGTGGCTTGTGTCGCCAGATCGCGCAATCGGTCAATAGTCAGACGTTCAGCGAATTGCGCGCCACCCAGACCTTCTACAAAACGACCTCGCATAATTCGCCCGGAGTCTTCCATACTTCGACAAAGCGTTTGCATCGATGGAAACCCGCCAGGGATATTTTCGGCTATCACCGCCTGACGACTGATGATGCCGTAGCGGTCGAGCATATTTTCCGCCAGCGCCAGCATCCTTTCGGTATCGTTTAGTGGCTCCACCTGCAATAACGACCAGCGTCCAGCCAGATTTGGTGTGTTGTAAGATAGCAGCGGCGAGACGGGTTGCGCATAGACAGGACGTCCACGACGAGCCCGGTGGCTGCGACGAGTTGAGGTGCGTGTGTTGGTACTGCTGCGGGTGAGGGCGCGTAACGGTGCCCAAATGTCGCTGGTGATGACGCCTTGCCAGACCAGCGCCCATAACGCCTCTTGCAGGGCTGAGGGATCAACCGATTCGTCGATTTTATCGCGTATCCGTTGGCTGATTTGTTGTGCAAACCAGGCTCCTCCGTCAGCCAGAACAGCGATTATCGCTTGCTGCAGCGCCGAACGATTCGCCTGATCTGCTTCGGCGGGAGTGAACGATTCTGCGGCATATTCCTGTAGATGCAGTGCCACCAGACCGTCATCTTCACCCAGTTTTTTTTGCCCCGACCAGATAACCGCACCGGTTGCCAGTAATTCATCGAGCATTTCTGGCGAATAGTCGCGTACGCGGGCAGGCAGGATCTGGCTTTCCCAGAGTGAGGCGGGTAAACCGACTCCGGCAAGCTGTTCGATCACCCGCATGACGCCATCCACGCCCTCATAAACGCCTGGCGATGTTGAGGCAAAGAGTGCCGGGCTACCATCGGTGGCGGGTAATACGCCCTGACGTTCCAGCAGCAATCGCGCATAGGTCGTGGCCGCAACGGGACGTGTCGCTTCTCTGGCGGCTTGCAGCGAGCGCAAACGCAGACGACGAAATACTTCATCGCTCACCCAGATGTCTTGTTGCAGATTCATCACCAGCCCCTGTTCGCGCAGTTGCTGAAGTTGCTCTTCGACAATGGCAATACCGAGACTAAACTCATGAGCCAGTTGTTCAGACGTGACCAGAGCATGAGCCCGGAGATAGCGCAGAAAGAGGTCGCGAAGCGGGTAACTGACTCGGTGCAAATAAATCTCTGGCAGTGACTCTGGTAGTCGTACGCCGAGGGCATCGCGCAGCCTGGCGGCATCATCCATACAGGCAAGACGCTCCTGCCCGCTAATCATCGTCGGGAAGATTCGTTTTACTGCAAGAAGATTTTCCAGATACGACGCAATCTCTTCACTGCTGCCTGTATGCCGTTGCGCCAGGTCTTCAACGGTCATTGGCCCCAGTTCGCGCAGCAGGTCGAACAATCCTTCTTCACCTTTCGCTCTTCTGCCAGGAGCCAGTCGTTGCAACTCTTCTTCCACCTGGCGAATGACCTGCGGGTCGAGTAATTCCCCCGGATCAACCTGACCGAGTAGATTGCGCAGCAATTCGCTGTCCAGCGACAGTACGGATGCCCGGCGCTCTGCCAGCGGGGCGTCGCTCTGGTACATAAATTCCGCGACATAGCCGAACAATAAACTGGCGGCGAAAGGCGAGGGCGTAGTGGTCGTTACATCGGATATTTGAATTTCGCCACCGTTCAGGCGACGCATCAAACGTTCCAGCGCGGGAAGATCATAAACATCTTGCAGACATTCGCGTAGGGTTTCGAGAATGACCGGAAAATCCGGATATCCCTGAGCGATTTCCAGCAACTGACTGGCGCGCAGCCGTTGTTGCCAGAGCGGGGTGCGATGGCCCGGCGTGCGGCCCGGCATTAATAATGCCCGCGCGGCGCATTCGCGAAAACGGGCGGCGAAAAGTGCCGAGCTGCCTACCGCCTCGCGGACAATTTGCAGCAACTTTTCTGGTTCAAACAAAAAAATCGCGGCATCGGGCAATTTACCATCGGTGTCAGGAATGCGCGCAACAATGCCGTCATCACTGGCAACCACAGACGCGTCAGCGCCCCATAGTGCATGTATTCGCCCGGCAATCGCCAGCGCCCAGGGTTCATGCACCCGTCTTCCATAGGGAGAGTGCAAAATAATACGCCAGTCGCCAATTTCATCACGGCACCGTTCGAGGACCAGATGACGACTACCCGGAACGATGCCCGTCGCGTTGCGCTGCTCGTCAATCAACCCCTGAATATTGGCGATCGTATTTTCTTCTGCCAACCACGGGGGAATAGTCCCGGAAAAGAACGCGCCATCCGCCAGTAAATGGAGAAAATCGCCGATCATCTCGCCTAATTCTGCCGGACGTCCGTTACCTTCACCACGCCAGAAGGGAAGGCGGGCAGAACGACCTGGAGCAGGAGTCACAATCACCTGATCGCGGGTGATTTGCTGAATCCTCCATGAGGTAGCGCCGAGAGTGATAATGTCGTTCACCCGCGACTCATATACCATCTCCTCATCCAGTTCACCCACCCGTCGCGAACCGGCCTGTTCTTCACCTTCGGGTAATAACACGCTATACATGCCACGATCCGGAATGGTGCCACCGCTGGTAACCGCCAACAGCTGAGCGCCAGGTCGGGCGGTCAATATCCCGGTCTCCCTGTTCCAGACCAGTTTTGGTCGAAAAGCAGAAAAATCGCCAGAGGGATAGCGCCCGGAAAGCATATCCAGCGTGGTGTCAAAAACACGTCTTGGCAGATCTTTCCACGGTGCGGCACGGCGTACGCGGGAGTACCATTCGTCTGCCTGTAATGCATCCATCGCCGCGGCGGCAACGGTCTGCTGCGCAAGGACGTCGAGTGGATTATGCGGTGGTGTCAGGTTTTCCAGCCTGCCTGCGAACATACACTCAACAATGACTGCGGAATCGACTAAGTCACGTCGGGTTCGGGGGAAAAAAAGCCCTTTGGAGATACCACCTACCTGGTGTCCGGCACGTCCAATGCGTTGTAACCCACTGGCAACAGAAAGCGGCGTTGCCACCTGAATTACCAGATCCACCGCGCCCATATCAATCCCCAGTTCGAGACTGGAGGTTGCGACCACGCAGCGTAATTCACCCGATTTCAGCGCCTGTTCGGTGATGGCTCGTTGTTCTTTAGACACGGAGCCGTGGTGTGAGCGGGCAATAAAAATGTCGCTACTTTGTACACGGTTAGAGGTTGCGCCGGAGGTCGACTCGAAATGGGCCGCATCAACGGCGATAGACGGGGAACGCTGTAAGCGTGCGGCGTAAAGCTCATTCAATCGTGCCGTCAGTTTTTCCGCCAGCCCGCGTGAATTAGTAAAGACAATGGTCGAGCGATGGCGCAAAACTTCATCAAGGATACCCGTTTCAATATATGGCCAGATGGAGCCTTCTCGGCCGGCATGGCTGTCTTCGCCGGTGCCGCTGGCGACCGATGAGACATCATCCATATTGGCGACCGGTACGACAATCCGTATCTGCGGATGGCGCATTGCGGGCGGGTTGACTACCGTAACCGGGCGATCGCCACCAAGAAATGCTGCCACATCGCTGGCTGAGCGTACAGTGGCAGAAAGGCCAATTCGCTGTGCTGAGGTGTGGAGCAGCGCATCGAGCCGCTCCAGACTTAACGCCAGATGCGCACCACGTTTACTGCCCGCTACCGCGTGGACTTCATCAATAATTACCGTTTCGACGCCGCGTAGCGTTTCGCGCGCGCGGGAGGTCAGCATCAGATAGAGTGATTCGGGTGTGGTGATCAGAATATCCGGCGGATTACGGGTGAGTTTGCTGCGTTCCTGTGCAGGCGTATCGCCAGTACGGATCCCCACGCGAAGATTGACTTCCGTTTCGCCGCGCCGCCGCCGTTCATCGGCAATACCCTGTAACGGGATCTGCAAGTTGCGCTGAACGTCGGTGCCCAGAGCTTTGATCGGTGAAATATAGAGAATGCGTGAGGTTTTACGCTTATGCGCCTCGCGGGTATCTTCGCCGCCTTCGCGGAAGAGCTGATCGAGGGCGTAGAGAAATGCTGCCAGCGTTTTCCCGGAGCCAGTCGGTGCAATCACCAGCGCATGTTCGCCTCGCGCCGCCACATGCCAGGTTTGCGACTGGACAGCGGTCGGCTGTTTAAAGGCGCGAAGAAACCAGTCGCGGGTCGCCGGTGAAAACACGTCCGGCAGGGGCGATGAAGGGTTTAGATTATCTGCCATTAACGCTATTCCCCGTGAATATCATGCATGATGCGTGGAATAGCCTCACTATAGATGCCTGAATCATTGCATGTCATCAGGCATCGACTCGATTACACCTCTTCGGCGGCAGGTAGCGGCCAGCCTCCCAGACGTTTCCAGCGGTTGACGATTTCACAAAACAGCACAGCAGTGCGTTCGGTGTCGTACAGCGCGGAGTGCGCCTGGGTGCTGTCGAAGTCCATGCCAGCGGTCTGGCAAGCCTTAGACAATACGGTTTGTCCGAGTGCCAGCCCGGCCAGTGCTGCAGTGTCAAAAGTGGCGAAAGGGTGGAACGGGTTACGTTTCAGTGAGGCGCGTTCTGCGGCGGCCATCATAAAGCTGTGATCGAAATTGGCGTTGTGCGCGACCATAATGGCGCGGTTACAGCCGCTCGCTTTAATGCCTTTACGTACAACTTTAAAAATTTCGTGCAGCGCCTCGTATTCGCTGACCGCGCCGCGATCGGGATCGTTCGGGTCAATGCCGTTGAAGGCGAGGGCCTCTGGCTGCAAATTTGCGCCGACAAATGGTTCGACGTGGAAATGTAATGTGGTGTCCGGCATCAGCCAGCCTTGTTCATCCATTTTCAGGGTGATGGCGGCAATCTCAAGCAGCGCATCGGTTTTGGCGTTAAATCCAGCTGTTTCAACATCGATCACAACAGGATAAAAACCACGAAAACGGTCGCACAGACCGGTAAGTTGAGCGTTATCGGACATCTGATTCTCTTAATACGGATAAATTGCAGCGCGCATTATGACAAATATTACTTGTCGATGCAGTAAAGATGCGGGCGCGATGAGTTCACGCCCGGCAGGAGATTAGTTGCCCAGACCGCGACCGGCGTCTTTCTCTTCGATTAATTCAATTTTGTAACCGTCCGGATCTTCCACAAACGCGATAACCGTAGTGCCGCCTTTTACCGGACCCGCTTCACGGGTGACGTTACCGCCGTTCTGACGGATTTTTTCGCACGCTTCAGCGGCGTTATCTACGCTAAGCGCGATGTGACCATAAGCAGTGCCGAGTTCGTATTTATCCACGCCCCAGTTGTAGGTCAGTTCAATCACCGCTTCTTCGGTTTCCGGGCCATAGCCAACAAACGCCAGTGAGTATTTGTATTCCGGGTTTTCGCTGGTACGCAGCAGTTTCATGCCCAGTACTTTGGTATAAAAATCGATGGAGCGTTGCAGATCGCCAACGCGCAGCATGGTATGAAGAAGACGCATCTTTATATCCTCAAAATGGCTAACAGATTCAAAATGTTGTTTTAGTATAGCGGCGGCTTTGCGCCGCTCGCAATGTTGGATTAAAGCGTCGGGTAATCGGTATAGCCTTCCGCGCCGCCACCGTAGAAACTTTCGGCACGCTGTGGGTTAAGCTCAGCTTTGCGCTGCAAGCGGGCAACCAGATCCGGGTTCGCAATCCAGTCACGACCAAATGCCACCGCATCAATCAATCCTTTGCCGATCAACGTTTCGGCTTTTTCTACCGTGTATGCCCCTGCGCCGATAATCGGACCGTGGAAACGGGCACGTACTTTTTCGCGGAACGCATCAGTATACGGTTCACCTCCCGCCCAATCTGGTTCTGACATATGCAGATAAGCAATGCCGCGTTTGCCCAGTTGTTCAATCAGATATAGTGCATCGGCTTCTTCATTTGGGCCATTATCCGTGTTCTGGAAAGTACCGATTGGCGAAACACGAATGCCAATGCGATCGGCACCCCATTCTTCAATCCCGGCATCGACCACTTCCAGCACCAGACGTGCGCGATTTTCCACGCTGCCGCCGTACTGATCGGTACGATGGTTTGAAGAAGGAGAAAGGAACTGATGCAGTAAATAACCGTGAGCAGAGTGTAGCTCCACCAGATCAAACCCAGCTTCACGGGCGTTAGCGATGGCCTGGCGGAAATCATTGACGATGCCCGGAATCTCTTCCCGTTCCAGTGCTCGTGGCATGGATGTTTCAACGCGGATCGCCTGACCTTTTTCATCGCGCAGAGAAGTACGCGTTCCCGCGCTAAGTGCAGAAGGCGCTACCGGTGCCTGACCGCCAGGCTGCAGGCTGGCGTGAGAAATTCGCCCCGTGTGCCACAGCTGCACGGCCATATGACCATTTTCAGCATGAACGCCAGCGGTGATTTTTTTCCATGCGGCAATTTGCTCCGGACTATGGATGCCAGGCGCGCCTGCATATCCTTTTGCCTGGGCGGAAATTTGCGTGGCTTCGCTAATAATCAAACCGGCACTGGCTCGTTGGCGATAGTATTCCGCCATCAACGGGGTAGGGATGTCACCCGGTTCAATACTGCGCAGACGCGTCAGCGGTGCCATAAAAATACGGTTTGCCGCCGTGATCGCGCCCACTTTCAGTGGGGAATACAGTTTTTCAGATGACATAAAGGCTCCCGGTGGTCTGGTGATAAAAAATGCCTGCTAAACGGCAGGCGTCGCAATAATGGTTTTTACATGGGCCAGCGCGTTTTCCAGTGGCTCGAAACTGCGCGAAATTTTGGCCTGCAAATTCGCGCCAAGCCACAGTGCGTAAAGCACTTGTGCCTGTTGCAGCGGTTCGCCACAAAAGGTTAAACAATGGTTCTCACGGCCATTTTCCAGCGCCTGAGAGAGCAGGGCGATTACGCCGCGAGCCCCTTTATCCATCGCGCTGCGCATATCTTCTGACAGATCGCACACTTCGGCAGAGAGTTTTACTGTCAGGCAACCACTGATGGTTCCATGTTGGCAAAACTGGTTCAGTGTTTGCTGGTAATAAGCCAGTATGCGGTCGCGGTAGTTACCTTCGCCGGATTGCAGCAACTCCGTCAGTCGCTGGTGATATGCGGCGTAATGGCGCTCAAGCATGGCAACGCCAAACGCTTCTTTAGAGCGAAAGTAGTGATAGAAGGACCCTTTCGGCACTTCAGCCGTTTTTAGTAATTCGCTTAGCCCCATCCCGGTGAATCCACGTTGCAGGCAAAGTTGCTCGCCCGTCGCCAGGAGATGTTCGCGAGTATCATGTTCGGTGTGTTTGTTCATGTGTTGGAGTGTAGTAGACCAGTCGGTCTAGTGCAAGCAAAGTTGCTACTTTGGGCATTAACAGCTTCAATAGTGGTAATAATCTTATCTGAGGAGGGCGAAGTGGCGGAGCAATTAGAGTTCTTTCCCGTCCAGAGCCCGTGCCGGGGAATTTGCCAGTCTGACGAACGCGGATTTTGTCGCGGCTGCTTTCGCAGTCGGGATGAGCGTTTTAACTGGAATAAAATGAGCGATGGCGAAAAACAAGAGGTACTGCGCCTTTGTCGGCAGCGGTTAATGCGCAAATTACGTGCAAATAAGCCAGCGTCATCAGACGAACCGGAGCAACCATCACTCTTTTGAGCCTAATCTTGCGTATACTCCTCTCATATCTGATAAGAGGAAGCGATTATGGTTCAGCGTATTACTATTGCGCCGCAAGGCCCGGAGTTTTCCCGTTTTGTGATGGGCTACTGGCGATTGATGGACTGGAATATGTCCGCCCGCCAGCTGGTCAGTTTTATTGAAGAGCATCTGGATCTCGGCGTGACCACCGTGGACCATGCTGATATTTATGGTGGCTATCAGTGCGAAGCAGCGTTTGGCGAGGCGCTGAAACTGGCACCTCATCTGCGTGAACGGATGGAAATTGTCAGCAAATGCGGTATCGCGACGACCGCGCGTGAAGAAAACGTCATTGGTCATTACATTACTGACCGCGATCACATCATTAAGAGCGCCGAACAGTCGCTAATTAATCTTGCGACCGATTATCTGGATCTACTGTTAATCCACCGACCAGACCCGTTAATGGATGCCGATGAAGTGGCGGACGCCTTTAAACATCTGCATCAGAGCGGCAAAGTGCGCCATTTTGGCGTATCGAACTTTACGCCTGCGCAATTTGCGCTGTTGCAATCACGCCTGCCGTTTACCCTTGCCACTAATCAGGTGGAAATATCCCCGGTGCATCAGCCGTTACTGCTGGATGGCACGCTCGACCAACTGCAACAACTGCGTGTTCGTCCGATGGCGTGGTCTTGCCTTGGTGGTGGTCGTCTGTTTAATGATGATTATTTCCAGCCTCTGCGTGATGAACTGGCTGTGGTGGCGGAGGAGTTAAACGCGGGCTCTATTGAACAGGTGGTTTACGCCTGGGTTTTACGTTTACCGTCGCAGCCGCTGCCGATAATCGGCTCCGGTAAAATTGAGCGCGTGCGAGCAGCTGTTGAAGCAGAAACCCTGAAAATGACTCGCCAACAATGGTTCCGTATCCGTAAAGCGGCACTGGGTTACGACGTACCGTAAGCACTTTTAGGAATAGCCGCCGTTCAAAAATGTGTCACTGGTTTACACTTATTCAGGAATGCACAATGAACGGAGGTCCTATGAAACGTTTTAGTCTGGCTATTCTGGCGCTGGTTGTTGCTACCGGCGCGCAAGCTGCCAGTGAAAAAGTCGAGATGAACCTCGTCACGTCGCAAGGGGTTGGGCAGTCAATTGGTAGCGTCACCATTACTGAAACCGATAAAGGTCTGGAGTTTTCGCCCGATCTGAAAGCATTACCCCCCGGTGAACATGGCTTCCATATTCATGCCAAAGGAAGCTGCCAGCCAGCCACCAAAGATGGCAAAGCCACAGCGGCAGAATCCGCAGGCGGGCATCTTGATCCACAAAATACCGGTAAACATGAAGGGCCAGAAGGTGCCGGGCATTTAGGCGATCTGCATGCGCTGGTTGTCAATAATGACGGCAAAGCAACCGATGCCGTCATCGCGCCTCGTCTGAAATCACTGGATCAAGTCAAAGATAAAGCGCTGATGATCCACGTTGGTGGCGATAATATGTCCGATCAACCTAAACCGATGGGCGGTGGCGGTGAACGCTATGCCTGCGGTGTAATTAAGTAATTAAGAGGCCAGCGTACCTTGCGGCGGTGCTTGCTCAAGTTGCGAAAGCGAGCAGTACAGCCGCCAGACAATTGCCGCCAGCTCACGGGCGGCAGGTTGATGATGACGGGCAAGGCTGTCGCAAATTCGCTGTAATTCTGCAAGTGTGGCCGCCAGTGATTTTTGCTGAACGCCACGCTCACTCATCACTCCGCGCAACAGTGAAATACAGTTATCTCGTACTCGCGATAACGGATCGGAACGCGATTCCCAGTCGCGCAATTGCCAGACAACATGAGAACAGTTCAGCAGCACTACACCCCAGCGTAATAACCAACGGCGAGCCAGCGCATCCTGGCTGTTACTTAACTGACTGACGTGATGATAAGTGAGTGATTCAAAATCGCTTTCACTCAGTGTTGGATGGCGGCTTAGTTGGTCGACAAAATCCCGGCGCAGTGCGCGAATATGACGACGGCTTTTACGAGCGTCAGACCCAGGTCGCAGAATGGCGAACGCTAGCCACGCCAGCGCTACGCCAACGATTTTTGCCAAATTATCGTTAAGAAAATCAGCAAAATCATACACTGGAGGATTAGTGACAGCGATAAACGACCCCATAAATACAATCAGTTGCCCCCACAGTGCGGCAAATTTGGGCATCTGCAATTTAAGAAGCTGCATCGTCGCCAGCAGTGGAAAGAGAAACAGTAAAAATTGCCACAGATCGCTAATCTGCACCATCAGGCCAAATTTGACCACAAAGCTAAATAGCGAAAGTAACACTAGCGTGCGCATTAGCAGTGACAAGGACTTAAACGGTGCCGCGACGGCGGAGTAGAGTACGCAGCTAATTGCGGCCAGCGTTAATGCATTGGCACCGGCATCCCATTGTGAAGCGATACTCCATGCGCCAATTATCATCAATGTACAAAATGTTCGTAGTCCGCTCCACATAGCTTCGGCGTTATCGGTATGACGTGCCAGGCCGGATGTCCGTGGGAGTCTGGCATGATCATCTACGCCGCTTTGCAGACGATGTAATTCCTGACTGCTTTGCAGATAAAGATGGCAAAAATAGCGTAGTCGCTGCCAGAAGGCGACGTGCCGGTAGTCGGCGACGTTGGTCGGGCGTAGCGGGGCAATAATACGTGCGACGGTGTAAAAATCTGTTTGCGAACTGGCGAGCGCGGTCAGCAACTGGTCGAGAATTTCTCGTGTGGCACCTGGCGGTGAGGGCCAGTTGAGCAACATACGTCGCAGGCTGGAGATGACACTGGTCATACGTAATTGCTGGTGGAGCAGCGCATTAAGGCGTGCGTTTTGCTGGCGAAAACGATAGTGGCTCCAGAAAGCCTGGATACGCAGCAAATTCATGGTCAGTATCTGCCCAATCACCCCCTCATGTGCTGCACGAATGGCATCGGTTGTTTCAGGTTGCCAGAGCAAACTGGCATGTTCCAGTAATCGGGCATGCATGTTTTTCAATGCGGTTAAAAGGGCCGTAGCATCGGAACTGCTCGGCAGGATCATCATCATCATGCCGCCGCACAAAATACCGACTATCACCTCGCAAACGCGCGCCTGAGCGATATCCCACAGCTGGCTGGCCTCAGTAATATTAACCATCGGAAAGGCGATGATGGCAGCCGTATAGCCCGCCAGTTGAAATGCATAGGCGACGTTATTCGTGAAGTGCGCACAGGCCCAGGTACAAAAGCCAAGCCACGCCGACATACTCAATAGAAAAAACCAAGGTTCGTTGAGCGTATGTCCGGCAAGAATCAGTGCTGCAATGGCTCCCAGCAAACTGCCAGCGATGCGTCCGAGGCTTTTGCTGATGACACCGCCAACGGTGGGAAAGCTAACCACGGCAGCCGAGGTCATCGCCCAATAGGGCTCATCGAGATTTAAATAATAGGCAATCGTCAGCGCCAGACACATGGCAATGGTATTGCGTAACGCATAACGCCATTGCGCCAGCGTGGCCCTGAACCAGGGCAAATTGCGCAAGGACCATGACGATGCACTCATTATTGACCTACGGCAATGCTACAGGTGGTGCCCGACACCAGCGTGACATCGCCTGGGACTTTATCCAGCGCAAAGCGGACCGGAACACGTTGGGCGAGGCGAACCCAGGGGACGTTAGGTTTCACATCCGGAATAAGGCTTGAGTCACTTTCAACGCTCTGATCATAAATCGCCCGACCGATACTGGAAACGTGACCCTGTAACGTTTTGTTATCACTATAGAGGGTAATTTGTGCTGGTGCACCTTCGCGGATATGGCGCAACTTGGTTTCTTCAAAATAACCAATGACGTAAAACGAGTGGCTATCGACAAGAGCAAACAGTGGTTTCCCGGTGTCAGCGTAATCGCCGATGCGGGTAGTAAGATTAGTCACCCATCCGCTCACCGGGGCGCGAATTTCCGTTTGCGCCAGTTGCCATTGTGCCTGTTTCAACGTCGCCTGTGCGGCATCAACACTGGCCTGCATCGCTTTAACATTGAGGTTAGCGGTATCGAGTTCTTCGGCAGAAATAAAATTTTGTGAGAGATGACGACGACGATTCGCTTCGTTATTGGCTTTTGCGAGGTCAGATTGCGCTTTCGCCAGCTGAGCCTGTGCGTTCAGCTCGGCGATCTGAAAGGGCGTTTTATCGATCGTGAGCAGAAGATCCCCCGCGTTAACCAGTTGGTTGTCTTTTATATTCAGCTCAACAATACGTCCCGACACCTGAGGGGTGATAGAAACCTGTTCTGCGCGTATTTTCCCGTCGCGTGTCCACGGAGATTGCATGTAATAATTCCACAGCCACCATCCGGCAAGAACCGCAACTACCGCTACAATGATTGTTGAGAAATACTTAATTGTTTTAATTGACATAGTTACCACGCAATCAGTATTGCCAGGGCAAGGCAAACGCAAATCGCAAACAGCGATAAATCCATTAACAAGGGATGCCAGATGTCACCGGCGTAGATCCAGCCACGAAGCAGGCGGTGTACGACAAGCCAGATGACGAATCCAAACGCGAAGGCTTTGAAAAACGGAGGAAAGTAGACGGACGCACCGAACACCAGATCTTGTAAGGGCAATCCTGTTGCATTGAGCATAAACTTCACAAAGTAGATTCCTTTACGACCGAATATATTGCGTTAGATTAATAAATATTCTTTAAGTGCGAAAAATTTACGCGCAATTTCTGAAAAATATGTCTGACGGTAACCAAATGCAGCAATACATTTGTTTTAGCAATACAATTGCTGCACACTATTCTAAAAGCCGCATAATATCTTAGCAAGCTAATTATAAGGAGATGAAATTGGAATCGCCACTAGGTTCTGATCTGGCACGGTTGGTGCGCATATGGCGTGCTCTGATAGACCATCGCCTGAAACCGCTGGAGTTAACACAAACCCATTGGGTTACGTTACACAATATCCATCAGTTACCTCCAGACCAGTCGCAAATTCAACTGGCAAAAGCGATTGGCATCGAGCAGCCATCACTGGTCCGTACTCTGGACCAACTGGAAGAAAAAGGGTTAATTTCGCGTCAAACTTGTGCCAGCGATCGTCGGGCTAAACGTATTAAACTGACGGAAAAGGCAGAGCCGCTGATCAGCGAAATGGAAGCTGTTATTAACAAAACCCGCGCGGAAATTTTACATGGCATCTCCGCAGAGGAACTGGAACAACTGATTAAGCTCATCGCAAAACTTGAGCATAATATCATTGAGTTACAGGCCAAAGGGTGAAATAAAGGGGGCGTGTGGTCAGTAACCTGACCACACGCAAACTTATTTAGCGCGGGGAAACGGTCACCTGACTGCCATTGCTGGCCAGTACGACACGTTGGCCCGGAGAGAAACGAGTGTTGCCTTGTTTCTGTACCACCATGATGGTATTACCATCGTCTTTACGAATTTCCAGCTCGACACCCTGCGTTTTGTTCATTGCACTCTGTACGCCCTGACCGGCTACGCCACCTGCAACAGCGCCTGCAGCAGTAGCCAGAGAACGCCCGGTTCCGCCACCAACAGTATTCCCCAGGAAACCACCAAGAACAGCACCGCCAATTGCGCCGATAACGTTGGAATCATCACCGCCCTGAATCTGTACCGGACGTACGTTAACGATGGTGCCATAGCTGACATTCTGTACTTGTTTCGCTTCAGAAGCGGTATAAACATCCCCTGACAGGGTGTCGTTATTAACACAACCGACAAGAGACAGACCTACCATTGAAACAACCAATACGCGTTTAATCATTGAAAAATCTCCTGTTCACCATGAAACGCCACGCAAGCATCCCTCATGGTCAAAGTATATGGCATATGTGAATCCATGGTTACATGTTCTACCAAATATGAGCAAATCATAATGAAAGTAGGATCAACCAATTATAAACAAAACATTCATGATGATTATTGATTTGAAGATAATGTTTTACTACCAACGGTAAAAATCGGTCATTCCGCATAGTATTCACGAAAAGTTTATGTTTGAGTGGTGCGCAAACGTCAGATTGAAAAAGGATGAACTATGAAATCGGGCCGCTTTATTGGCGTTATGTCAGGCACCAGCCTTGATGGTGTTGATGTTGTGTTGGCGACAATTGATGAACACCGGGTCGCACAGCTGGCAAGTTTGAGCTGGCCGATCCCGGTGTCTCTGAAACAGGCTGTACTGGATATTTGCCAGGGCCAGCAGCTTACACTTTCGCAGTTTGGACAGCTTGATACTCAACTCGGGCGACTTTTTGCTGATGCGGTCAATGCCTTGCTTAAGGAACAAAACCTGCAGGCGAAAGATATCGTTGCGATCGGCTGTCACGGCCAAACCGTCTGGCATGAACCGACGGGCGTGGCACCACACACTTTACAGATTGGCGATAACAATCAAATTGTGGCACGCACCGGAATTACGGTTGTCGGTGATTTTCGCCGTCGCGATATTGCCTTGGGAGGACAAGGCGCACCGCTGGTACCTGCGTTCCATCATGCGCTGCTGGCTCACCCAACCGAGCGACGAATGGTGCTCAATATTGGTGGCATCGCCAATCTGTCACTGCTCATTCCTGGGCAGCCGGTAGGGGGCTACGATACCGGCCCTGGTAACATGCTGATGGATGCCTGGATCTGGCGTCAGGCAGGTAAACCTTACGATAAAGATGCCGAGTGGGCACGGGCGGGTAAAGTCATTCTCCCACTGCTGCAAAATATGCTCAGCGACCCGTATTTCTCGCAACCTGCACCGAAAAGCACCGGACGCGAATACTTTAACTACGGCTGGCTGGAGCGCCATTTGCGCCATTTTCCGGGTGTTGATCCCCGTGATGTACAGGCGACACTGGCAGAACTCACCGCCGTGACCATTTCTGAACAAGTTTTGTTGAGCGGTGGCTGCGAACGATTGATGGTATGTGGTGGAGGAAGTCGTAATCCGCTACTCATGGCGCGTCTGGCGGCATTACTGCCAGGCATAGAAGTCACCACCACCGATGCCGTTGGTATTAGTGGCGATGACATGGAAGCATTGGCTTTCGCCTGGCTTGCCTGGCGGACGCTGGCGGGATTACCAGGAAATCTGCCTTCCGTCACTGGCGCAAGCCAGGAGACGGTACTGGGGGCTATTTTCCCCGCTAACCTGTGATATCAGAGTTAACTGAATTTTTCTTACCGCGTCTGCCGTTACACTTGGAACGTTAGGGAGGGCGTATTGCCCTCCAGACCAGGAAAGTCTTCGGGATATGTCTATGAAAAAACTGTTACTGATCTGTTTGCCGGTCCTTCTCACCGGCTGTAGCGCGTTCAATCAACTGGTTGAGCGCATGCAAACCGATACGCTGGAATACCAGTGTGATGAAAAACCGTTGACGGTCAAACTGAATAATCCGCGCCAGGAAGTCAGTTTTGTTTACGATAATCAACTACTGCATCTCAAACAGGGCATTTCTGCGTCTGGTGCACGTTACACCGACGGGATCTATGTTTTCTGGTCGAAAGGCGAGGAAGCGACTGTCTATAAACGCGACCGCATCGTCTTGAATAACTGTCAGTTACAAAATCCACAGCGTTGAGATTTTTCCAGGGGCGGCGCACAATAGCGTCACCCACTGACAATCCGTAAAGAAAACCATGTCTGATAACGACGAATTGCAGCAAATCGCGCATCTGCGCCGTGAATACACCAAAGGCGGATTACGCCGCCGCGATCTTCCCGCCGATCCATTAACCCTTTTTGAATGCTGGCTCTCTCAGGCGTGTGAAGCCAAACTGGCGGACCCTACCGCGATGGTGGTCGCTACCGTGGATGAACATGGTCAGCCTTATCAGCGCATCGTTTTACTCAAACATTACGACGAAAAAGGCATGGTGTTTTACACCAACCTCGGCAGCCGTAAAGCACATCAAATCGAAAATAATCCGCGCGTTAGCCTGCTGTTCCCGTGGCATACCCTTGAGCGCCAGGTGATGGTGATCGGTAAAGCGGAACGACTTTCGACTCTCGAAGTGATGAAATATTTTCATAGTCGCCCACGTGATAGCCAGATTGGTGCATGGGTTTCGAAGCAGTCCAGTCGCATTTCTGCCCGCGGTATCCTTGAAAGTAAATTCCTGGAGCTGAAGCAGAAGTTTCAACAGGGCGAAGTGCCATTGCCGAGTTTTTGGGGCGGTTTTCGCGTCAGCCTTGAACAGATTGAGTTCTGGCAGGGCGGTGAGCATCGCCTGCATGACCGCTTTTTGTACCAGCGTGAAAATGATGCGTGGAAGATTGATCGTCTTGCCCCCTGAAAAGATGCAAAAATCTTGCTTTAATCGCTGGTACTCCTGATTCTGGCACTTTATTCTATGTCTCTTTCGCATCTGGCGAAAAGTCGTGTACCGGCAAAGGTGCAGTCGTTATATACATGGAGATTTTGATGGCAAGCAGTAACTTGATTAAACAATTGCAAGAGCGGGGGCTGGTAGCCCAGGTGACGGACGAGGAAGCGTTAGCAGAGCGACTGGCGCAAGGCCCGATCGCGCTCTATTGCGGCTTCGATCCTACCGCTGACAGCTTGCATTTGGGGCATCTTGTTCCATTGTTATGCCTGAAACGCTTCCAGCAGGCGGGCCACAAGCCGGTTGCGCTGGTAGGCGGCGCGACGGGTCTGATTGGCGACCCGAGCTTCAAAGCTGCCGAGCGTAAGCTGAACACTGAAGAAACTGTTCAGGAATGGGTGGACAAAATCCGCAAGCAGGTTGCCCCGTTCCTCGATTTCGACTGTGGAGAAAACTCTGCTATCGCGGCGAACAACTATGACTGGTTCGGCAATATGAATGTGCTGACCTTCCTGCGCGATATTGGCAAACACTTCTCCGTTAACCAGATGATCAACAAAGAAGCGGTTAAGCAGCGTCTCAACCGTGAAGATCAGGGGATTTCGTTCACTGAGTTTTCCTACAACCTGTTGCAGGGTTATGACTTCGCCTGTCTGAACAAACAGTACGGTGTGGTGCTGCAAATTGGTGGTTCTGACCAGTGGGGTAACATCACTTCTGGTATCGACCTGACCCGTCGTCTGCATCAGAATCAGGTGTTTGGCCTGACCGTTCCGCTGATCACCAAAGCAGACGGCACCAAATTTGGTAAAACTGAAGGCGGCGCAGTCTGGTTAGATCCGAAGAAAACCAGCCCGTACAAATTCTACCAGTTCTGGATCAACACTGCGGATGCCGACGTTTACCGCTTCCTGAAGTTCTTCACCTTCATGAGCATTGAAGAGATCAATGCCCTCGAAGAAGAAGATAAAAACAGCGGTAAAGCTCCGCGCGCTCAGTATGTTCTGGCGGAGCAGGTGACACGTTTGGTGCACGGTGAAGAAGGTTTGCAGGCAGCAAAACGTATTACCGAATGTCTGTTCAGTGGTTCCTTGAGTGCGCTGAGTGAAGCGGACTTCGAACAGCTGGCGCAGGACGGCGTACCGATGGTTGAGATGGAAAAAGGTGCAGACCTGATGCAGGCGCTGGTCGATTCCGAACTGCAACCTTCCCGTGGTCAGGCGCGTAAAACTATCGCCTCCAATGCCATCACCATTAACGGTGAAAAACAGTCCGATCCTGAATACTTCTTTAAAGAAGAAGATCGTCTGTTTGGTCGTTTTACCTTACTGCGTCGCGGCAAAAAGAATTACTGTCTGATTTGCTGGAAATAATGCATTAAGTGGAAAGGGGGAGTGAGAAATCACTCCCCCTGGTTTTTATACAGGGAACATGATGAAAAATATTCTCGCTATCCAGTCTCACGTTGTTTATGGTCATGCGGGTAACAGTGCGGCAGAGTTTCCGATGCGCCGCCTGGGCGCGAACGTCTGGCCGCTGAACACCGTTCAATTTTCTAATCACACCCAATACGGCAAATGGACTGGCTGCGTGATGCCGCCCAGCCATTTAACCGAAATTGTGCAAGGCATTGCCGCCATTGATAAATTACACACCTGTGATGCCGTATTAAGTGGCTATCTGGGTTCGGCGGAGCAGGGTGAACATATCCTCGGTATCGTTCGTCAGGTGAAAGCAGCGAATCCGCAGGCGAAATATTTTTGCGATCCGGTAATGGGTCATCCGGAAAAAGGCTGTATCGTTGCACCGGGTGTCGCAGAGTTTCATGTGCGTCACGGTTTGCCTGCCAGCGATATCATTGCGCCGAATCTGGTTGAGCTGGAGATACTCTGTGAGCATCCGGTAAATAACGTCGAAGAAGCGGTTCTGGCAGCGCGTGAACTCATTGCGCAAGGGCCACAAATTGTGTTGGTTAAACACCTGGCGCGGGCTGGCTACAGCCGTGACCGTTTTGAAATGCTGCTGGTTACCGCCGATGAAGCCTGGCATATCAGCCGTCCGCTGGTGGATTTTGGTATGCGCCAACCGGTAGGTGTCGGTGATGTGACGAGCGGTTTACTGCTGGTGAAACTGCTTCAGGGGGCAACGCTGCAGGAGGCCCTGGAACATGTGACCGCTGCAGTATACGAAATCATGGTGACCACCAAAGCAATGCAGGAATATGAGCTGCAAGTGGTTGCTGCTCAGGATCGTATTGCCAAACCAGAACATTATTTCAGCGCAACAAAGCTCTGAAATATCTCATTTCGGCCCACAACAACCTGTGGGCCGATGGCTATTACTTTAAGCCTTCCGCTGACAGCGCGTCTTGTACTTCCGGACGTTCAGCCATACGTTGCATAAATGCCGCGATGTGCTCTAACCCTTCCAGATTCAGTTTCACCGCGTATGCCCAGCGCAGAACCGTAAACAGATAGGCATCAGCAATTGTAAATCGTTGCCCGCAGATCCAGTGCTCATCCTTCAGTGCATCGTTCACATATTGCAGCTTCTTCTCCAGCTGCGCGCGAACTGTCGGTTTGTACTCTTCCGGTGTATCAGGGCGAAACAGAGGTGTGAAGCCTTTATGCAGCTCGGTGGCGATGTAATTCAGCCATTCGATGGTTTTATAGCGGGAAATACTGTTTACCGGTGCCAGCAACTGGCGGTCGGGGACGCTGTCGGCAAGATACTGCATAATTGCTACGCCTTCCGTCAGCAAAGTACCATCGTCCAGCAGCAATGCAGGCACCTGTCCCTTAGGGTTAACGGCAAAGTAATCGTCACCGTTTTCGAGACGTTTTTTCATTAAATCCACACTGACGAGCGTAAAATCCTTTCCGCTCTCACGCAGGGTGATATGGGAAGCGAGAGAGCAGGCGCCCGGTTTGTAGAACAATTTCATCGGTAACTCCTTTTGTCTGTGGTTTAAAGTATGGTAGTGCGTTGCTGAACAAAAAAAAAGCCGCTAACGAAAAGTTAGCGGCTTGTAAAAGAGTTTCCCTGAATTTTACGCTACAGCAGCTTTCGCCGCTTTGTCTGCAGCGTCATCCTGCGTCATGCGGTGCAGTTTCGGCGCAGTCAGCAGCATCAGTACTGCAATAACGGCAGTAGCGACACCAATCTGCAAGAATACGCGACCATAGACTTCCAGTGACATCAGCGGATCGGTAACGTTATCCGGCACAGCCATCATACCCGCAACATAACCACCAATCAGGTTTGCACCGGCAGTGGTCAGGAACCAGCTACCCATAATGAAGCCCATCAGACGCTGCGGAACGAGTTGTGCAACCATTGCCAGACCCAGACCAGAGATCATAAGTTCCCCGATACTCTGCAGGCCATAGCTTGCGACCAGCCAGCTTACAGACACGATACCTGCGTCAGACGCGAATTTCGCACCCAGCGGCAGAATCAGGAACGCACCAGAACACATCACCATACCGATTGCAAACTTAGTTGGCATCGGCAGGGTATCGCCCATCTTGTTATAGATAGCGGCCAGAATCGGGCTACCAATGATGATCCAGAACGGGTTCAGTGCCTGATACTGCTCAGGTTCTACGGCCAGGCCCAGAATGGTGTGTTCAACGTTACGAATCGCAAAGAAGTTCAGTGACGTTGGCATCTGGCTGTACAGCACGAAGAAGATAATGGCTTCGAGCATCAGGATGAAGGCAACGATCATTTTACGACGCGCAGCACCTTTCATCGCGAAGGCTTCTTTACCGAAGATAACCACGATACCAAAGGCAACAACGCCCAGCGCCATACGCGCAACTTCCTGATTGTGCAGCAGCCAGGTGGCGATAGCGATCAGCGCCACAACACCAATAATGGTCAGCAGCAGGTTACGGTAGTTGATAGGCTCGAAGTCTGGTTTTGAACCGTACTGTTTAACCCAGCGTTGGCAGAAGGCGAAGTTAACGATAGTGATCAGCAGACCGACTACGCTCAACGCAAACGCAACACTCCAGCCGTATTTCGCGGCCAGCCACGGGGTGGCGATCATAGAGAAGAAAGAGCCGATGTTGACGGACATGTAGTACATGGTGAATGCACCGTCCAGACGCGGGTCGTTTTTCTCATAGCATGTAGAAAGCAGAGAAGACGGGTTAGCTTTAAACAGGCCGTTACCGACCGCAATAGCCGCCATACCCATATAAACGATACCGGCGTCGTGACCAGACCAGGCAACCAGAGCATAACCAATCGCCAGCACAATAGCGCCAAGCATAATTACGCGTTTAGTACCCAGTACTTTGTCACCTAACCAGCCGCCGATAGCGACCAGACCATAAACTAGGGCACTAAAGGAAGAGAAAAGGGTGATTGAATCCGCTTCAGACATACCCAGTTGTTTAACCAGGTAAACAGCCATAATTCCTTGTAGGCCGTAATAACCAAAACGTTCCCATAACTCAATCGAGAAGATGAGATAGAACGCCTTCGGTTGTTTGAAAGCGTTCAAACTGACGCTTTCAGTTGGTTTTTGGTTTGCAGTGGACACTTTTACCTCTTTTTTTACATCCCATATTAACGGGGGTGCTTTCTCGCGTTATGCCTAAAAAACATACGCGCAATTGTTATAGTGGGAGGGGAAACGGCAGGTAATGTTCACTATCTTGCACTTTCAGACAAGTCCTTTGTAATAATCTGTTACATATAACTAAGGCGGGGAATTCAACCATTCCGGGAAATGTTATCCAGCGTTAAATTTTTCAAAAAACGTAACGGCAGATTTTTTCACTACCCTGAGAGGGGGATGATGGCTTAACGGCGATATGTTCTGCTATTTAGCGTTTTTCCTAGTGAGATAGTCCAGTTTCTGAAAAATAGCCAGTGTAATGTTTTGTAGGTCAATATTTGTTGCGTGTGTAAATTTAAATGATTTTAACCTAGTTCTTGCAATGTTTTTACATTGCCATAGCATCGTGATCTTGATCACGAATGAATAGAAAATTTCGCTATTAAAAAAACAATTAACCTGCATTTTTGGTTATCCGCAAACGGATTACCTGATGATAACGCTAAGCAATGGCATCATTGACGTTAAAAAGATGTTTTAAAAGAGGATAAAGAAAGGTTATCAATGGGGTAATCGGTGTTACCCCTTTTCTTCAGATGTCAACTTTCTCTTTGTATTCACAAAGATCTTCAATAATACAAGAGCCACAGCGAGGCTTGCGGGCAATACAGGTATAACGCCCGTGCAGGATCAACCAATGGTGGCAGTCGACTTTAAACTCTGCCGGAACCACTTTCAGTAGCTTTTCTTCTACCTGTTCGACGTTTTTCCCCGGCGCAAATTGAGTACGATTACAAACGCGGAAAATGTGCGTGTCGACAGCAATAGTCGGCCAGCCGAATGCGGTGTTTAATACGACGTTGGCTGTTTTACGACCTACACCAGGCAGGGCTTCAAGCGCAGCACGATCTTCAGGCACCTCGCCATTATGCTGTTCCAGTAAGATACGGCAGGTTTTGATGATATTTTCTGCTTTGCTGTTATAAAGGCCAATAGTTTTAATATAGCTTTTCACCCCTTCGACGCCCAGCTCAAGCATCGCTGCAGGCGTATTAGCCACCGGGTAGAGTTTCGCCGTCGCCTTATTAACACTGACATCGGTCGCCTGAGCGGAAAGCAGCACGGCAATCAGCAATTCAAAAGGCGAACTGAAATTAAGCTCGGTGGTGGGATGAGGATTGTTCTCACGCAGGCGAGCGAGGATCTCCAGGCGTTTTGCTTTGTTCATCAGACATTCCCTGTTTCACCGTTTGGCAATGCACGTTCGGCAGCTGCTTCAGCACGGCGCTTTTTCATTCTTTCATCAATCAGGTATTTCCCTGCCAGCATCAGTCCCAGGCCAATAAATGCACCTGGTGGCAGCATCGCCAGCAGGAAAGGGGAGTCGGTGTGGAATATCTCCACGCGTAATACTTTTGCCCAGCTACCTAACAGCGCATCTGCACCGTCAAACAATGTGCCATTGCCGATAATTTCGCGTAGTGAACCCAGCACGAACATGGCACAGGTTGCGCCCATACCAATCGAAAAACCATCCAGTGCCGAAAGTGCCGGACCTTTTTTAGCAGCGAAGGCTTCAGCGCGCCCCACAACAATACAGTTAGTGACAATCAGCGGAATAAAAATCCCTAACGATTGATACAGACCAAAGGCGTAGGCGTTGATCAGCATCTGTACAGCGCTGACCACCGAGGCGATGATCATCACGTAAATGGGAATGCGGATCTCGGCTGGGGTCCAGTGGCGCAGCGTCGAAATGGTCAGATTGGTCAGCGTCAGCACCAGCGTTGTCGCAAGTCCTAACCCCAGGGCGTTAGTGGCAGTGGACGTGACCGCCAGCAGCGGACAAAGGCCGAGCAACTGGACCAGCGCAGAGTTGTTTTTCCACAACCCCTGAACAATAACGTCTTTAATTTCGCTCACGCTTTATTCTCCACAGGCAGGAAGTTGAGAAAGTTGTGACGGTAACGTCTGAGCGTACAATCCGGCGCGTTTTACCGCATTAACCACCGCGCGGGGAGTAATCGTCGCGCCGGTGAACTGGTCGAAATCACCACCATCTTTCTTCACCGCCCAGTGCGCATCATCCGCACCACTGATTTTTTTACCCGCAAAATGGGTGATCCAGTCAGAAAGGCGCAGTTCGATTTTATCGCCAAGCCCTGGCGTTTCGTGGTGCTCTGTCACGCGCGTGCCAAGTACCGTGCCGTTAAAATCGGCTCCCACCAGCAGCTGAATCGCACCGGAATAGCCATCTGGCGCGGTTGTTTCCAGAACGGCGGCTACCGGTTTGTCATCCTGTTTGGCGATGTAAACCCGATGCTCACCTTTACCTAACTCTGGCGCAGTTACCAGATAGCAACTCTGTGCCAACGCATTGTTATAGCGTTCGGCTGGCAGCACCTGATCAAATAACGCCTTTTGTTGCAGACTGGCCTGTTCAGCAATCGTCGTTTTGGTCATCTGGTTGATGGCCGCAGTTAACCCTGTTGAACCCGCTGCAAATAGCGCCAACGTAATGCCGTGTTTTCGGATAGTTTTCAGCATGGTTTACCCTTTGCGATGGCCGTAGACGCGCGGACGCGTGTAGTAATCGATCAGAGGAACCGTGATGTTCGCCAGCAGGACGGCAAAAGCCACGCCGTCAGGATAGCCGCCGAAACTGCGGATCAACCAGACTAATAAACCCGCCAGCGCGCCGAAAATAAGACGACCACGATTGGTCGTAGAAGCAGTAACCGGGTCAGTCAAAATAAAGAATGCGCCGAGCATAGTCGCACCAGACAACAGATGAATTTGCGGTGATGCCAGTGTTTCTGGTGAGAACAACCAGCCCAACGTTGCGCATAACGCCAGCGTTACTAAGAAGCTGAGGGGAATATGCCAGCGAATCGCTTTCTGCCATAGCAACCACACGCCGCCAGCCAGCCAGGCGAGATTTACCCATTGCCAACCAACGCCCGCCAGCATACCGCTGTAGATCGGATATTGCATAATCTGTTCAACCGAATGACCGGCATGGACAGAGGTTTTAAATGTATCCAGCGGTGTCGCCTGACTAATGCCATCAATACCTAAGCGTAGCGTGTTCATATCACCACCACTGGCGGTATGTCCGCTGAAAATAACCTGTATGGCGTCGATAAAACCAGGGATGTTGACCGCAATTTCATGCGGCGGTAACCAGCTGGTCATCTGCACCGGGAAGGAGATCAGTAAGACCACATAACCAATCATTGCCGGATTAAACGGGTTTTGCCCCAGACCGCCATACAACTGTTTAGCGATGATCACCGCAAACACCGTACCCAGCACGACCATCCACCACGGCGCGAGGGGGGGAATACTTACCGCCAGCAATAAGCCTGTCAGCATTGCTGAGTTGTCTTTCAACGTTGCGGCTACTGATTGCTTGCGTAGTTTGAGTACGAGAGCTTCGGCTAACAGAGCACTGACCGACGCCAACAGGATCTGAACGAGAGTACCCCAACCAAAAAACCACAGTTGCGCTGCGATTCCTGGCACGGCTGCGAGCAACACCAACAGCATAATGCGCGATGTTTGGCGCTGGTTATGGGTATAAGGGGAGCTAGCTATTCTGAATACCATTTAGTCCTCGTTTACAACCTTTTGCTGGGCGGCTTTTTTGGCCTGAACGCGGGCAATAGCCGCGGCAACTGCCGCTTTGCGCGGATCGACAGGTTCTTCTGCCTCCGCATTAGCCTGCTGCTGTTCCCGCTTGCGCGCTTTGGCGCGGGCAATAGCCGCTTCGACGGCAGCTTTGCGCGGATCAACCTGTTCTTCTGGCTCCGCATTAGCCTGTTGCTGTTCCAGTTTGCGCGCTTTGGCACGGGCAATAGCGGCTTCGACGGCAGCTTTGCGCGGATCGACCTGTTGTTCTGGTTCCGCATTAGCCTGTTGCTGTTCCAGCTTGCGTGCTTTGACGCGGGCAATAGCGGCTTCGACGGCGGCTTTGCGCGGATCGACCGTTTCGTCTGGTTCGGCATTAGCCTGTTGCTGTTCCAGCTTACGTGCTTTGGCACGGGCAATCACAGCTTCGACGGCGGCTTTGCGCGGATCGACCTGTTGTTCTGGTTCGGCATTAGCCTGTTGCTGTTCCAGCTTGCGTGCTTTGGCACGGGCAATCGCGGCTTCGACGGCGGATTTGCGCGGATCAACCTGTTCTTCTGGCTCCGCATTAGCCTGTTGCTGCTCCAGCTTGCGCGCTTTGGCGCGGGCGATAGCGGCTTCAACTGCGGTTTTACGTGGATCAGCAACGGTTGCTGCGTCGTTAGTTTGCTGCAGTTCTGCCTGTTTCGCTCTGGCTTGCGCTTTACGGGCTTCCCGTGCTGCAATAATTGCGCTGTTATCCGGGCGTTCGCCCGCTTTAATCACAATAGGCTGTGTAGCCTGGGCCTGTTTCTCTTTCACCCGCGCCAGAGCGGCAGCAATCGCATCTTTATCTTTGGCTGCAGGTTGAACGGCTGCGCTCTTATGTCGTTCAAGGCGAGCCGCTTTTTCGCGCTCCAGACGAGCCTGGCGCGCTTCGAAACGCGCTTTGGCTTCTGCGGCGCGCTTTTCTTCCTGACGAATAGCCGCAATTTCAGCTTTTTCCTGACGGAAATATTGCACCAGGGGAATATTGCTCGGGCAAACCCACGCGCAAGCCCCACATTCAATGCAGTCGGCAATGTTATGCGAGGTGGCTTTATCGTGTTGCTGACCTTTGCTGAACCAGTACAACTGTTGCGGCAAAAGATCCGCAGGGCAGGCGTCAGCACAGGCGCTACAACGGATGCAATTTTGTTCTTCCTGTGGTTCGCCAAGCTCATTGGCAGAGGGAGCCAACAGACAGTTGGTAATCTTTACGACCGGGACATCCAGCCATGGCAAGGTAAAGCCCATTAGCGGGCCGCCCATAATCACCATTTGATCGGCAGAGGGGCAGAATCCGGCATCATTCAATAAATGACGCACTGGCGTACCCAGCCGTGCCCAGACGTTGCCCGGGCGTGCGATTGCTTCGCCAGTCAGGGTCACGACACGCTCAGTAATCGGTTCGCCATCGATAACGGCACGTTTCACTGCATAAGCAGTGCCGACGTTTTGCATTAATACGCCGATATCGGATGAACGCCCGCCATGTGGAACCTGCTTCCCGGTCAGAATGTAGGTTAATTGTTTAGCACCGCCAGAAGGATATTTGGTTGGAATCACCCGCAGAGAAATATCGTGCGAGTCCGCCAGCACCGCGCGCAGCATGGAAATCGCCTGCGGTTTGTTATCTTCAATGCCGATAAGAATTTCGCGTGGCTGCAGAATATGCGCAAGAATGCGAATACCCTCTACGACCTGAGCCGCGCAATCCTGCATCAAACGGTCATCGGCGGTAATGTACGGCTCGCACTCAGCAGCGTTGATAATCAACGTTTCAATCTTATCTCCGCCGCCCTGCAATTTAACGCCTGTCGGGAATCCCGCACCACCCAGCCCGGCAACACCAAACTGATGAATGCGCTCGATTAACTCTTCGCGACTGCGAGAGCGATAATCGTCCCAGCCGTCGCGCGGGATCCAGCAGTCTTCGCCATCGGCATCAATAATCACGCTTAATTCAGCTAAAGCTGAAGGATGAGCCGTAGAGTGGGGCGCAATAGCCGTAACGGTACCCGAGGTGGGCGCGTGAACTGGCAGCATTTTGCCGCGTCCACGGGTAAGCGACTGGCCGCGCAGTACTTTATCGCCGACGCTAACGCACAACTCACCTTCAGCGCCAATATGTTGTTTCAGTGGTATGACAAAACGCTGCGCCAGTGGTACCTGGCGCAGGGGCGTACCGTTGGACTGGGTTTTCATCTCCGGTGGATGGATGCCGCCGTTGAAATCCCAGATTTTATTTTTTCTGAATGCAGAGAATAACTTAAGCATGGTGTTCCACGGGAATGATACGCACGGGAATGGTGTTCAGATCCCATTTCCAGGAGTCAGGTGTTTCTGCAACCGGTTGCAACGAGATGCAGTGCGTCGGGCACGGATCAACACATAAATTGCAGCCCGTACAGAGATCACTCATTACCGTATGCATGGCGCGGGTAGCACCAACGATGGCGTCTACCGGACACGCCTGAATACATTTAGTGCAGCCAATACAGTTATTTTCATCAATAAACGCCACCATCCGCGCAGGCGTTAGCTCTTGCGCTTCGCCATCCAGCGGCTGTGGCTCGACATTAAGCAACTCAGCAATTTTTAGCATCACAGCTTCGCCACCTGGGGCGCAGCGGTTAATTTTTTCACCGTTACAGCTGATGGCTTCCGCGTAGGGGCGACAGCCGGGATAACCGCATTGACCACACTGGCTCTGCGGTAAGATTTCGTCAATTTTCTCAACGACCGGATCGTCTTCCACCGCAAAACGGCGGGAGGCATAACCCAGAATGGCGCCAAACGCCAGGCCCAGCAGGCTCACGGCGGCAACGGCAATCCAGATAGCATTCATTACAACTTCACCAAACCACTAAAGCCCATAAAGGCCAGAGACATAAGACCTGCGGTAATTAACGCAATGGCATTACCGCGAAAAGGTGCCGGGACATCAGCCACAGCAAGGCGTTCGCGGATGGCGGCGAAGAGCACCATCACCAGCGAGAAACCGACAGCGGCGGAAAAACCGTACAGCGCCGACTGCAAGAAATTGTGCCCGAGATTGATATTCAGCAACGCCACGCCGAGCACTGCACAGTTGGTGGTGATAAGCGGCAAAAAAATCCCCAGCAGACGGTAAAGCACCGGGCTGGTTTTGCGCACCACCATCTCGGTGAACTGCACAACCACAGCAATCACCAGAATAAACGCCAGGGTGCGCAGGTAAATCAGATTAAGCGGGATCAAAATCCACGTATCGATAAGCCAGGCGCAAATAGACGCCAGCGTCATCACAAACGTTGTAGCCAGCCCCATGCCCATCGCGGTTTCCAGCTTTTTGGAAACCCCCATAAACGGACAGAGGCCGAGAAACTTGACCAGTACAAAGTTATTGACCAGTACAGTTCCGACAAACAGTAACAGGTAGTCAGTCATTTTTCGGCCTGAAATAAAAAAGCCGCCTATTATCCGTTAATCCAGAGCAGGCGACAACAGGTTAACTGTAAGGTTATTACGGATTCACAAACGTCGCTTTCACCCGCGACGAGCGTTTAAAATAGGGGACGATCAATGCGGTTGCCAACAAAGTAAACAGTAACTGGCGAACAGCTATGCCATCTTCCACGGGTGAAAAAGCGAACGCTTTTACTGCCAGCAATACGGAAATAAGCAGCCAGATAATATAGTGTTTAGGAACACAACGCCGACGTTTAAAGAAAGCGATGGTCAACCACAGTGTGTAATACCACATGGCGATAGCGGTAATAAAAGAAACGCCCCATAAGATTTGTGTCGTCAGTGCTTGTTCGCCGAGCGTTTGAAATGTTTGCGGAGAAGATAACGCAGCGGTATACAGCAACAACGCCAGCGTCGTACTTAACAGAGCGACTAAAAGCCAGGCCAATGGGCCAAGCAACCAGCCTCCAATACGTTGTGGCGTTGTGGTGGTCATAGGTTCTCCAGAATAGCGACGCAAACAGGCAAATCTAATTTTAGGGGCGTTATTATAAGGCTTTTATAACCGATCGCTACTTTCTTTATTGGACATAGTGCCAGACGGACTTCGGTACCTGGCCGAGGTCAAACAAACGCCCGCCAGAAACCAGCTCTGCGCGACGGTGATCGGCAGCACGATACATATTGATCAGTTCCTGATCGTCCGTCAGGGTGTAATTAAGATGGTCGTAGAGTTTTTCCAGACTTTCGAGTGAACTGATTTTGCGAAATTTTAATAAGTAGTCCTGAACAGTCATAAAAGGTCCATAAAATAATTAATACCAAAGGGGTAGGTATTATTAGTGATGATAAAATTTCACCAAAAGTGAACGTTTGTATTATTACAATAATAAGAATGCGCTGATGGTAAATATTCAGGGATGAAAAACTGCTCTGAAAAGAGTAACGCGCTTTACTATCCCTGACAATCACCAACAACATCGAACAAGATAATAAATTCCTGGTTTAATATCCGACAAGTTAAAACATGCACCCGGTCGGGCAGCATGTCGCTCTACAAGAGTAGAGCTTACTTGTGTTGTACCGTAGCACTCTGTTCAGGTGGCTGATAGTTGTCAATGTGACTCGCCACGCCAAGAAGAATGACTGAAACGACAAGAACGATCCAACCTGTTAATTCAATAAGACGATTCATTACAGCCCACATCTCTGTTGATTGATCCATTAACTTCAGGGGGTAAATGTTACTTAGCAATAATAGCTCCAGCAAGATTTTTACTGAGGTTTTTGCGATATTTAGCTTTTGTCGTTGGAAAATTCGCTATTTTTTTGACTTAAGTTAAACAACATCCCTTATTGCTGGCAGGTTATTAAACTGTTGAGCGAGGGTAAAGGATAGTGTCAAATAGCCATCATACTTCAATGAGAGGCAATGACATGAGCGACAACATCCGTGTTGGGTTGATTGGGTATGGTTATGCGAGCAAAACCTTCCATGCGCCCCTGATTGCGGGCACGCCCGGGCTGGAACTGGCGGTAATCTCCAGCAGCGATGAAACAAAAGTAAAAGCCGACTGGCCAACGGTTACGGTTGTCTCTGAGCCGAAGCATCTGTTTAACGATCCCAACATAGACCTGATTGTCATCCCTACACCCAACGATACCCATTTCCCGTTAGCCAAAGCGGCGCTTGAGGCGGGTAAACATGTGGTCGTTGATAAACCCTTTACCGTGACACTGTCACAAGCGCGAGAGCTGGAAGCGCTGGCAAAAAGCCTGGGGCGTGTGCTGTCTGTATTCCATAACCGTCGCTGGGATAGCGATTTCCTGACGCTAAAAGGTTTGCTCGCGGAAGGCGTACTGGGTGAAGTTGCTTACTTTGAGTCTCATTTTGACCGCTTCCGTCCGCAGGTGCGCGATCGTTGGCGTGAACAGGGCGGCCCTGGCAGCGGTATCTGGTACGATTTAGCACCGCACCTTCTTGATCAGGCCATTACGCTATTTGGTTTACCGGTTAGCATGACGGTAGATTTGGCACAGTTACGGCCCGGAGCGCAGTCGACTGATTATTTCCACGCCATCTTGTCCTATCCGCAGCGGCGAGTCATTTTACACGGCACCATGCTGGCAGCCGCTGAGTCAGCACGTTATATCGTGCATGGATCCCGAGGCAGTTATGTGAAATATGGCCTCGATCCACAGGAAGAACGTCTGAAAAATGGCGAGCGTCTGCCGCAGGAAGACTGGGGCTACGATATGCGTGATGGCGTACTTACCCGCGTGGAAGGTGAGGAACGTGTCGAAGAAACGCTGTTGACGGTGCCGGGGAATTATCCGGCTTACTATGCGGCTATTCGTGATGCGTTAAATGGCGATGGTGAAAATCCGGTTCCGGCAAGTCAGGCAATCCAGGTAATGGAGTTGATTGAGCTGGGCATCGAATCCGCCAAACATCGCGCGACGCTGTGCCTTGCGTGAAAAGAGGATGGTGCAATTAGCACCATCCATTTTTGTTACTTCGCGGCGACTTTTTCTCGCAGTGCGCGTTTTTCCTTTGCGCTGAGGAAAGCCATTTCCAGACCATTAATCTGTGCCTGGCGGATTTGCTCGCGGGATAACCCAGCAGCTGGCGCGGCAACGGTATATTCGTGAATGATATCCACTCCCTGTACGCCGGGATCGTCAGTGTTAATGCTGGCACGAATGCCATGCTCAAGGAACGTTTTCAGCGGATGTGCAGCCAGATCCGCCACGGTGCTGGTCTGAATATTGGAGGTCAGACAGGATTCAATACCAATTTGTTGCTCGGCGAGAAAATCCATCAGCGCCCGATCTTCAATGGCTTTTACGCCATGTCCAATACGTTCCGCCCCCAGTTCACGAATCGCCTGCCAGATGCTTTCCGGCCCGGCAGCTTCGCCTGCATGGACGGTAATATGCCAGCCCGCATCACGCGCGCGGTTGAAGTGAGAAAGGAACAGACTTCCCGGGAAACCAAGTTCATCACCGGCTAAATCAAGTGCGGTAATCTGGTCACGGTGGGCTAAAAAGGCCTCCAGTTCTTGCTGACAGGCGGCTTCACCGAAGGTCCGGCTCATAATGCCGATAAGCTTCGCCTGCACACCAAAGGTGCGGCAACCTTCACGTACGCCATCGATCACCGCTTCGACAACACCCGCTACAGGCAGCTGATGTGCCATTGCCATGTAGCCCGGTGAAAAACGCAGCTCGACATAGTGCAGGCCGTTACGGGCTGCATCTTCAATGTTTTCAAATGCCACGCGGCGGCAAGCATCAAGAGAGGCGAGAACTTTAACGCCCCAGTCAAGTTTGGTCAGAAAGCTCACAAGATCGGGTTCGTTGGCAATGACCTGAACGTGGGGAATCAGTGTTTCCAGGGATTGTGCAGGAAGCGAGATATTATACTGGCGGCCAAGTTCAAGAATGGTCTGGGGACGAATGTTGCCATCAAGGTGGCGATGGATATCAGTTAATGGCAGGGTGGTATCAATCATGGTCGCACTCTTTTTCTGGATATAAAAGTGCGCACCATTATAAAAACAAAGCAGGGTAAAAATCCACGATTGCGCAACGATTTTTTAGGTTGCGCAATTGGGGTTAACGAACAGCGCGGATGGCGTTAATTAATCCAGCAACACCTTTTTCCAGTTTCGAACGCGGGCAGCCGGCATTGAGACGGACAAAACCACGACCTTCTTCACCGTAGGTATACCCCGGCATGATCGCGACCTTCTCTTGCTCGATAAGCGCTTTTTGCAACGCGTTGTCGTCAATATTCAATGGACGTAGATCAAGCCAGGCCAGATAAGTGGAATGCGGGATCTGCCAATTGAGTTCAGGGAACGCGGCGTTCATTTTATCTGCAATATACGTCAGGTTATCTTTCAGATAGACGCGTAAGGCATCCAGCCACGGTGCGCCTTGCTGATAGGCGGCGATATGAGCAGTTAACGCCAGTACCGAAGGGGAAGAAAGCCCATCACGTCCTTTCAGTGCCGATAAATAGGCATCGCGGCTACTGCTATTTTCTATAATCCCGTAAGCACCGGTCAGGGCGGGAATATTGAAACTTTTTGATCCCGACGTTAGCAACGCCCAGTCTCCGCGCGCCACATTACTCCAGGGAATATGCGGCTGCTCGCCCCAAACCATATCCATATGGATTTCATCGGAGATAACCCGCACACCATGACGCTCGCACAGGTCAGCCATGATCTCCAGCTCATCGCACGTCCACACTTTCCCGGTAGGATTCTGTGGGCTACACAGAAGCATAATTTTACATTCTGGTTTCGCCAGCACGGCTTCCAGCTTGCCCATATCGCAAAACCAGCCGTCAGCCTGCTTCTCTAAAGCAACGGGCATTACTGTGCGCTGGTTACCTTCAATGACCTTATAAAATGCGTCATAGGCGGGTGTGTGGATCACCACGCCTTCACCTTTTTCAGACCACTGACGAATCAGTTCTGAAACCATATAGATAACAGAAGGGCCATACACCACCGACTGCGTATCAATTGCGGTGTAATGCTGGGTGGAAAACCAGTGGGCAATAGCCGCGAGAAACTCATCGTTTTTCCAGCGGCTGTAGCCAAACACGCCGTGCATCAGGCGCTGATTTAGCGCCTCGATAATGCAGGGGGCAGTGGCAAAATCCATGTCTGAAATCGTGAACGGTAACAGGTCAGCAGTGCCGAAACGGTCAGCGACATAATCCCACTGCGTACACCATGTGCCATGACGATCCACGACCTTTGAAAAATCGAACATATCTTATCCTTATGCCTGAACAGTATGCATCAGACCGGCCATTTCATCTTTTACTGACTGAACTTGTGGCCCGATAACAACCTGCAGGTTATGTTGATTAAGTTGTACTACGCCAATTGCCCGATTGTCCTTCAGTGCCTGCACATTAACAAGCGACATATCTTTCACAGACAAACGCAGACGGGTAATGCAGTTATCGAGGCTGACAATATTGTCGGCACCGCCTAAGGCTTCGAGGATTGCCGGAACGTTGTAACCTGATTTACCCGGCGCACCGGCAACGGCTTTTTCGATTGAGCTGGCAACTTCGCTATCGCGCCCCGGGGTTTTCAGATTGAAGCGGGTGATAGCGAAACGGAAGATGACGTAGTAAACGACAAACCAGATTGCCGCCACCACTGGCACCATGTACCACTTGGTTGACAGACCATGCAAAATACCGAACACCACGAAGTCGATGATATTGCCGTCGGTATTACCGATGGTGACGCCGAGCACAGACATGACGGTGAAGCCGAGGCCGGTTAACAGCGCGTGGATGACATACAGAACTGGCGCTACGAACAGGAACAGGAATTCCAGCGGTTCGGTCGTGCCGCCAACGACACAGGCGATCAGGCCAGAAATCAGCAGCCCTTTAATTTTATGGCGATTTTCCGGGCGCGCGCAGTGATACATAGCTAACGCTGCACCTGGCAGACCGCCGAGAAACGCAGGCATTTTGCCTTGCGAAAGGAAACGCGTGGCGCTTTCAGAAAAACCGTGAGTGGTCGGGCAACTCAATTGCGCCTGGAAGATGGTCAGTGCGCCGCTGACGGTTTGACCGCAGACTTCCTGCGTGCCGCCTGCGTCGGTAAAGCGAATTAATGCCACCAGAATGTGATGAAGACCAAACGGCAACAGCAGACGTTCACCGGTACCAAACAGCATCGGTCCGAAATCACCCGCGCTGTTTATCATATGGCCCAAGCCGCTAATACCCATGGCGAAAATCGGCCAGACTAACGGAATCACCAGACCGACAAGGCCCATCACCAGCGAGGAGATGATTGGCACGAAGCGCGTACCGCCGAAGAATGCCAGCGCATCCGGCAGGCGGATATTATGGAAACGCTCATGGAGCATCCAGACGATAATACCGGCGATCACCGCACCGAGGATCCCTGTATCGATCGACTGGATCCCAAGAATGCTCTGGATGTTATTGGCTTTCAGAACTGCGGCGTCTGTGGTTGGCAGAATGCCTTTATTGGTCAACCAGAAGTTTACCGCGAGGTTCATTACCGCATAACCGACGAAGCCAGCGAATGCCGCTACGCCTTTGTTTTCGCGTGCCAGGCCCAGCGGGATGGCGATACAGAACATGACTGGCAGGAAACTAAAAGCAAACGAGCCAATCTTACTCATCCAGGTAAAGATAGCCTGCAACACGGGGTTGCCCAGGACCGGGATCAGGGTGATGACATCATGGCTGCTAAGAGAACTACCAATGCCGAGCATAATGCCGCAGAACGACAATAATGCCACGGGTAGCATGAAGGTTTTGCCTAACTGCTGGAAGAACTCCCACAGCGTGACTTTCGGTGCTGTTTTCGCCGTCATAAAACGACTCCTCGTAGAGAACAATCTGGATTCAGTAAATTGCGCGAGAAGATAAAACGTTTTATCAAATTTTAGTGAGGCATAAATCACATTACGCAACGATAATAGCGGGTATAAGATAAATAAAAGGTAAAACGTTTTATCTGTCACATAATCAGGGAGTAGGTCATCTGCATGGCTACCGCCAAAAAAATAACCATTCATGATGTTGCGCTGGCTGCGGGCGTGTCGGTAAGTACCGTTTCGCTGGTGCTAAGTGGCAAAGGGCGAATCTCTACCGCCACAGGAGAACGCGTTAACGCCGCCATTGAAGAGCTGGGATTTGTGCGCAATCGTCAGGCGTCGGCGCTGCGCGGCGGGCAAAGCGGCGTCATTGGTTTGATCGTCCGTGATTTATCTGCGCCGTTTTACGCCGAATTAACGGCCGGATTGACGGAAGCTCTGGAAGCGCAGGGACGGATGGTTTTTTTGCTTCACGGCGGTAAAGACGGCGAGCAGCTGGCACAACGGTTTTCACTGTTACTGAATCAGGGGGTCGATGGTGTGGTAATTGCCGGGGCTGCAGGAAGCAGCGATGACCTGCGACGGATAGCAGAAGAAAAAGCTATCCCGGTGATTTTCGCTTCCCGTGCCAGTTATCTTGATGACGTTGATACGGTTCGCCCGGACAACATGCAGGCTGCACAGTTGTTGACGGAGCATCTCATTCGCAATGGGCATCAGCGTATCGCCTGGCTGGGAGGGCAAAGTTCCTCATTAACCCGGGCAGAGCGGGTGGGGGGCTATTGTGCAACTCTACTAAAATTTGGCCTGCCGTTTCACAGCGATTGGGTGTTGGAGTGCACTTCCAGCCAGAAGCAAGCCGCGGAAGCTATCACGGCGCTTTTACGTCATAACCCGACCATCAGTGCTGTGGTTTGCTATAACGAAACTATTGCGATGGGGGCATGGTTTGGTTTGCTGAAAGCAGGGCGGCAAAGCGGGGAAAGCGGAGTCGATCGTTACTTTGAACAACAGGTTTCGTTGGCGGCATTTACCGATGCAACGCCAACCACACTTGATGATATACCTGTTACCTGGGCCAGCACGCCAGCGCGGGAACTTGGTACCACACTTGCGGATCGCATGATGCAAAAAATCACCCATGAAGAGGCGCATTCACGCAATCTTATTATTCCCGCCCGGCTCATTGCGGCGAAATAATCCTCTCTTTATCTGCTATACCTGGTAGTGTCCTTTCCTCAAGGTTAATGATAAAAAATGTGGCACACAGGCGGTGCCTTTTATTTTTACTGAAGTTCACAGGAGGTTTATGTGTTTAATTCTGACAACCTGAGACTCGACGGAAAATGCGCCATCATCACAGGTGCGGGTGCAGGTATTGGTAAAGAAATCGCCATTACATTCGCGACAGCTGGCGCATCTGTGGTGGTCAGTGATATTAACGCCGATGCAGCTAATCATGTTGTAGATGAAATTCAACAACTGGGTGGTCAGGCATTTGCCTGCCGCTGCGATATTACTTCCGAACAGGAACTCTCTGCTCTGGCAGACTTTGCCGTCAGTAAGTTGGGTAAAGTTGATATCCTGGTTAACAACGCCGGTGGCGGTGGTCCTAAACCGTTTGATATGCCAATGGCAGATTTTCGCCGCGCTTATGAACTGAATGTATTTTCTTTTTTCCATCTGTCACAACTTGTTGCGCCAGAAATGGAAAAAAATGGCGGTGGCGTCATTCTGACCATTACTTCTATGGCGGCAGAAAATAAAAATATCAACATGACCTCCTATGCATCATCTAAAGCTGCGGCCAGTCATCTGGTCAGAAATATGGCATTTGACCTGGGTGAAAAAAATATTCGGGTAAATGGCATTGCGCCGGGGGCAATATTAACCGATGCCCTGAAATCCGTTATTACACCAGAAATTGAACAGAAAATGTTGCAACACACACCAATCAGACGTCTGGGCCAACCGCAAGATATTGCTAACGCGGCGCTGTTCCTTTGCTCGCCTGCAGCCAGCTGGGTAAGCGGACAAATCCTCACGGTCTCCGGTGGGGGGGTACAGGAGCTCAATTAATACACTAACGGACCGGTAAACAACCGTCCGTGTTGTTTACCGGGATAAACTCATCAACGTCTCTGCTAAACAACTGGCAACCAAATCACGGCTATTGGTTAACCAATTTACGAGTGAAAAGTATACGAATAGAGTGTGCCTTCGCACTATTCAACAGCAATAATAGGCGCTCACCTGACAACGCGGTAAACTAGTTATTCACGCTAACTATAATGGTTTAATGATGGATAACATGCAGACTGAAGCACAACCGACACGGACCCGGATCCTCAATGCTGCCAGAGAGATTTTTTCAGAAAATGGATTTCACAGTGCCTCGATGAAATCCATCTGTAAATCTTGCGCCATTAGTCCCGGGACGCTCTATCACCATTTCATCTCCAAAGAAGCCTTGATTCAGGCGATTATCTTACAGGACCAGGAGAGGGCGCTGGCCCGTTTCCGGGAACCGATTGAAGGGATTCATTTCGTTGACTATATGGTCGAGTCTATTGTCTCTCTCACCCATGAAGCCTTTGGACAACGGGCGCTGGTGGTCGAAATTATGGCGGAAGGGATGCGTAACCCACAGGTCGCCGCCATGCTTAAAAATAAACATATGACGATCACGGAATTTGTTGCCCAGCGGATGCGTGATGCCCAGCAAAAAGGCGAGATAAGCCCAGACATCAACACGGCAATGACTTCACGTTTACTGCTGGATCTGACCTACGGTGTACTGGCCGATATCGAAGCGGAAGATCTGGCGCGTGAAGCGTCGTTTGCTCAGGGATTACGCGCGATGATTGGCGGTATCTTAACCGCATCCTGATTCTCTCTCTTTCCGCGGGCTGGTGACAACTGAGCCCGCGTTTCATATCGTAATTTCTCTGTGCAAAAATTATCCTTCCCGGGTTCGGAGAATTCCCCCCAAAATATTCGTCGTAGCCATATGTCATGAGAGTTTATCGTTTTTAAGATACTCGAACGAACGTTCGATTGCTTATTTTATGGCTTCTGTCAACGCTGTTTTAAAGATTAATGCGATCTATATCACGCTGTGGGTATTGCAGTTTTTGGTTTTTTGATCGCGGTGTCAGTTCTTTTTATTTCCATTTCTCTTCCATGGGTTTCTCACAGATAACTGTGTGCAACACAGAATTGGTTAACTAATCAGATTAAAGGTTGACCAGTATTTTTATCTTAATGAGGAGTCCCTTATGTTACGTCCTGTAGAAACCCCAACCCGTGAAATCAAAAAACTCGACGGCCTGTGGGCATTCAGTCTGGATCGCGAAAACTGTGGAATTGATCAGCGTTGGTGGGAAAGCGCGTTACAAGAAAGCCGGGCAATTGCTGTGCCGGGCAGTTTTAACGATCAGTTCGCCGATGCAGATATTCGTAATTATGTGGGCAACGTCTGGTATCAGCGCGAAGTCTTTATACCGAAAGGTTGGGCGGGCCAGCGTATTGTACTGCGTTTCGATGCGGTCACTCATTACGGCAAAGTGTGGGTAAATAATCAGGAAGTGATGGAGCATCAGGGCGGCTATACGCCATTTGAAGCCGATGTCACGCCGTATGTTATTGCCGGGAAAAGTGTACGTATCACTGTTTGTGTGAACAACGAACTGAACTGGCAGACTATCCCGCCGGGAATGGTGATTACCGACGAAAACGGCAAGAAAAAGCAGTCTTACTTTCATGATTTCTTTAACTACGCCGGGATCCATCGCAGCGTAATGCTCTACACCACGCCGAATACCTGGGTGGACGATATCACCGTGGTGACGCATGTCGCGCAAGACTGTAACCACGCGTCTGTTGACTGGCAGGTGGTGGCAAATGGTGATGTCAGCGTTGAACTGCGTGATGCGGATCAACAGGTGGTTGCAACTGGACAAGGCACCAGCGGGACTTTGCAAGTGGTGAATCCGCACCTCTGGCAACCGGGTGAAGGTTATCTCTATGAACTGTGCGTCACAGCCAAAAGCCAGACAGAGTGTGATATCTACCCGCTGCGCGTCGGCATCCGGTCAGTGGCAGTGAAGGGCGAGCAGTTCCTGATTAACCACAAACCGTTCTATTTTACTGGCTTTGGTCGTCATGAAGATGCGGATTTGCGTGGCAAAGGATTCGATAACGTGCTGATGGTGCACGATCACGCATTAATGGACTGGATTGGGGCCAACTCCTACCGTACCTCGCATTACCCTTACGCTGAAGAGATGCTCGACTGGGCAGATGAACATGGCATCGTGGTGATTGATGAAACTGCAGCTGTAGGCTTTAACCTCTCTTTAGGCATTGGTTTCGAAGCGGGCAACAAGCCGAAAGAACTGTACAGCGAAGAGGCAGTCAACGGAGTAACCCAGCAGGCGCACTTACAGGCGATTAAAGAGCTGATTGCGCGTGACAAAAACCACCCAAGCGTGGTGATGTGGAGTATTGCCAACGAACCGGATACCCGTCCGCAAGGTGCACGGGAATATTTCGCGCCACTGGCGGAAGCAACGCGTAAACTCGACCCGACGCGTCCGATCACCTGCGTCAATGTAATGTTCTGCGACGCTCACACCGATACCATCAGCGATCTCTTTGATGTGCTGTGTCTGAACCGTTATTACGGTTGGTATGTCCAAAGCGGCGATTTGGAAACGGCAGAGAAGGTACTGGAAAAAGAACTGCTGGCCTGGCAGGAGAAACTGCATCAGCCGATTATCATCACCGAATACGGCGTGGATACGTTAGCCGGGCTGCACTCAATGTACACCGACATGTGGAGTGAAGAGTATCAGTGTGCATGGCTGGATATGTATCACCGCGTCTTTGATCGAGTCAGCGCCGTCGTCGGTGAACAGGTATGGAATTTCGCCGATTTTGCGACCTCACAAGGCATATTGCGCGTTGGCGGTAACAAGAAAGGGATCTTCACCCGCGACCGCAAACCGAAGTCGGCGGCTTTTCTGCTGCAAAAACGCTGGACTGGCATGAACTTCGGTGAAAAACCGCAGCAGGGAGGCAAACAATGAATCAACAACTCTCCTGGCGCACCATCGTCGGCTACAGCCTCGGTGACGTCGCCAATAACTTCGCCTTCGCAATGGGGGCGCTCTTCCTGTTGAGTTACTACACCGACGTCGCTGGCGTCGGTGCCGCTGCGGCGGGCACCATGCTGTTACTGGTGCGGGTATTCGATGCCTTCGCCGACGTCTTTGCCGGACGAGTGGTGGACAGTGTGAATACCCGCTGGGGAAAATTCCGCCCGTTTTTACTCTTTGGTACTGCGCCGTTAATGATCTTCAGTGTGCTGGTATTCTGGGTGCCGACCGACTGGAGCCATAGCAGCAAAGTAGTGTATGCATATTTGACCTACATGGGCCTCGGGCTTTGCTACAGCCTGGTGAATATTCCTTATGGTTCACTTGCTACCGCGATGACCCAACAACCACAATCCCGCGCCCGTCTGGGCGCGGCTCGCGGGATTGCCGCTTCATTGACCTTTGTCTGTCTGGCATTTCTGATAGGACCGAGCATTAAGAACTCCAGTCCGGAAGAGATGGTGTCGGTATACCATTTCTGGACGATTGTGCTGGCGATTGCCGGAATGGTGCTTTACTTCATCTGCTTCAAATCGACGCGTGAGAATGTGGTACGTATCGTGGCGCAGCCGTCATTGAAGATCAGTCTGCAAACCCTGAAACGGAATCGCCCGCTGTTTATGTTGTGCATCGGTGCGCTGTGTGTGCTGATTTCGACCTTCGCGGTCAGCGCCTCGTCGTTGTTCTACGTGCGCTATGTGTTAAATGATACTGGGCTGTTCACTGTGCTGGTACTGGTGCAAAACCTGGTCGGTACTGTGGCATCGGCACCGCTGGTGCCGGGGATGGTCGCGAGGATCGGTAAAAAGAATACCTTCCTGATTGGCGCTTTGCTGGGAACCTGCGGTTATCTGCTGTTCTTCTGGGTTTCGGTCTGGTCACTGCCGGTGGCGTTGGTTGCGTTGGCCATCGCTTCAATTGGTCAGGGCGTTACCATGACCGTGATGTGGGCACTGGAAGCTGATACTGTAGAATACGGTGAATACCTGACCGGCGTGCGAATAGAAGGGCTCACCTATTCACTATTCTCATTTACCCGTAAATGCGGTCAGGCAATCGGAGGTTCAATTCCTGCCTTTATTTTGGGATTAAGCGGATATATTGCCAATCAGGTGCAAACGCCGGAAGTTATTATGGGCATCCGCACATCAATTGCCTTAGTACCTTGCGGATTTATGCTGCTGGCATTCGTCATTATCTGGTTTTATCCGCTCACGGATAAAAAATTCAAAGAAATCGTGGTTGAAATTGATAATCGTAAAAAAATGCAGCAGCAATTAATCAGCGATATCACTAATTAATATTCAATAAAAATATTCAGAACATCAAAGGTGCAACTATGAGAAAAATAGTGGCCATGGCCGTTATTTGCCTGACGGCTGCCTCTGGCCTTACCTCTGCTTACGCGGCGCAACTGGCTGACGATGAAGCGGGACTACGCATCAGACTGAAAAACGAATTGCGCAGGGCGGATAAGCCCAGTGCTGGCGCGGGAAGAGATATTTACGCATGGGTACAGGGAGGATTGCTCGATTTCAATAGTGGTTATTATTCCAATATTATTGGCGTTGAAGGCGGGGCGTATTATGTTTATAAATTAGGTGCTCGTGCTGATATGAGTACCCGGTGGTATCTTGATGGTGATAAAAGTTTTGGCTTTGCCCTGGGTGCAGTAAAAATAAAACCCAGTGAAAATAGCCTGCTTAAATTAGGTCGCTTCGGGACGGATTATAGTTATGGTAGCTTACCTTATCGTATTCCGTTAATGGCTGGCAGTTCGCAACGTACATTACCGACAGTTTCTGAAGGAGCATTAGGTTACTGGGCTTTAACGCCAAATATTGATCTGTGGGGAATGTGGCGGTCACGAGTATTTTTATGGACCGATTCAACAACCGGTATTCGTGATGAAGGGGTTTATAACAGCCAGACGGGAAAATACGATAAACATCGCGCACGTTCTTTTTTAGCCGCCAGTTGGCATGATGATACCAGTCGCTATTCTCTGGGGGCATCGGTACAGAAAGATGTTTCCAATCAGATACAAAGTATTCTCGAGAAAAGCATACCGCTCGACCCGAATTATACGTTGAAAGGGGAGTTGCTCGGCTTTTACGCGCAACTCGAAGGTTTAAGTCGTAATACCAGCCAGCCCAATGAAACGGCGTTGGTTAGTGGACAATTGACCTGGAATGCGCCGTGGGGAAGCGTATTTGGCAGTGGTGGTTATTTGCGCCATGCAATGAATGGTGCCGTGGTGGACACCGACATTGGCTATCCCTTTTCATTAAGTCTTGATCGTAACCGTGAAGGAATGCAGTCCTGGCAATTTGGCGTCAATTATCGTTTAACTCCGCAATTTACGCTGACATTTGCACCGATTGTGACTCGCGGCTATGAATCCAGTAAACGAGATGTGCGGATTGAAGGCGCGGGTATCTTAGGTGGTATGAACTATCGGGTCAGCGAAGGGCCGTTACAAGGGATGAATTTCTTTCTTGCTGCCGATAAAGGGCGGGAAAAGCGCGATGGCAGTACACTGGGCGATCGCCTGAATTACTGGGATGTGAAAATGAGTATTCAGTATGACTTTATGCTGAAGTAAGAAATAACGCCGGAGAGAAAAACCTCCGGCGTTTTGGCTGTGAATTACTGCTGCGGAATAGCGGGTACAGCCGGAACGTTTAATGCCGGCATTGCAAACATACCAACGAAATCTTCCAGTGGCATTTTCTGCCCGTTTAACGTGATCTGACCGTTAGCATATTGCAGGCTGGTGGTGATGGTATTGTCCTGCAAGGTGGTCAGACGGAACATCTGCCCCATTGCTGATGCACCTTCAACTTGCTGTTTCGCCAGTTTTTTCGCTTGATCTTCCTGATAACCTTCCAGCTTCGCTACCTGAGTCATCAACTCAGTTGCCATATCCACCGGAATGGTCAGTTTCGCATCCAGAGATTTAACCGAGCGGTCCACTTCCTGCGCCAGCGTTTGCGGCGCTTCTTTAGTCGTTGCCGGATCTTTCAGGAACAGCGACAGATTCAGCGCACTTTCACCCTGACTGTTTTTCCAGCTTAGCGGCGCGATAGTAATCACCGGATCGCCTTTCAGCATCAGCGGCAGAGCGCTAAAGAAGGCTTCCGTCACTTTCTCCTGATAAAGTTCGGGATTGTTGGCAATCTCGGGCTGTGCCAGAAGCGCCTGAGTTTGCGCGTTATATTGCTGGCTAAACTGATGCCAGGCTTCGCCATCAATCTGGCCGACTTTTAAAGTCAGCTTGCCGCTGCCCAGATCCTGATTCTGTACCTTAAGGCTATTTAGCGAGTAATCCAGTTGGCTATTGATCGTTTTACCGTCATTGACCAGATCCGATTTACCGCTGATCTCCATGCCTTCCAGCAGTGCCAGTTCTTTGCCTTCCACTGAAATGGTCATTTTCTCCAGCGACAGTTTTTGGTTTCCTACGCGCTCACCAAAACTTGCCAGCGTGCTGGAACCGTCGGTTTTCAGATTATTAAAGGTTAACTGCACTTTCTGGTTGTATTCGTTAACCGCGTCTACCCGACCACTTTGCGCCTCTCCGGAAAGGGAGATAGCTTTGCCGTCTTTGTCAGCATTTAACTGGAACTCGCCGCCGCTAAAGGCGACTTTTTCATCCTTTTGTTCGTAATTCAGTGGCTTGAGCGAAATATCGGAACTGGAATCTCCGCTGTAACCAATGCGGGAGTTAATCTCAAAAGGCGTTTCACCCTTTGCCATATCAAACAGTGGCTTGCTTACTTCGTTATTGACCAGCGTTGTTTGAATTGATGCCATAGACGGGATCAGGTTCAGTTTTTTAAGCTGGGCAAAGGGGAAGGGGCCATGATCAACTGATTCGTTGAAGATGACGCTCTGACCACTTTTAATCCACGGATTTTCTTTTCCGGCAACGGGTTTCACCAACAGCTGCAACTGGCTGCTGAATACGCCGCGATGATAGTTTTGATAACTTACTTCCAGGTTGGATTCAGGAGCTGTCAGTTTGAGTTGCGCGTTCGCCTGCGCGACCATGTCTTCGAGATGGGTTTCTATCTTCTTGCCTGTATACCATGCGCCGCCTGTCCAGACTACGCCTAGCGCAACAATGACGCCTACCGCTACCAGCGATTTATTCATAATGATTATCCATAAAATGAAATCAGGCGGACTGGCCGCCTGAAGGTGTTATAAGCCTTTAATAAGCTTAGCAAGAGATGTTAATTTTTTCAGTAAGCTCTTACAGCTTGTTGTAAACACGCGCTAAACGGCCGTGGCCTTTGACAGTCACCGGTGATTCGTTGGCGGCAATAAACGCTGATTCACCCGGTTTAAGCTGTAACTGCTGAGAACCTTTACACAGCGTTGCATCGCCTTCGACGCAGAACAAAATGGCGGCACTCTGCTGGCTGATGGTGGTTTCTTTATCACTAAGGTCATGCAACGAGAAGGCAAAATCATCCACAGGAATCGGGAAGTCCAGTTCTGCACCTTGTTTCACCGGCTGGGTCAACAACTGGTTAGCCGGTTTGGCTTCGAACTTCACGTTGGCAACCAGTTCCGGAATATCAATGTATTTAGGCGTCAGACCTGCACGCAGCACGTTATCGGAGTTCGCCATCACTTCCAGCGCCACGCCTTGCAGGTAAGCGTGCGGTGTTTCAGCGAACAGGAACATCGCTTCGCCAGGATTCAATTTCACCACATTCAGCAACAGCGGGGAGAACAGACCGCTGTCATCCGGGTAAAATTCAGAAATTAAACGAATCGTTTGCCACGGTTCACCCTGCTGGCTGTCGAGGGCCGATTTTAAAATCGCCAGCGCGCGGGATTTTTCTTCACCCTGCATATTCAACAGGCTGGCGAATAGTTCGCTTAAACGTTCGGCATCAGGCTGTTGTAAAAAGTGAGCAATCGCCGGATGTGCACCTGCGACTGGCTGGAGTAGGGAGACAATCTCGGAAAACTCACGAAACGCGTTCATCGCAAGGAAAGGCGTCAGCGCAAAAACCAGCTCCGGCTTGTGGTTAGGATCTTTATAGTTACGCTCAGCGGCATCCATCGGAATACCTGCAGCATTTTCTTTGGCAAAACCGATTTCAGAATTGCGTTTGTTTGGATGAACCTGAATGGAGAGCGGCTGTGCTGCGCACAATACTTTGAACAGGAAAGGCAGTTCGCCAAAGCGTTTGGCAACGGCCTCTCCGAGCAGAGTCGATTTATCACTCTCAATCACATCACGCAGTGAAACGATATCTCCGGCGGCATTCTGCACTCGTGAACTGCTTTTCGGATGTGCGCCCATCCACAGCTCGGCCATCGGCTGGCTGGACGGATTTTCCATACCATAAAGTTCAGTCAACGCCGTTTTGCTGCCCCAGGCATAGTTTTGCACTGAGTTAATGAGTTTTTGCATGATCAATCCCTGTTTTAATGTGGAAATTAATCCCGCTATTAAAGCAAGAATCCTACGGGAAGTAACCTGGAGCCGCAAAAAGTCGTACTAGTCTCAGTTTTTGTTAAAAAACTGTGTAGGATATTGTTACTCGCTTTTAACAGGGCAACGGAACACCCGCCCAGAGCATAACCAAACCAGGCAGTAAGTGAGAGAACAATGTCAAACAAACCCTTTCATTATCAGGCTCCTTTTCCACTCAAAAAAGATGATACTGAGTATTACCTGCTAACCAGCGAACACGTTAGCGTATCTGAATTTGAAGGGCAGGAGATTTTGAAAGTCGCACCCGAAGCGTTAACTCTGTTGGCGCGTCAGGCGTTTCATGATGCGTCATTTATGCTGCGTCCGGCTCACCAACAACAGGTGGCCGACATTCTGCGTGACCCGGAGGCCAGCGAAAATGATAAATATGTGGCGCTGCAATTCCTGCGTAACTCCGACATCGCGGCAAAAGGCGTTCTGCCAACCTGTCAGGATACCGGCACCGCGATTATTGTTGGTAAAAAAGGGCAGCGTGTATGGACCGGTGGCGGTGATGAAGCAGCGCTGGCGCGCGGTGTCTATAACACTTATATCGAGGATAATCTGCGCTACTCGCAAAACGCGCCGCTGGATATGTATAAAGAGGTGAATACCGGCACTAACTTACCAGCGCAGATCGATCTTTATGCCGTTGATGGTGACGAGTACAAATTCCTCTGTATCGCCAAAGGTGGCGGTTCGGCAAACAAGACGTATCTCTATCAGGAAACCAAAGCGTTACTGACGCCGGGAAAACTGAAAAATTACCTGGTTGAGAAGATGCGCACGCTGGGTACGGCGGCCTGTCCTCCCTATCATATTGCGTTCGTTATTGGTGGAACTTCTGCAGAAACGAATCTTAAAACGGTGAAACTGGCTTCCGCTAAATACTATGATGAACTGCCAACGGAAGGAAATGAGCACGGTCAGGCGTTCCGCGATGTGGAACTTGAAAAAGAATTGCTGATCGAAGCGCAAAATCTTGGTCTGGGTGCGCAGTTTGGTGGTAAATACTTCGCTCACGACATCCGCGTGATTCGCCTGCCACGTCACGGCGCATCCTGCCCGGTCGGTATGGGCGTCTCCTGTTCTGCTGACCGTAATATCAAAGCGAAGATCAACCGTCAGGGGATCTGGATCGAAAAACTGGAACATAATCCAGGCAAATATATCCCGGAAGAGCTGCGCAAAGCGGGAGAAGGCGAAGCGGTGCGCGTTGACCTTAACCGTCCGATGAAAGAGATCCTCGCACAGTTGTCGCAGTATCCCGTTTCTACACGCTTATCGCTGAATGGCACGATTATCGTCGGTCGTGATATTGCTCACGCCAAACTGAAAGAGCGGATGGATAACGGTGAAGGGCTGCCGCAGTACATCAAAGATCATCCGATTTACTATGCGGGTCCGGCCAAAACGCCGGAAGGTTATGCCTCCGGTTCTCTTGGCCCAACGACCGCCGGACGGATGGATTCTTATGTCGATCAACTGCAAGCGCAGGGCGGCAGTATGATCATGCTGGCGAAAGGCAACCGCAGCCAGCAGGTGACGGATGCCTGTAAAAAACACGGCGGTTTCTACCTCGGTAGTATCGGTGGTCCGGCAGCAGTATTGGCGCAGGGAAGTATTAAGAGCCTGGAATGTGTTGAATATCCGGAACTGGGAATGGAAGCCATCTGGAAAATTGAAGTAGAAGATTTCCCGGCGTTTATCCTTGTGGATGATAAAGGAAATGACTTCTTCCAGCAGATACAACTCACACAGTGCACCCGCTGTGTGAAATAAACAGAGCCGCCCTTCGGGGCGGTTTTTTTACATGGCACGAAAGACCAAACATTTGTTATCAAATAGTAAATAATGAGTGAGCTAAAAGTTGCTTAACGAAAGCAAAACAGAAAGAAAAAATTAATCAGGTGAGGAGCAGGCCATGAATACAGTACGCAGCGAAAAAGATTCGATGGGGGCGATTGATGTCCCGGCAGATAAGCTGTGGGGCGCACAAACTCAACGCTCGCTGGAGCATTTCCGCATTTCGACGGAGAAAATGCCCACCTCACTGATTCATGCGCTGGCGCTAACCAAGCGCGCAGCGGCAAAAGTTAATGAAGATTTAGGCTTGCTGTCTGAAGAGAAAGCGAGCGCCATTCGGCAGGCGGCGGATGAAGTATTGGCAGGACAGCATGACGACGAATTCCCGCTGGCAATCTGGCAGACCGGCTCCGGCACGCAAAGTAATATGAACATGAACGAAGTGCTGGCTAATCGGGCCAGTGAATTACTTGGCGGCGTGCGCGGGATGGAGCGTAAAGTTCACCCTAACGACGACGTGAACAAAAGCCAAAGTTCCAATGATGTCTTTCCGACGGCGATGCACGTTGCGGCGCTACTGGCGCTGCGCAAGCAACTCATTCCGCAGCTTAAAACCCTGACACAGACGCTGAATGAGAAATCGCGCGCATTTGCCGATATCGTCAAAATTGGTCGTACCCACTTGCAGGATGCCACGCCGCTAACACTGGGGCAGGAGATTTCCGGCTGGGTAGCGATGCTGGAGCATAATCTCAAACATATCGAATACAGCCTGCCGCATGTAGCGGAACTGGCTATGGGCGGTACAGCTGTGGGTACTGGACTAAATACCCATCCGGAGTATGCGCGTCGCGTGGCAGATGAACTGGCAGTCATTACCTGCGCACCGTTTGTTACCGCGCCGAACAAATTTGAAGCGCTGGCGACCTGTGATGCCCTGGTTCAGGCGCACGGCGCGTTGAAAGGGTTGGCTGCGTCACTGATGAAAATTGCCAATGATGTCCGCTGGCTGGCCTCAGGCCCGCGCTGCGGAATTGGTGAAATCTCAATCCCGGAAAATGAGCCGGGCAGCTCAATCATGCCGGGGAAAGTGAACCCAACCCAGTGTGAGGCATTAACCATGCTCTGCTGTCAGGTGATGGGGAACGACGTGGCGATCAACATGGGGGGCGCTTCCGGTAACTTTGAACTGAACGTCTTCCGTCCGATGGTGATCCACAATTTCCTGCAATCGGTGCGCTTGCTGGCAGATGGCATGGAAAGTTTCAACAAACACTGCGCAGTGGGAATTGAACCGAATCGTGAGCGAATCAATCAATTACTCAATGAATCGCTGATGCTGGTGACTGCGCTCAACACTCACATTGGTTATGACAAAGCCGCCGAGATCGCCAAAAAAGCGCATAAAGAAGGGCTGACCTTAAAAGCTGCGGCCCTTGCGCTGGGGTATCTTAGCGAAGCCGAGTTTGACAGCTGGGTACGGCCAGAACAGATGGTCGGCAGTATGAAAGCAGGGCGTTAATCTGCAACATACAGGTGCAGCCGGGGAATGATCAAACGAAGCGGCTGCGCCTGTGGTTTATAACGGTGTTGCACATTGTCGGCATCGTAATTTAACAACTCCCCAACGTCCGGCACGCCCGCGCCATTATCCCGATTAATCAGCGCAATAAGCGGCGTAGGGCAAGCGTGTTGTACTTGTTTTTGATCTCCCTTGTACCAGACGCGGGCAATCGGCTGCACCTTCACCGGACGTTTGATTTTTAACTTCGCGTCCTGTGGCAGGGTAGCAATATCCTGATACTCTCTCTCCAGTTTTCGTTGCCACTCCTCGCGCGTCCACGGTGCGACACTGCGCGGTGATTTCAGGCTTTTTTCCAGCTGTGCCAGGACTTCATCACGATGCAAATTCTTAATGATATGTTTATTGGCCCAGCCAAAACGTAAAGTGGCGGGGTCGTGCAGAACAGTGAGCGTTCGGTAAGCATTAAGGGTGATCAGCCCCGGCAAATGACGATGCACCCATTCAAAACGCGCCGCTGTGGGAAGTTCTGACTCAACCGTGACGATATGCTCGAACGTAGTCTTGAGTTGATTGATGTGCTGAATATGACTGACCAACGCTGCTTGCGAAAGGTTATCGACCTGGTAACACAACACGCCAGGCAGTCGAACAGCAGCCTTGCTGCTGCGATTTTCGGACTGTTGCTGAATAAACAAATGGCGGAAATGACGTATCGCCAGCGCCTGCGCCTCTTTGCCGAGATGTTGCTTTACCTCAATACGATTAAGCGGATTATGCTCATCCTCTTTTTTCACCTCCGGTAAAGAGAACACGCGGGCAACCAGCAATTTGTGCTGTTCTAGCTCAGCGGCAAATGCAGCTAGCTCTTGTTCCATCTGGCGAAAGGTAGTGTTGAGTCGGTCTACGAGATCGTAACGCGCCATAATATTAACCACTTTAGTTACAACATACTTTATTTTATAACACAGTATCGACAGCCTGACCACCGTGCGCGTAGTGTCAGGCAGAGGTAAATTGCGGGATGTTATGCCATAACGGCCAGCTAAACGAGAAGCGGGCACCCCCCAGTTCGCTGGTGTCACAATTAACCGTACCGCCCATTGCTAGTGCTATAGAGTGGACAATTGCCAGCCCCAGCCCGCAGCCGCCGGTTGAGCGATCCCGGCTGGGATCGAGGCGAACAAAAGGTTCAAAGATATGTTCGCGGTTTTCTGGGGCAATCCCTGGGCCATCATCCTCAACAATTAATGTCGCTCTATTTCCCGACAGTAGCAGGCTGGTTTCAACCGTTGAGTGACAGTAGCGCAGGGCGTTATTGAGCAAATTATCCAGCACGCGCTCCATTAAGCGCATATCCAACGCCGCATAATGGCCTTGCGCGAGCGTTTTAATCCGTACCGTTTTATCGGGCGTTACTGCCTGAATGTCTGCCAGATGCGTTGACAGCCACAACGGCAGGTCTGGTTCGCTAAGATGAAGCTCGTTTTGTGGGCGATCGAGTCGGGCATAAGTCAGCAACTCTTCAATTAAAGCTTCAAGTTGACTGATATCACGATTCAATGCCTGGGATTCGGCGGCGCTCAGGTTATCGCTCATTTCCAGTCGATAACGCAAGCGCACTAACGGCGTTCGCAGTTCGTGAGCGATTCCGTCAATAAGCTGTTTTTTGCTGGCGATCAAGGCGTTGATATTGTCCGCCATCTGGTTAAATGCGACACCAAGTCGTTCAAAGCTTGAATCCTCATCAAAGTGGATACGCTCATTGAGATGCCCATCGCCAAATCGTTGCGCCGCTGCTTCCAGTTTTAACATATCCTGCCAGTGCGGACGCATCCAGATAAACACCGGAAAGGCGAGGGAAATGGCAATAAAAGCGATTAGGGCGATATCCAGTAATCGCATCTGATGGAGGTAATAAAGATAAGGAACAGGACCAACTGCCAGCACGTAGTGGCTGCGCGGGATGCGTTGCAAAAAAGTGTACTGATCGTCCAGGGCGACAATTTCGCCGCCACGCAGCCGGTGCATGGAAATATCATCAAGATGATATTTACTCAGCGGCTCGACACGCAGATCGAAAGAGAGATTTAAATCCATCTCTTTCAGCGTCTTACCCCAATCGTGTGGGGGGATCTCACGCAATTCGCTGCGCATCAGATACAGCGAACTGTTCATCAAATCATCCAGCGACTGTTTGCCCGCGCGTTCGGCGGTAAATTTGTACACCAGCCCAACCAGCAGAGACATCACAAGGAAGCAGACAAACAATAACAGGTAAAACTGGATAAACAGTTTTTTCATCGCTTATTCCCATGCATGAGGCGCAAAAAGATAGCCTTTGTTACGCACAGTTTTAATGCGATAAGGTTCTGCGGCGTTATCGAGCAGTTTTTTTCTTAATCGCGAAATAGCCACATCCACGCTACGATCCAGACCATCATAACTGACGCCACGTAAGTTCTTCAGCAATGCATCGCGGTCCATGATTTGCCCGGCATGAGTGGCTAATTCCCACAATAATTCGAAATCAGCCGTCGAGAGCGAGATTTCAGCATTAGCCAGAGTGACTACGCGGTTGATGGGATCGATAGTCAACGTGCCGAAATGCATGGCTTTGTAGGGAGTCAGCGTCGTTTCCTGAAGACCTTTGCTCAGTGTGGCTTGCTCATTCTGACGCAAATGCAAACGTAAACGCGCTAACAAAACAGCAGGGGGCGTCGTTTTGAGAATATAGTCGCAGGCACCCATTTCTAGTGCCAGGATGTGGTTCATATCGCTATCGAGAGAGGTTAGAAGAACAATCGGTCCGGACCACTTTGCGCGTAAATCACGACAAATGGTCATGCCGTCCTTGCCTGGTAGCATGATATCGAGTAACACCAAATCCGGATTTTCTCGCAGAATAGTTTCTTCGGCCTGGTCGCCGCGCGGCTCTACGGTAACCTGCATATCATGTTTTGCCAGGTACGCGGCAATCAGTGAACCGACTTCCGCATCATCTTCCACAAATACGATAGTGTTCATATTATTCACGGTAGATATAAAAACGTCACAATACACCGCGCTGTTTTTACTTACTATCAATCGTTTCTAAACAAGGTTTCATCAGGTATTCTACTGGTGACTTGTTATGGAAGTGTTAAGGTAAAAAGATGGGGCTGGTAATCAAAGCCGCGCTCGGTGCGCTGGTAGTGCTGTTGATTGGTGTTTTAGCAAAAACGAAAAATTATTATATCGCCGGGCTGATTCCACTTTTCCCGACCTTTGCGCTCATCGCGCATTATATTGTTGCCAGCGAACGCGGCATTGAAGCCTTACGCGCAACCATCATTTTTAGCATGTGGTCGATTATTCCCTATTTTGTTTACCTGGCGTCGCTGTGGTATTTCACCGGAATGATGCGCTTGCCCGCCGCTTTTGTTGGTTCTGTTGCATGCTGGGGGATAAGCGCATGGGTGTTGATTATATGCTGGATTAAGCTGCATTAACGCAGATGACGACCGCCATCAAGAGGGAAACTGCGTCCGGTGACAAAGCAGCTGGTAAGTAAGTAATCGACCAGGTCGATCACTTCTTTCTCGCCAGGCGCGGTTTTCATCAGTGATTTATTCAGCGCCTGTTGTCGATATTCGGCATCATCATGCTCATTAAACAGGATCAGCGATGGCGCAATAGAATTCACTTTCACTTCCGGTGCCAGCTTGCGGGCAAACGAGCGGGTCATATTATCCAGTGCCGCTTTGCTTGCAGCATAGGCAATATGTTTGTCGCTACCGCGCTCCACCACATAATCGGTAAAGTGAATGATATCGCTGGCGGCGTGTCCGTGCCCACGCAGTAATCTTTCCAGCGCGTGGTTAAGTAGGTATGGGACATTAACGTGGATCTGCATCATGCAGGCCAGTACGTCGGTGAGTGGCATACCTGGTTTTTCTGCCATCCACGCACTGGCATTGTGCAACACCGCACGCAGGCCGTGGGTGCTTTTTAGCACTTCATCGGCAAACGCCATCACACCGTCGTTGGTCGAAAAATCAGCCTGAATACACAGCGCACCCGCATTCATCAGCCCATCAATGGCAGGATAGTGTGTCCGATAGCTGACTATCACCGGTTGCTTTTGATTAATGAAATGCCATGCGAGGGCGAGGCCGATGCGACGGCCGCCTCCAGTAATTAATATTGGCAAGGGCTGGGTTTTACCCATCGTTATCTCCTTTGCTATCCAACGATGGGATGAACGTTATCCCACCAGCATCCAGGTCGCCGGAACTGAGGCAATTAACAGCATGCCAATCAGCACCATTTCCTGACGATTCAGTACATTATCATGTGTATGCGTTTTACGCGCGTACAGGAAGACCAGTAGCCCTGGCGCATACAGAACGACGGACAACAGCAGATGCATTGGACCAGAGGCGTACAATAACCATAAGCCATAAATGCAGGCACCGACACCTACCGCTTTATGCAGTGGACGGGTTGCAATTTTCAGCAAGAACGCGCCGACCAGGAAATAAGGCACCAGAATCATTTCTGAGGCGATGGTCAGCAATGTGTTGTAATCGGAACCGGTCAGCCAGATCAGTACCAGACAAATTTGCACGCAGATATTGGTCAGCCACAGTGAGGCGGATGGCGCGGCTTGTGCGTTCTGGCGCGCGAAAATGCGCGGGAATGCTTTATGGGTGGCTGCCAGGAACGGAACTTCTGCCGCCATGATGGTCCAGCTTAAGTACGCACCGCAAACGGAAACGATCAAACCGGCAGCGATGATGATTTCGCCCCACGGTCCCATCATTTCCACCATCAGACCGGCCATTGACGGGTTACGAATTTCAGCCAGTTCAGGACGTGCTACCACGCCCAGCGAAAGCAGCGTTACCAGCAAGTAAACGCCCAGAGCGGAGAGAACCGCCAGCAGTGTTGCTTTACCTACATCACGTTTATTACGCGCACGCGCCGAAACGACCACAGCACCTTCCACACCAATGAAAACCCACAGGGTGATCAGCATGGTGTTTTTCACCTGTTCCCATACCGGTACGCCAAGTGCAAGGCCAGTAAAGTCGAGCTTGAAGGTGTCCAGTTTGAACATCATCATCGCCAGCACAATAAACAGGCCCAGCGGCAACAATTTTGCCAGTGTCGCCACCAGGTTAATGCTGGCAGCGGTTTGTACCCCGCGCAGGATCAAAAAGTGAACAATCCACAATAAAGCCGAGGCACCGACGATCGATTGCCAGGTATTGCCATCGCCAAACAGACGCAATTCCGGCGTGTCCGTAAAAAAGCTTAACGCGGAAAAAACGATCACCAGATAGGAGACGTTGGCGATAACCGCGCACAGCCAGTACCCCCATGCGGAACAAAAGCCGATTAACTCACCAAACCCTTCGCGGGCATAGGTAAAGATGCCGCCGTCAAGCTCGGGGCGAATGCGTGTGAGGATCAGCATGGCAAAGGCCAGCAATAAAATGCCAGCACCAGTAATGCTCCAGCCGATGAGCAGTGCTGCCGGGCTGGCAACTGCCGCCATATTTTGCGGCAGACTGAAAACACCCGCGCCCAGCATTGAGCTTAATACCAGCGCGGTGAGTGCGCTCAGTCCCAGTTTCTTTTCCATCGATATCCAGTGGTTAAAACGTGATTAGAAGAATAAATATTAGGGCAAAACGCATAAAAATGGAGTTTGCCACTGAAGCGCGGGATTTTACGAAGAGATGTGTCTGCATGCAATGGTCGTGGGGAAATTTGTGACTAAAAATGCGAAAGGCGGCATTAAGCCGCCTTATAGTGGTAACTGAATAGTTATTTATACAGATCTGCGCTAACGGTGAGGTTATTACCACGTTCCTGCCACTGGCGGGTGATGTGGTAATATTTAGCGCCTTTCTTCGCGGCACGTTTCGCAACCTGATAGGAGACTTCGGTCATGTTGCCATAGTTGCCAGAGAATTTGATGCTGTCGAATGGAACCATCATCGCTGCTGTTGCTTTGTTCAGTTCTTCGACTTTAGTACCATCAGGAAGCGTGACAGTGTAACGCCCGCCTTTTGATGACTGGGTTTCAAAGAAGCGACCAACTTCAGAACTTGGTGATGCGGTTGTCGCAACCCCTGGGATCTCTACTTTCTTCGCTGCTTCGCCACCCGCAGCCAGAGCTGCACGTCCCGCTTCGGAATCTGCCGGGATCACATCCGGGCTTTGTACGACGCGTTTCTTAGCATCTTTTTTATAGATGAACGCTGTAATGCGCTGGTTACCGCCCTGGTTAGCATCGATTTGACGAACAATGTAGAAAGCGTAAGCGCCTTTCGCTTTTGCCGCTTTGGTGATGGCGTCATTGACTTCAGGCTGGCTACGATAGAAGCCCTGAACGGTAACCGTATCAAACGGTTCAATCAGAACGGCCTGATCTTTTGGCAGTTCGACAACACCGTTGATAACGCGATTACTTGTTTCTTCGGCTTTTTCAGCATCGGCTTTATAGAGGTCAGCGACCACACGCCAGTTACCGCTGTTACCAAAATCAGAAGTGTCGACAACATAAAAAGAGGCGGCACCTTCTTTATCAGCGCGACGAGAAACGGCTTTCACCGCTTCGCCAATAGCATTAAAACGACCGGTAACCACTACACGGTCAAAAGGTTTAACCGCTGCCGCTTGCTCCGGTGTCAGTTCTGTTGCTGCGTTAACGGAAAAGGCCGTAGCAGAAAGCAGTGCCGACGCCAGGAGGGTGTTCTTAAGCTTCATAAAAATAATCCTTCGCCTTGCGCAAACCAGGTACTGGTATTGTTATTAACGAGAAACGTGGCTGATTATTGCATTTAAACGGTGTAACTGTCTGCGTCATTTTTCATATCACATTCCTTAAGCCAATTTTAATCCTGTTCAAATGACGGTCTATGCTTAAAAAACAGCCGTATCAGCATCAATACTACTGAAGCAACTGAATTGTATAAGTTAATTTAATGTTAAGTAATGATTCGTGCCGGGGCGATATCACGTTTTACCTGTCCACCGAAGATAATTATCAGTCTTTATCTAGCGTTCTAAGGTGTTTATCCCACTATCACGGCTGAATCGTTAATATTTTGCGAGTTCACGCCGAAATACTGATTTTTGGCGCTAGATCACAGGCATAATTTTCAGTACGTTATAGGGCGTTTGTTACTAATTTATTTTAACGGAGTAACATTTAGCTCGTACATGAGCGGCTTGTGTGGATCCTGACACAGGCAAACCATCATCAATAAAACCGATGGAAGGGAATATCATGCGAATTGGCATACCAAGAGAACGGTTAACCAATGAAACCCGTGTTGCAGCAACGCCAAAAACAGTGGAACAGCTGCTGAAACTGGGTTTTACCGTCGCGGTAGAGAGCGGCGCGGGTCAACTGGCAAGTTTTGACGATAAAGCGTTTGTGCAAGCGGGCGCCGAAATTGTAGAAGGGAATAACGTCTGGCAGTCAGAGATCATTCTGAAGGTCAATGCGCCGTTAGATAATGAAATTGCGTTACTGAATCCAGGGACAACGCTGGTGAGTTTTATCTGGCCTGCGCAGAATCCGGAATTAATGCAAAAACTTGCGGAACGTAACGTGACCGTGATGGCGATGGACTCTGTGCCGCGTATCTCACGCGCACAATCGCTGGACGCACTCAGTTCGATGGCGAACATCGCTGGTTATCGCGCCATTGTTGAAGCGGCACATGAATTTGGGCGCTTCTTTACCGGGCAAATTACGGCGGCAGGGAAAGTGCCACCGGCAAAAGTGATGGTGATTGGTGCGGGTGTTGCAGGTCTGGCCGCCATTGGCGCAGCCAATAGTCTCGGCGCGATTGTGCGTGCATTCGACACCCGCCCGGAAGTGAAAGAACAAGTTCAAAGTATGGGCGCGGAATTCCTCGAGCTGGACTTTAAAGAGGAAGCGGGCAGCGGCGATGGCTATGCCAAAGTGATGTCGGATGCGTTCATCAAAGCGGAAATGGAGCTCTTTGCCGCCCAGGCAAAAGAGGTCGATATCATTGTCACCACCGCGCTTATTCCAGGCAAACCAGCGCCGAAGCTGATTACCCGTGAAATGGTTGACTCCATGAAGTCGGGCAGTGTGATTGTCGACCTGGCAGCCCAAAACGGCGGCAACTGTGAATACACCGTACCGGGTGAAATTTTCACTACGGAAAATGGTGTCAAAGTGATTGGTTATACCGATCTTCCGGGCCGTCTGCCGACGCAATCCTCACAGCTTTACGGCACAAACCTCGTTAATCTGCTGAAACTGTTATGCAAAGAGAAAGACGGCAACATCACGGTTGATTTTGATGATGTGGTGATTCGCGGCGTGACCGTGATCCGTGCGGGCGAAATTACCTGGCCGGCACCGCCGATTCAGGTATCTGCTCAGCCGCAGGCGGCACAAAAATCGGCACCGGAAGTGAAAACTGAGGAAAAATGTGCCTGCTCACCGTGGCGTAAATACGCGTTGATGGCGCTGGCAATCATCCTTTTCGGTTGGCTGGCAAGCGTTGCGCCGAAAGAGTTTCTTGGGCACTTCACCGTTTTTGCGCTGGCCTGCGTTGTCGGTTATTACGTGGTGTGGAATGTATCGCACGCGCTGCATACACCGTTGATGTCGGTCACCAACGCGATTTCAGGGATTATTGTTGTCGGAGCACTGTTGCAGATTGGCCAGGGCGGCTGGGTTAGCTTCCTTAGTTTTATCGCGGTGCTTATAGCCAGCATTAATATTTTCGGTGGCTTCACCGTGACTCAGCGCATGCTGAAAATGTTCCGCAAAAATTAAGGGGTAACATATGTCTGGAGGATTAGTTACAGCTGCATACATTGTTGCCGCGATCCTGTTTATCTTCAGTCTGGCCGGGCTTTCGAAACATGAAACGTCTCGCCAGGGTAACAACTTCGGTATCGCCGGGATGGCGATTGCGTTAATCGCAACCATCTTTGGACCGGATACGGGTAATGTTGGCTGGATCTTGCTGGCGATGGTCATTGGTGGGGCAATTGGTATCCGTCTGGCAAAGAAAGTTGAAATGACCGAAATGCCAGAACTGGTGGCGATCCTGCATAGCTTTGTGGGTCTGGCGGCAGTGCTGGTTGGCTTTAACAGCTATCTGCATCATGACGCGGGAATGGCACCGATTCTGGTCAATATTCACCTGACGGAAGTGTTCCTCGGTATCTTCATCGGGGCGGTAACGTTCACGGGTTCGGTGGTGGCGTTCGGCAAACTGTGTGGCAAGATTTCGTCTAAACCGTTGATGCTGCCAAACCGTCACAAAATGAACCTGGCAGCTCTGGTCGTTTCCTTCCTGCTGCTGATTGTATTTGTTCGCACGGACAGCGTAGGCCTGCAAGTGCTGGCATTGCTGATAATGACCGCTATTGCGCTGGTATTCGGCTGGCATTTAGTCGCCTCCATCGGTGGTGCAGATATGCCAGTCGTCGTGTCAATGCTGAACTCATACTCTGGTTGGGCGGCAGCTGCAGCGGGCTTTATGCTTAGCAACGACCTGCTAATCGTGACCGGCGCGCTGGTCGGTTCTTCGGGGGCAATCCTTTCTTACATTATGTGTAAGGCGATGAACCGTTCCTTTATCAGCGTTATTGCGGGTGGTTTCGGCACCGACGGCTCTTCTGCTGGCGATGATCAGGAAGTGGGCGAGCACCGCGAAATCACCGCAGAAGAGACAGCGGAATTACTGAAAAACTCCCATTCAGTGATCATTACTCCGGGGTACGGCATGGCAGTCGCGCAGGCGCAATATCCTGTCGCTGAAATTACCGAGAAACTGCGCGCTCGTGGTATCAACGTGCGTTTCGGTATACACCCGGTTGCGGGGCGTTTGCCTGGGCATATGAACGTATTGCTGGCTGAAGCAAAAGTACCGTATGACATCGTACTGGAAATGGACGAGATCAACGATGACTTCGCTGATACCGATACCGTACTGGTGATTGGTGCTAACGATACGGTTAACCCGGCGGCGCAGGATGATCCGAAGAGTCCGATTGCTGGTATGCCTGTGCTGGAAGTGTGGAAAGCGCAGAACGTGATTGTTTTTAAACGTTCGATGAACACTGGCTATGCTGGTGTGCAAAACCCGCTGTTCTTCAAGGAAAACACCCACATGCTGTTTGGTGACGCCAAAGCCAGCGTGGATGCAATCCTGAAAGCTCTGTAAACTTGACGGCCTCTGCGGAGGCCGTCACTCTTTATTGAGATCGCTTAACAGAACGGCGATGCTTTGACCTCCCGCTGTTTGTTCAAGCGCAATTTTGACAATAATTGTCAACGGCACGGAAAGCAGCATACCCACCGGTCCTAACAACCATCCCCAAAAAATCAACGACAGAAATACCACCAATGTGGAAAGCCCCAGCCCACGCCCCATGATCCGCGGCTCCAGAATATTGCCGAAGACCAGATTAATCAGCAGATATCCCGCCAGCACCAGCAACGCTTCGTAGAAGCCATTAAACACCAGTACCTGAGCGATAGGGGGGATTGCCGCGAGGACTGAACCAATATTCGGGATGTAATTAAGCGCAAAGGCCAGCAATCCCCAGACAAAAGCGAAGCGAACATCGAGTGCGGCGAGCATCGCCCAGGCGACCAGGCCGGTGATGATGCTGATGGCTGTTTTCAGCACCAGATAATGAGACACACTGTCAATCGCGCGCTGAATCGCCGCCATCCCTTCAACCGGACGCGCCATCATTTGCTGAAATTTTCCGGGCAATTGTGGCACTTCGAGCAGCATAAACAACACCGTCAGCAGCAATAAAAATATTGATGACATGGCATTAGATAACTGCGTCAATAAGTTGGTGAGCAACGTCATCGCCGCGTTCGGATCAATGTAATGCGCCAGTTGGTCAACTGAGACGTCAATCCCTACGCGTTGCAACAACGGCTCAAGAGCTTGCAGCGGCGTCATAATAGAGTTGCGATATTGCGGTAACGTCCGCGTCAACTCGTTGAGCGCGGAACCCAGATAAGCTAACAGCAACACCATAGCCATCACGATGATGGTCATCAAAATCGACACCGCCAGTACACGCGGCACTCGCCAGCGGACCATGTGTTGCACCAGCGGGTTAAGAATAACAGCAATAAATAATGCGAGAATAAACGGCACGATGATCTCGGCGGCAAAACGGATACCGCAGAGAATAATGACCAGCATTCCCAACATAATGACGATTTTTAGACCATTGAGCGTGATGATCGGCTTTGCCATGCTTGTCCCCGTTTTTTCTTTCTTTGCTAATAATAATGTCTTTTTCGTTCCGTCATCATAACGAAAATCAAACTGCTCAGGTAAAGAAGTGAAAATATTTTGAGTTAATTCTTAAGCTATGATACAAATCAGGCGTGTTCAACTACCGAGGACAATTATCATCCGCGATGATGAGAAGCAACACTGCGGATAATTGTAATATTATGGACAATTTGTTCAGGACGTTATTTTCTACATTTACCCATCTTCGTACCTCATCCACTATTTTGCTCGTAGGTGAGCAGCACTGGCGCAACGCGCTTTAGTCCTTTCTTCTGCCTAACCTTGCGCTATGCGCGGGGCTTGATCACTTTGCTCTGGTTTCGCTGAATTGAGCGAAAGATAAAATAATTCTCTTGCAGGAGAAGGACGATGTATATTTATTGGATTTTATTAGGTCTGGCTATTGCTACGGAAATTACCGGCACGCTGTCAATGAAATGGGCGAGCGTCAGTGAGGGTAATGGCGGTTTTATTTTAATGCTGGTGATGATTTCTCTGTCGTATATATTTCTCTCCTTCGCCGTTAAAAAAATCGCCTTAGGCGTAGCTTATGCGCTGTGGGAAGGTATCGGTATTTTATTGATTACCTTGTTTAGCGTTTTGTTATTCGATGAAAGTTTATCGCTGATGAAAATTGCCGGGTTAACGACCCTGGTGGCTGGGATTGTATTAATCAAATCAGGTACCCGTAAAGCGTGTAAACCTGAGCCGGAGGTGAACCATGGCGCAGTTTGAATGGGTACACGCCGTCTGGCTGGCATTGGCAATCGTGCTGGAAATCGTTGCTAATGTCTTTTTGAAATTTTCTGACGGCTTTCGTCGCAAAATCTATGGTTTGCTCTCCCTGGCGGCGGTGCTGGCTGCCTTTAGTGCGCTTTCTCAAGCCGTTAAAGGGATTGACTTGTCTGTAGCCTATGCATTGTGGGGCGGATTTGGTATTGCCGCCACGTTAGTCGCAGGTTGGGTTTTGTTTGGTCAACGTTTAAATCGCAAAGGCTGGATTGGCCTGGTCTTGCTGTTGGCTGGAATGATTATGGTGAAGTTTGCCTGATGAACACGCTGCCCGTGCTGTCGGGCAGCGTTTGAATGCTATTTTTGCAAAAGTTGGTCTAGCTTGTCGCGAAAACCAGTGACAGAAATGGCCCGGTTATCGGCACGCCAGCGATCTTTCGCGGCAGGAGCCGAACTTTGCACGCCAATTAACTGCCAGCCGTCATCGGTATGCAACATCAGAGGCGAACCGCTGTCACCCGGCAAGGTATCGCACTGATGTGACATCACCGACGTTTGCGCCCAGCCAGTTACTTCACAGTTTTGATGACTGTACAACGTATCGAGATGATCTTCAGGGTATCCCGCTTGAGTCACTTTTCGACCTGCCGCTTTTAATGCGGCGGTAAGTGCGGCTTTATCTCCCGCAAATAACGGCAATGGTGTAATGCCAGAAGGGGGATTACGTAGCACAATCAAACCGAAGTCCCACGGCGCAGCTGCGGGAGGAACAATCCAACCATCCCCATCTGCTTTTAACCGCTTTCCCAGTGTCGGGTCAACGCGGCCTTCTATGTCGTGGATCTCATAGCGCCAAAGACCTTTATTTGACACAAAACGCAGCGCCACCGCTTTATCGGCTTTACCCTTTGGCGGCGTCAATAAACAGTGTCCTGCCGTTAATGCCAGATTGGGTGCAATTAGCGTCGCCGTACATAAATTGCCGCTGGCCGTTTCCAGTTGCCCAACCGCATCCCACGGTGATTGGGTCGTGTCATTCACTGGCACACGATCATCATGACCAAAAAACAGGGTGCTGACCTCATCGTTTGCCGATTTGGCAACGTCTGGTTTATCTGCAAACACAAAAGCAGACGTCAAACTAATTGCACCCAACACTACTGCAATGGTTGTACGCATATCACACTCTGGTGGGTAATTATGATTATTAAAAGCAAACCCTCATAAATACTATAGACGGGACGGGATGAAAGTGGGAGCAAAATCAGATAACTACGATCAGGAAAGATAAAAACGGGTGGCAATCAGTGCGCATAAAATAAGGATGATAAGAATGAACTCAAAGCGATAACGGCCCACCATACTACCCTCCGCTAAAGGCGGTGCCAAACGTTACCCGCTTAGCACCGTAATTTTCAGGCGCGAGGGGGCGCGCCAGCATTACTGTTGAAAACTTACGCTGCGGGTTGTGCAGCAGGTTTTGCCGGTTGCTGATGGCTGTGTTTCTTGGCGTGTTTCTTCGCTGCCTGCGCTTTTTGTTCAGGGGCTTTCTGTTCAGCTTTCGCATTTTTATGATGCTTTTTAGCCGCCTGCGCTTTCTGGGCAGGTGCTGCTTTATGCTGTTTTTTATGATGTGTAGTTTTCGCCGGCGCTGCTTTGGTGGTCGTCGCAGTCGGAGCAGGTGTGGTCGCAGTCTCTGCAGCAAAGGCGGCAGAAGACAGACCCATAGCAGCGGCAACAACCAGAGCTAATACTTTTTTCATTGTCATACCCTCAATTTGTTTTTTCATTTAACCCCACTGCGGGGCCGTTGAAATAACTATATCCCTGGGAATGGCAGACTTCCGTGAGTGGTTGGTTTCAGCGTGTAACGATATGTACAAACGTTAAATAAATTACAGCGTTGATAATAACGTATTGTGACTTGAGGGAAATTTAGCTACCAATAATAGTAGTCTTGATCGGGTTAACTATTTTACTACTTACAAAGCGGTAGAATAACTGCGCATCAGTAATAAATGACACACAGCAAAATGAATCCGTTTATTTGGGTACTTATAATCCTGATGACACTAGATGCGCTGCGGGAATTGGCTGGCGCTTCGTCTATTTTAGGATGGCTATTAACGTTGGTTTGAGCAGGCAATAAGTCCGGATGGGTATTTACCGCAGTCCGGACTTATTTTTAGGCGTGCAGACGACGATGCAAACGCGTCCCGACCAGCAGAGCAATGACCAGCATCAGAGCAATAAATGCGCCGACGCCGTTCCAGCCATAGTTATGCCAGAAAACACCACCCAGCGTCCCGGCAATACTCGACCCCAGATAGTAACTGAACAGATACAGCGAGGAGGCCTGGCCTTTAGCGCGTTTTGCGCGGGGGCCGATCCAGCTGCTGGCAACTGAGTGGGCTGCGAAGAATCCGGCTGAGAAGAGTAACATTCCGGCAAAGATTAGCCACAGCGAGCTGAATAAGGTCATCAGTAAACCAAACAGCATAACCCCCGTCGAAAACAACATCACCGGACCGCGCCCATAACGGGTGGTCATGGTTCCGGCTTTGGGTGAGCTCCATGTACCGGTCAAATAAGCCAGCGATAATAAGCCAACCACGGCCTGACTGACATGCCAGGGGGAGAGCATCAACCGATAGCCGATGTAATTAAACAGCGTGACGAACGACCCCATCAGCAAAAAGCCTTCTGCGAACAATAACGGCAATCCCCGGTCACGCCAGTGCAGACGAAAGTTGATAAATAACGTCTTTGGTCGCAGGGAAGTCGGGCGAAAATGGCGTGATTCCGGGAGGATTTTCCAGAACATCAACGCCGAGGTCAGCGCGAAACAGCCGATAGCCGCCAGAGCAATTCGCCAGTTGAAAAAGTCCGTGAAGACACCGCTAATTAAGCGTCCGCTCATGCCGCCAATTGAGTTGCCGCTGATATACAACCCCATCGAAAAGGCCACGAAACTGGGGTGGATTTCCTCGCTAAGATAAGTCATGCCAACAGCTGCAACGCCACTTAACGAAAGCCCAATCAAGGCGCGCATAATCAAAATGCCGTGCCAGCTGGTCATCATTGTCGAAAGTAACGTACAAATGGAGGCCAACAGTAGCGCCGTGACCATCACTGGTTTGCGACCAATGGCATCGGATAGCGGGCCAGTAAACAGCAAACCGATAGCCAACATCGCCGTTGAAATGGACAGTGAAATACTACTGTTCGCAGGCGTTAAGCCAAACTCCTGCGAAAGCACCGGAAGGATAGGTTGCACACAATAGAGAAGTGCGAAGGTTGCCAGTCCGGCAGAGAAAAGCGCCAGGGTGACGCGCATAAATTGCGGCGTACCGCGTTTAATAAATTGATTTGGCTGAGAAATGCTTTGCTTGTCAGTGACGCTTGCCGGAGCGCCATCAACAGTTGTAGTACGGCTCACTTGAAATCCTTGCTAAATATGCCTGTGGATCAGGCTTATGAATAGATTAGGAAAATCGAATTGTTCTGTCTAATATATTAATAATCTCAAATAAGATGTTTTAAATATGAATATTGAACTTCGTCATCTGCGTTACTTTGTTGCTGTTGCGGAAGAGCTGCATTTCGGGCGCGCCGCTGCCCGCCTGAATATTTCGCAACCACCGCTAAGTCAGCAGATTCAGGCGCTGGAGCAACAAATTGGTGCCCGACTGCTGGCACGGACCAATCGCAGTGTATTGCTGACGGAAGCAGGAAAACAGTTTCTTGCAGATAGTCGGCAAATCCTGTCTATGGTGGATGACGCTGCCGCTCGCGCTGAAAGGCTGCATCAGGGCGAAGCGGGGGAGTTGCGCATTGGTTTTACTTCGTCCGCTCCTTTTATTCGGGCGGTGTCCGATACGTTATCGCTGTTTCGTCGTGATTATCCCGATGTCCATTTACAAACCCGCGAAATGAACACTCGCGAGCAAATCGCTCCGCTCATTGAAGGAACGCTGGATATGGGATTGCTGCGTAACACAGCGTTACCGGAGACGCTTGAACACGCAGTCATCGTCCATGAACCGCTTATGGCGATGATCCCGCACGATCATCCCCTGGCAAATAACCCGAGTGTAACGCTGGCTGAACTGGCGAAAGAACCCTTTGTCTTTTTTGATCCGCACGTAGGGACAGGGCTGTATGACGATATTCTCGGGCTGATGAGACGTTACAATTTGACGCCCGTCATCACTCAGGAGGTGGGTGAGGCAATGACCATCATCGGTCTGGTTTCCGCTGGTCTGGGTGTTTCAATTTTGCCTGCGTCATTTAAACGTGTTCAGCTCAACGAAATGCGCTGGGTGCCGATTGCTGAAGAGGATGCGGTTTCTGAAATGTGGTTGGTCTGGCCGAAACACCATGAACAAAGTCCGGCTGCGCGTAACTTTCGTATTCATCTGCTGAATGCTCTCAGGTGAGGGAAATTTCAGCGAAAAAGCCCGAAAAATGTGCTGTTAATCACATGCCTAAGTAAAAATTTGACGACACGTATTGAAGTGCTTCACCATAGCCTACAGATTATTTCGGAGCGCGAAAATATAGGGAGTATGCGGTGGTTGCTGAAAACCAGCCTGGGCACATTGATCAAATAAAGCAGACCAACGCGGGCGCGGTTTATCGCCTGATTGATCAGCTTGGTCCAGTCTCGCGTATCGATCTTTCCCGTCTGGCGCAACTGGCTCCTGCCAGTATCACCAAAATTGTCCGTGAGATGCTCGAAGCACACCTGGTGCAAGAGCTGGAAATCAAAGAAGCGGGGAACCGTGGCCGTCCGGCGGTGGGGCTGGTGGTTGAAACTGAAGCCTGGCACTATCTTTCTCTGCGCATTAGTCGCGGGGAGATTTTCCTTGCTTTGCGCGATCTGAGCAGCAAACTGGTGGTGGAGGAGTCGCAGGAACTGGCGTTAAAAGATGACTCGCCATTGTTGGATCGTATCATTTCCCATATCGATCAGTTTTTTATCCGCCATCAGAAAAAACTTGAGCGTCTGACTTCGATTGCCATTACCTTGCCGGGAATTATTGATACGGAAAATGGTATTGTACATCGCATGCCGTTCTACGAGGATGTAAAAGAGATGCCGCTCGGCGAGGCGCTGGAGCAGCATACCGGCGTACCGGTTTATATTCAGCATGATATCAGCGCATGGACGATGGCTGAGGCCTTGTTTGGTGCCTCACGCGGGGCGCGCGATGTGATTCAGGTGGTTATCGATCACAACGTGGGGGCGGGCGTCATTACCGATGGTCATCTGCTACACGCAGGCAGCAGTAGCCTCGTGGAGATTGGTCACACGCAGGTCGACCCATATGGGAAACGCTGTTATTGCGGGAATCACGGCTGCCTCGAAACCATTGCCAGTGTGGACAGTATTCTTGAGCTGGCACAGCTGCGTCTCAATCAATCCATGAGCTCGATGTTACACGGACAGCCGTTAACCGTTGACTCATTGTGTCAGGCGGCATTGCACGGCGATCTGCTGGCAAAAGACATCATTACCGGGGTAGGCGCACATGTTGGGCGCATTCTTGCCATCATGGTGAATTTATTTAACCCACAAAAAATACTGATTGGCTCACCGTTAAGTAAAGCGGCAGATATCCTCTTCCCGGTCATCTCGGATAGCATCCGTCAGCAGGCCCTTCCTGCGTATAGTAAGCACATTAGCGTTGAGAGTACCCAGTTTTCTAACCAGGGTACGATGGCGGGCGCTGCGCTGGTAAAAGACGCGATGTATAACGGTTCTTTGTTGATTCGTCTGTTGCAGGGTTAACATTTTTTAACTGTTCTACCAAAATTTGCGCTATCTCAATTTGGGCCAGGAAAGCATAACTTAGACTTTCAAGGTTAATTATTTTCCTGGTTTATATTTGTGAAGCATAACGGTGGAGTTAGTGATGCTGAAGCGTTTCTTTATTACAGGTACAGACACTTCTGTAGGGAAAACGGTGGTTTCCCGCGCATTGCTACAAGCGTTAGCCTCCCAGGGAAAAACGGTTGCGGGATATAAACCCGTAGCGAAGGGGAGCAAAGAGACACCCGAAGGGCTGCGTAATAAAGATGCCCTGGTGTTGCAGAGTGTTTCATCCATCGAACTGCCTTATGAAGCAGTTAATCCTATCGCGTTAAGCGAAGAAGAAAGTAGCGTGGCGCATAGTTGCCCAATCAATTACACCCTCATTTCAAACGGCCTGGCAAACCTGACCGATAAAGTCGATCATGTGGTGGTCGAAGGTACTGGCGGTTGGCGCAGTCTGATGAATGATTTGCGTCCGCTCTCTGAATGGGTGGTGCAGGAACAACTACCGGTGTTGATGGTTGTCGGTATTCAGGAAGGTTGCATTAACCATGCACTGCTGACAGCTCAGGCGATTGCCAACGACGGGCTGCCGCTCATTGGCTGGGTGGCTAACCGAATCAACCCAGGACTGGCGCATTATGCGGAAATCATTGATGTGCTGGGTAAAAAACTTCCAGCACCGCTCATTGGTGAACTGCCTTATTTACCGCGCGCCGAACAGCGTGAACTGGGGCAATACATCCGCTTAGCTATGCTGCGCAGTGTGCTGGCGGTAGATAGAGTCACGGTGTAACGTCCGCGAAATTACCGACGCAATTACGCAGGCAATCAATAAACCGGGGAGTAGCTGATACTCCCCGGTCATTTCACATATCATCAACGTCGACATAATCGGCGCGTGCGTGGTCGCCGCCAACAGTGTCGCCATCCCGGTTAATCCGAGTAAGAGTGTCATTTCTTCGCCGTCAGGAAACCATAACCCCAGGCTACGTCCATACAACATGCCAATGGCAAGACCGATAAAGAGTGTCGGTGTAAACACACCACCAGGCGCGCCGGAACCGCTACTTGCCAGAACGGCAAACAGTTTGCAAAGGAAGATCCCGCCAATGATCATAAACAGTGGCGGGGTGGTTAAAAAGGATTGTACGGTGCTATAGCCGTTGCCCCACACGGCAGGGGTGAACAGGGAAAGCAGACCCACGATCAACCCGCCGAGTGCCAGTTGCCAGGGGGGCGCAAGTTTGAGAATAACAAATCCTCGATGACTGGCGTTCATTAACGTTAACAACACTGGTCCGCATAGACCTGCCAGCACACCAGTACTGATAATCAGCGCATAGTCACGAGCCTGAACCGTCACTAAGAGTTGCACGCTGTAGAGTAATGCATCGCTATGATTAATCAGATTGCTAATCAGCAACGCCACGACAGCAGAAATAACCACCGGTCCGAGAGAGGCCAACATCATAGTGCCAAACAGCACTTCGGCTATAAATAAACTGCCAGCAAGCGGGGCGCGGTAAGCCGCAGCCATTCCCGCCGCAGCTCCACAGGCAATCCATAATTTCCACTCCTGGCGTGGCGTAAAACGCTGAGCAAAACAGGAGGCGGCAAGGGCAGCTAAAAGAATCATCGCACCTTCGCGACCAATTGCGCTGCCGCTAGTTACTACCAGCAGAGAGGCAAGCGATTTAACCAGGCTTGCTGCGTAATCGAATTTACCATCGGTTTGCAACGCTTCCATGTAATCGGTCGGCGCATGAGGGCGTTGCTGGGTTAATTTCTGCCAGCCCATCAACAACAAACCCGCCGCCAGTCCGCCGAGCGCCGGAGTTAGCAGCCGTCGCCAGGGGGAAAGGTTTGTCGCTGCATTGACCAGACTGCCGGAGTCATTATTGAGGAACAACCACTCCAGTAGCAGCATCGCATGACGAAACCCGGCAACGGCAAAGGCCGCGAGAATACCGACGACTGTTGCGATAAGCAGACGGCGGAACATAGTGCGCAGATCCGGATAGCTGTGTAGATGGTGCATGAGCAGAAATGGACAATGAAACACGAGCGACTATTTTGCGGCAAAACAGGTTATCGGCAAAAGCAGTGCGTGCTTAAAGCGATAAAATACGTGACGTTGTAACGTATTATTGCCGAATGACGCGTGATTGTCGCCATCCGGCAATATTGCGGCAACTTTATCGAAACAGTGGTTTAACCGCGACAGGAATCAACAGTTGTGATTGCCATTGCGCCAGCGTTAAGCGAGCCAGTTCACCCAGCGCACGGTAGAAAGGGTGTTCTGCTTTTTCGATAAAAACGTCGAGAAAACGTGTTGACCACGGAAAAAGATGCCATGCCAGCAATTCTTCACATTCTGTCTGGCGACCATTCTCCGCCAACCACGCAGCCATCAACAGCAGTGAACCAAAATGATCTTCCGGTTCGTTTTGCTTCATTTCGAACTGAATGCCTTTCTCGCGCATCCATTGACGAAGTGCCAATGTTGAATCGCCAAACAGCACAGATTCGCGATCCAGCCAGACCGACCCCCACGGCGGAGACGGCAGTGCCCACGGGCCGACAAACAAACGCTGCCAGGCCTGGGCGCGAGTCTCTTCACTCTGTGCCTGAAAAGCCGTCACCAGCGGCGCTAATGACGCTTCTGGTAGAGGCCACTGAGTTTCCCAGCCGTCACTGGTGAGTACCGCAACCAGAGGTGCGGCTTCTGCACTCTCTGGAGCGTAATAAAACAGCGCGCCCAACACGCGCGCCGCGACAGAAAAATTATCTTGCTGTGAAAAATGGGTCATTCCTAACATCCTGAAATGTGCGGGTTGCCCCGCACCAATTTGTTAACCTGCAATAGCCATTCCTACCGTCATGTGCAGGCCATAAAAGAGCACACGCCCGATCATCTCACCGCCAAGTATGAGGATTAGCCCCAGAATAAGTCCGGCAACGTGAGGTTCACGGCGACGAATGAGTGGACAAAGCCAGCATCCTAGACCTGTGCATAACAATACCACACGCCAGACCTGTAAGGAGGCGTAATCTGGTACCAGTGCGCTGGCTTGTTGCACGGATGAGTGAATAGACGCCAGAGACAAACCTTGCAGCACAATCACCCCGGCACAAGCGATCAGCGCCAGAACGCTAATGATGGCAAATGGTGTGGTATTAAATGTAACGCGAGCTGCCCGCAGAATTGCGGCAGCAAGTATTGGACCGCTCAACAATACCGTCAGGAAGAAAGCCAGCGTAGTGTAACCGTTATGCCAGGTTGGCACGGTGTCGATTTGATACACGCAGGTCATCATCCAGACGAAAATGACGCCGAGCGCCATGCTGACAAGTAACCAGAGTTTCCCCAACGCTTGCGGCATTTTACCGATGACCGCCACCAGCCACCATAGTCCGCCAACGGCAAAAAATATGGAACCGGCAGCAATCTCGTTACTCAGACCAGAAGCTCCGATTCGATTCAGCGAGTTAAACGCTCGCAGTGGCGATCCCAGGTGCATGACAGAGGCAATAAACCCGATGCCCATCAACAGCCAGAGGAAAAACATGCCACGGACAATACGCTGACGGTCTGCGTCATTTTTGCTGGCGAACCAGCCAATTCCGCTAACAATCAGCGCGCCTACTACGCATTGACCCAATACGGTAAAGATAACCAGTGGCCATTCATGCCATCCATTTCCCATTTTACACTTCCTCCGGATTAGCCAGATAACCAGTGGTATCGCCGGTCGGGCGGCTGTTGGCGTTAGGTTTGATAACGATATTGGGTTTTGTGAAATGCGCGCGCGGCAGTGGCGCGACGGCAGCCAGAGTGCCGTGCTTCTGGCGCAGCTCTTCAATTGGACCGAACTCAAGTGCACGCAGCGGGCAGGATTCGACGCATATGGGTTGTTTCCCCTCGGCGACGCGCGAATAACAACCATCGCACTTCGTCATGTGCCCTTTTTCAGCATTGTACTGTGGTGCGCCGTACGGACAAGCCATGTGGCAGTAGCGGCAGCCGATACAAACATCTTCATCAACCACCACAAAGCCATCTTCACGCTTATGCATTGCGCCGCTGGGGCAGACTTTTGTACATGCGGGGTCATCGCAATGGTTACAGGAGATGGAGAGATAATAAGCGAACACGTTCTGGTGCCAGACGCCATTATCTTCCTGCCAGTCGCCGCCAGCGTATTCATAAATACGGCGGAAACTGACTTCCGGGCCAAGATCTTTAAAATCTTTGCACGCCAGTTCGCAGGTTTTACAGCCAGTACAGCGGCTGGAATCGATAAAAAATCCATATTGTGTGGTCATGGGCTACTCCTTAAACCTTTTCGATCTGGACAAGATTGCTGTGCGACGGGTTTCCCTTTGCCAGCGGTGAAGGGCGGTGAGAGGTCAGAATATTGATACTGCCGCCGTGATCGACCCGGTCACCAAACATATCCGCTTTAAGCCACGCACCTTGCCCGATGGCGGTAACGCCAGGCAGAATACGCGGAGTCACTTTTGCGGCAATCAGCATTTCTCCATTATTGTTAAATACCCGCACGGTATCGCCATGACGGATACCGCGTGCCTGAGCATCAATGGGGTTGATCCACACCTCTTGTGGGCAGGCCTGCTGTAACACATCAATATTGCCGTAGCTGGAGTGGGTACGCGCTTTGTAGTGGAAGCCCGTTAACTGCAGTGGATAGGTTTTCCGCAGGGGATCGTCCCAGCCATCAAAACCTGGGGTATACGCAGGAAGGGGATGAATAATTTCATCTTTTTTCAATTCCCAGGTATCTGCAATCTTCGCCAGTCGTTCAGAATAAATTTCGATTTTCCCCGAAGGTGTTTTCAATGGGTTTGCCTGTGGATCTTCACGGAATGCGCGGAAAGCGACGTAGTGTTCTTCCGGGCATTTTTTCTTAAAGATCCCGGTCGTTTTCATCTCCTCGTAGTCGGGCATCTCAGGGTTACGTTCCTTCGTTTTCGCATGGAGATATTTGATCCATTCATGCTGGCTGCGACCTTCAGTAAAAGTTTGATAAACGTCTGGTCCTAAGCGTTTCGCGACTTCACTCAGCATCCAGTAGATGGGTTTGCGTTCAAATTTTGCCGAGGTGGCGGGTTGGGCGAGGATCACATAGCCCATATTCCCAGCAGATTCATGAGAGATAAGGTCTTCTTGCTCTGTTGGCATCAGGTCGGGCAACAGGATATCGCAATACTTAGCCGAGGCCGTCATGAAGTGGTCAATGCCAACAATCATCTCGCACTTGCTGTCATCCTGAAGCACCTCATGGGTGTGATTGATGTCGCCATGTTGATTGATCAATGTGTTACTGGCGTAGCACCATAAAAACTTGATTGGCACATCCAGTTTTTCTTTTCCACGAACACCATCACGGGTCGCGGTCATTTCCGTACCATGGTCGATGGCATCTGTCCACGTAAAGACGGAAATCTGCGTTTTAACAGGATTATCAAGCATCGGGAACCATTCGACCCCCAGATCCCAGCTACCTTCGCGTACACCTGAGTTGCCGCCGTTTATGCCGACGTTACCGGTGAGAACGGAAAGCATGGCAATAGCGCGGGACGTTTGCTCACCGTTGGAGTGTCGTTGTGGCCCCCAACCCTGACAAATATAAGCAGGTTTTGCTGAACCGATCTCTCGTGCCAACTGGATAATTTTTTCTGCCGGGATGCTGGTGATTTTTGCTGCCCATTCCGGCGTTTTAGCAATGCCGTCAGGCCCTTCGCCCAGAATATAGGCTTTATAATGCGCGTTACGTGGTGCGCTGGGGGGCAGCGTTTTTTCATCGTAACCAACACAATATTTGTCGAGAAATGGCTGATCGACCATGTTTTCCGTAATCAGCACCCAGGCAATCGCACAGGCCAGTGCACCATCAGTACCAGGGCGAATGGGTAGCCATTCATCTTCACGCCCGGCAGCAGTGTCGTTATAACGTGGATCAATGACGATCATGCGTGCGTTTGAACGTTCGCGGGCTTGCTCGACGTAGTAAGTGACACCACCGCCGCTCATCCGGGTTTCTGCCGGGTTATTTCCGAACATAACGACCAGTTTCGTATTGGCGATATCATCCGGGCTGTTGCCATCATTGGCACCGAACATATAACTCATTGCGGCACTGATCTGTGCGGTACTGTAGCTGCCATAGCGACTGAGAAAACCACCACAAGAGTTCATCAGACGGTACGGGACGTTTGAGTTGGTGATGTTTCCGCCATCTACGCCTGTTCCATAGAGAACATGTACAGCCTCATTGCCGTAATCTTTTAGGATCCGCCGAAGATTATCACTGATGGTCTCCAGGGCTTCGTCCCAACTTATCCGTTCAAATTTACCTTCACCGCGCTTGCCGACGCGCTTCATGGGATATTTCAACCTATCAGGATGATTCATCCGTCGGCGGATAGAGCGCCCGCGTAAACACGCGCGAACCTGATGATTACCGTAGACGTCGTCACCTGTCGTATCAGACTCCACCCAGTACACAGTGTCATCTTTCACATGCAAACGTAACAGACAGCGGCTCCCGCAGTTAACGGTGCAAGAACTCCAGACCGCTTTCTCTTCTACCGGTGCCTCTGCCGCTCGGACCATTTGGGAAAATGGCAGAGTGAAAGCACTGCTTGCCAGCGCGAGACTGCCAAGTGCGGAGGTTTTCATCAGACTTCTACGGCTGATTTCAGCCTTCATGAGCGCCTCTGTGGTATGGAATTTCATCATTACTCACTTATTGCTTTTCAAACAAAATGTCATGCCAGAATTTATGGTTGTAGTGGGTTATATTTTTTCGATCTCGACCAGATTAGTGTGCTGCGGGTTTCCCTTCGCCAGTGGTGAAGGGCGCAGAGTGGTTAGCGTATTCACACAGCCGCCGTGGTCAATTTTATCGCCAGACATATTGGCCTCGTGCCAGGCTCCCTGGCCCATAGCGCTAACTCCAGGGAGAATGCGTGGTGTCACTTTGGCTGGTAGCCGAACTTCGCCACGATGGTTAAACACCCGCACCATATCGCCGTTGGCAATCCCACGTTTCTGTGCATCTATAGGGTTGATCCACACTTCCTGACGGCAGGCTGCCTTCAGGACATCAATGTTGCCGTAGGTCGAGTGAGTACGAGATTTGTAATGGAAACCAAACAGTTGCAGTGGGAAGGTACTACGTTCAGGGGAGTCCCAGCCTTCAAAGGTTGAGGCATAAACCGGCAGTGGGCTTATCACTTCATCTTTTTCCAGTTCCCAGGTACGGGCAATTTCCGCCAGCTTGCTGGAATAAATTTCAATCTTACCGGAAGGCGTTTTAAGTGGATTTGCCTCGGGGTCGTCACGAAATGCTTTGTAGGCGACAAAATGACCATTGGGATCTTTACGCTTATAGATACCCATTTTTTTCAGTTCGTCGTAAGACGGTAACGCCGGATCTTTGGCAAGCATTTTGGCGTACAGATGTTGTAACCATTGTTCCTGAGTGCGGCCTTCAGTGAATTTTTGATAGACGTCAGGGCCAAGACGTTTCGCGACTTCACTTAGGATCCAGTAAATCGGTTTGCGTTCGAATTTTTCGCTGGTGACTGGCTGGAGGAAAATGAGATATCCCATGTTACCGGCGTAATCGTTAGGAATAATATCTTCCTGCTCAACGGTCATCAGGTCTGGCAGCAGAATGTCGGCATATTTTGCCGATGAGGTCATAAAGTTTTCGATGACCACAATCATTTCGCATTTCGATTCGTCCTGCAGAATTTCATGCGTTTTGTTAATGTCAGAATGCTGATTAACCAGGGTATTTCCCGCGTAGTTCCAGATGAACTTAATGGGCACATCCAGTTTATCTTTGCCGCGGACGCCGTCGCGGATTGCCGTCATTTGCGGGCCATGATCGATAGCATCCGTCCAGCTGAAGCAGGAGATTGATGTTTTGACCGGATTATCCAGCACCGGCAGGCGTTCTATGGTAATGGTATAGGTGGATTCACGCGCGCCACTATTTCCGCCGCTGATGCCGACATTGCCCGTCAGAATAGGCAACATCGCAATAGCGCGTGCGGTCAGCTCACCGTTTGCCTGGCGTTGCGGTCCCCAACCCTGGCAGATATAAGCGGGTTTTGCTGTGCCGATTTCACGCGCCAGTTTGATGATACGGTCCACCGGGATACCGGTAATTTGCGAAGCCCACTGCGGCGTTTTCGCTGTGTTATCATCACCTTCACCAAGAATATAGGCTTTATAGTGGCCATTTTTTGGTGCATCTGCGGGTAAGGTTTTTTCGTCATAACCGACGCAGTATTTATCGAGAAAAGGTTGATCAACGAGATTTTCGTTAATCAATACCCAGGCAATGCCCGCTACCAGCGCGGCATCAGTGCCCGGGCGAATAGGAATCCATTCGTCTTCACGACCGGCAGCCGTGTCGGTATATCGCGGATCGATAACAATCATTTTTGCGTTCGATTTCTCGCGCGCTTTTTCAAGAAGATAAGTGATGCCACCACCGCTCATGCGGGTTTCTGCCGGGTTGTTACCAAACATCACGACCAGCTTGCTGTTTTCAATATCCGTGGTGCTGTTGCCATCATTACTGCCGTAGGTGTAGGGCATGGCACAGGAAATTTGCGCGGTGCTGTAGGAGCCATACTGATTGAGTGAACCGCCGTAGCAGTTCATCAGGCGTTTGACCGCCGAGGCTGATGGTGAAGAGCGGGTCATATTGCCGCCAACAATCCCCGAAGAGTACTGAATATATACAGCCTCATTGCCATATTGTTCGACGGTTTTTTTCAGGCTACTGGCGATAGTATCCAGGGCTTCATCCCAGCTAATCCGTTCGAATTTGCCTTCGCCACGTTTGCCCACGCGTTTCATTGGGTAATTCAAGCGATCGGGATGATTAATACGTCGACGGATGGACCGACCGCGCAAACAGGCGCGTACTTGATGATTGCCATACTCGTCGTTGCCGGTGTTGTCAGTTTCCACCCAGGTGACTTCATTATCTTTAACATGTAGACGAAGTGCACAGCGGCTACCACAGTTGACGGAACAGGCACCCCAGACCACTTTTTCGCTGGCCTGTTGTACCGCTGCCGCTGCACTACGCAGGGTGAACGGTAACGAAAAACCGCCTGCAGCCAGCGCCAGAGAACCTATCGCGGTAGATTTAACGAGTGTTCTGCGGCTGATGCCCACCATTTGTTCATTTTTGGACATAACTCACTCCCTGTTCTTTATCGTTATATAAAAGTTTATATATTGAATATTTAGCGCGCTAACAAAAGAGGGAGTCTACCCATTTTGGGTTAAGAATTATTAATCCATATCAATAGAAGGGTATGAGTAATAAGGAGGGATTATGTTGTATGTTCAAATCGCCGGACCTGTTGAATCCGGCGTTTAGTCAATAATGTGCTACTGCGGTTCGGCAGGCGCGCCATCCTGAGTAGACTGCGCGGGGGCAGAGACGTTACCGCTGGTGGTGCGGGTGTAAAGAATTTTATGCGTATCATTGGCGCAATGCCCGACGACCTGGGAATCAGGCTGATCAACCTGGTCATTGGGTACAATACTTAACGTGAAGCTGCTTTCAGGTACGCCATTATTGATAATACGCTGTGATATATCGCTCTTTATGCGCTCACAGGATCCCGGCGCGGCGAGTACCGCGGGTGAGGTGAGTGCGAGCAGAAGCGCGGCACAGCAAGTTGAGAGTTTCATCATAAGCTCCTTTCGCGAATATAACTTCTTTAAGCATAGCATTTAACGTGTAAAGTACTGTATTTACTACTATGATTGAGAATCATCTCTACTGTCTGGTGACTGTTGTGAAATACAAATTACTACCATGCTTACTCGCGATATTACTCACAGGATGTGACCGCACAGAGGTAACACTTTCATTTACCCCTGAGATGGCCAGTTTCTCTAATGAATTCGATTTTGATCCGCTGCGTGGTCCGGTAAAAGATTTCACTCAGACATTAATGGATGAGCAAGGTGAAGTGACGAAACGTGTTTCGGGGACTTTGTCGGAAGAAGGCTGTTTTGATTCACTCGAATTATTGGATCTGGAAAATAATACCGTGGTTGCCCTGGTACTGGACGCCAATTATTACCGTGATGCCCAGACACTGGAGAAAAGAGTTCGTTTGCAGGGAAAATGCCAGCTAGCAGAATTACCTTCTGCCGGGGTGAGTTGGGAAACCGATGATAATGGCTTTGTGATTAAAGCCAGCAGTAAACAGATGCAGATGGAATATCGCTATGATGAGCAGGGGTATCCGCTGGGTAAAACCACGAAAAGTAACGACAAAACATTATCTGTCAGCGCCACGCCATCAACGGATCCGATCAAAAAATTAGATTACACAGCGGTTACTTTACTGAATAATCAACGGGTTGGTAATGTAAAACAGAGCTGTGAATATGACAGTCACGCCAATCCGGTAGACTGTCAGCTAATCATTGTTGATGAAGGAGTAAAACCCGCCGTCGAACGGGTTTACACCATCAAAAATACTATCGATTATTATTAATGCTATTGTGCGGTCGGCTTCAGGAGAGTCTGACCCGGTGTTTTGTGCTCTGCCAGATACTGATGCTGGAATATGCACATGCGAATGGCATTCCGATATTGACCATTAATAAAGAACTCATGCATCAATTCACCTTCAACCGTAAAGCCAAGCTTACGGTAAATGTGAATCGCTTTTTCGTTCTCTTTATCGACGATCAGATACAGCTTATAAAGATTGAGAACGGTGAAGCCATAGTCCATTGCTAATTTTGCGGCGCGGGTAGCCAGACCTTTCCCCTGATACTCCGGGGAGATAATTATCTGAAATTCTGCGCGGCGATGGACATGGTTAATTTCCACCAGCTCCACCAGACCGGCTTTTTCGCCGTCACATTCCACCACGAAGCGCCGCTCGCTCTGATCGTGAATATGCTTATCATACAGATCAGAGAGTTCAACGAAGGCTTCGTAGGGTTCCTCAAACCAGTAACGCATCACATTGGCGTTATTGTCGAGTTGATGTACATAGCGTAAATCTTCACGCTCCAGCGGACGTAGCTTAACACTGTGGGCGCTTGGCATAACGTGTCCTTACATTCCTTAAATCAATAACAGGTTAGGGGGTAATAACGCGGCCAGTTCGACGGTCCAGGCAGCGCAATGTATTTGGCTCCCAGTAGGCATTGATGTTGGCACTTTGCTCGCATTTATCGCGGTTATCAAAAGCGGCGTCGGCTTTATCCCACTCTTTTTCAGTGCGTTTATTCACTTTCTGTCGCAGATTGCGCGTGTCATTCCATTGTTCTTTTTCCATTGCAGCGTGCTGGCGGCTTTGTGCACTGTCGCCAGACTCAATCACCAGTTTGTTAGTTTCGGCATGGGCCGTTGTGCTCAATGCCAGTGCGCAAGGCAGCAGAAAAGCGAGCAGGCCAATTCGTTTGCTGAGAGTAATTTTCATAATTCATTCCCTGTATGAATGATTAAAGGTGATTCTACACCATCCACTGCGAACGCAAAACGTACCAGGAGGATGTTTATATTGATGATATTATGTCGCCCTATAACTATACATGATGTCAATAAGTGACAAAGATGATTAAAACAACGTTACTGTTTTTTGCTACTGCGCTGTGTGAAATTATTGGATGCTTTCTGCCCTGGTTGTGGTTAAAACGAAACGCCAGTATCTGGCTGTTGCTTCCGGCGGGGATTTCTCTGGCACTGTTTGTCTGGTTGTTAACGTTGCATCCTGCGGCGAGTGGGCGTGTTTACGCGGCTTATGGTGGCGTTTATGTCTGCACGGCGTTGATTTGGCTGCGCGTTGTGGATGGCGTGAAACTGAGTCTTTATGACTGGACGGGGGCGTTGATTGCGCTTTGCGGCATGTTGATCATTGTTGCGGGCTGGGGGCGCGCGTAAGGACATAAATCCATTTTATCAATAAGATACAAGGAAGTGTCAGCTGACAAAAGGTATTCTATTTCATCTTTTGTCAACCATTCACGGCGCAAATATACGCCTTTTTTTGTGATCACTCCGGCTTTTTTCGATCTTCATACTTGTATGGTAGTAGCTCAGTTGCGTAGATTTCATGCATCACGACAAGCGATGCAAGGAATCGAACATGAAGATCGTAAAGGCTGAAGTTTTTGTTACCTGTCCGGGGCGTAATTTCGTCACATTAAAAATCACCACTGAGGACGGTATTACGGGCCTTGGGGATGCCACCCTCAATGGACGTGAGCTTTCCGTGGCCTCTTATTTGCAGGATCACCTTTGTCCGCAGCTTATTGGTCGCGATGCACAGCGTATCGAAGATATCTGGCAGTTTTTCTATAAAGGTGCTTACTGGCGTCGCGGTCCGGTGACGATGTCGGCCATTTCAGCGGTTGATATGGCGCTGTGGGATATTAAAGCCAAAGCTGCCAACATGCCGCTTTACCAGTTACTCGGCGGCGCGTCTCGTGAAGGGGTGATGGTTTATTGCCATACCACCGGTCACAGTATTGATGAAGCTCTGGATGATTATGCCCGTCATCAGGAGCTGGGATTCAAAGCCATCCGCGTGCAGTGCGGAATCCCTGGTATGAAAACCACCTACGGCATGTCGAAAGGCAAAGGTCTGGCTTATGAACCCGCAACCAAAGGACAGTGGCCGGAAGAGCAGCTGTGGTCGACGGAGAAATACCTCGATTTCATGCCGAAATTGTTTGACGCGGTACGTAACAAGTTTGGTTTTAATGAACATTTGCTGCATGACATGCACCATCGCTTAACGCCTATTGAAGCGGCGCGCTTTGGTAAAAGCATTGAAGATTATCGCATGTTCTGGATGGAAGACCCGACGCCTGCGGAAAACCAGGAATGCTTCCGTCTCATTCGCCAACATACCGTCACACCCATCGCGGTGGGTGAAGTCTTCAACAGCATCTGGGACTGCAAGCAACTGATTGAAGAGCAACTTATCGATTATATCCGCACCACGCTGACCCATGCAGGCGGAATTACCGGTATGCGCCGGATTGCCGATTTTGCTTCGTTGTATCAGGTGCGTACTGGCTCACACGGTCCTTCCGATTTGTCACCAGTCTGCATGGCTGCGGCGCTGCACTTTGATCTGTGGGTCCCCAATTTCGGTGTCCAGGAATACATGGGCTATTCCGAACAAATGCTCGAAGTCTTCCCGCACAACTGGATTTTCGATAACGGCTATATGCATCCGGGCGATAAACCAGGTCTTGGCATCGAGTTTGATGAAAAACTGGCAGCGAAATATCCCTATGAACCTGCATATCTGCCAGTCGCACGTCTGGAAGATGGCACGCTGTGGAACTGGTAAGGAGTAAGATAATGAAAAGCATTTTAATTGAAAAACCGAATCAACTGGCAATTATCGAACGCGAAATACCCACCCCGTCAGCGGGTGAAGTACGAGTAAAAGTGAAACTTGCCGGAATTTGTGGTTCAGATAGCCATATTTATCGTGGGCATAATCCTTTTGCGAAATATCCGCGCGTCATTGGACATGAATTCTTTGGCGTCATTGATGCAGTGGGTGAAGGCGTGGAAAGCGACAGAGTCGGTGAACGCGTTGCTGTCGATCCGGTGGTCAGCTGTGGGCATTGCTATCCGTGCTCTATAGGTAAGCCGAACGTTTGTACGACACTGGCTGTATTAGGTGTGCACGCTGACGGTGGTTTCAGTGAATATGCCGTGGTGCCGGCAAAAAATGCGTGGAAAATTCCTGAAGCAGTGGCTGATCAATATGCGGTGATGATCGAACCTTTTACCATTGCGGCTAACGTTACCGGTCATGGTCAACCGACTGAAAATGATACCGTTCTGGTTTACGGTGCAGGTCCAATCGGCCTGACGATCGTTCAGGTATTAAAAGGCGTCTATAACGTTAAGAATGTGATTGTTGCCGATCGCATTGATGAACGACTGGAAAAAGCGAAAGAGAGCGGGGCAGACTGGGCGATTAATAACAGCCAGACACCGCTTGGCGAGATTTTCGCTGAAAAAGGCATAAAGCCGACATTAATTATCGATGCGGCTTGTCATCCTTCAATCCTGAAAGAAGCCGTAACGCTGGCTTCTCCAGCGGCACGTATTGTATTGATGGGCTTCTCCAGTGAACCGTCTGAAGTGATTCAGCAAGGAATTACCGGAAAAGAACTCTCTATTTTCTCTTCACGCTTAAATGCAAATAAATTCCCGGTCGTTATCGACTGGTTAAGTAAAGGGTTAATTAAACCAGAAAAACTAATTACCCATACGTTTGATTTCCAGCATGTTGCTGATGCCATTAGTTTATTTGAACAGGATCAAAAGCATTGCTGCAAAGTCTTACTCACTTTTTCTGAATAATACCAATAACGGCGAGTAAGTAGTACGCATCTTACCTCTTTTTTAGAGATAACCATTATGACAATAGAAAAACACGAAAGAAGCACTAAGGATTTGGTGAAAGCAGCAGTATCGGGATGGCTGGGCACTGCGCTTGAATTCATGGATTTCAAGAGTCATGCGTGTTAACTATTTGATAAATATTAAATTAATTTTTCATTGCTTCGTTATGGGGCATGGTTGGGGCAAACTCGCTTAACTGTGTATTTAACAAAGCTACCTGTGCATTATTGTTTTCAGACATCCATTTTCCGTATACCTGAAATACCATTTGCGCATCTGCATGGCCCATCTGGTTTGCTATAAATGCCGGGTTAGCACCAGCTGTCAGCGACCAGCAGGCATAAGTATGTCTCGACTGATATGATTTTCGATGGCGGAGTCCGGCACGTTTTATCGCTGCGTCCCACATCTGCCTTATTGAGTCAACGGTAAAATGGTCACCATAATTTTTTACTCTCGCTGACACTTCAGGTTGAAAAACAAAGGTGCATTTTTGTTTTTCTGTTCTGCCATACTCTCTGAGGTGAACATCAATGATATGCTCTTTGCTCAGTCTCGTTAATGTCATCTGACTCCGGAGAGCGTCGATTGCTGGCTTAATAAGATGAATGACCCGATTGGTTCCCGCCTGTGTTTTTGGTACCGTGAAACGGTCTTTTGCTAAATTTCTCCTGATCATCATTGTTCCATTTTTCAGATCTATGTCCTCCCATCCAAGTGCACACAGCTCACCAGGGCGAACGCCAGTATAAACAGAAACACACCATAAATTTTTTGCTTGCTGATTTCTGCACGCATCGATAAGACGGATAAATTCTTCCCGCGAAAGAGGATCCGGAATGGTTCTTGATTCCTTTAATGGCGAGATCCCCTTAAACGGATTATCTGCCAGGTAACCGTTATCAACACCAAACTGGAACACGGCGTTAAGATTTGTCATGTAATTATTTACAGTTACAGCCGATCTCCCTGGTTGTGTAACAATATAGTTACTTTTGGGGATCTGGTATCCAGTCAGTAACTCTTTACGAACCTCCAGTAATTTTTCTTTATTAATCGATGAGGCAAGATTTTTTTCACCGATTATGCTCAGGATATTTTTGATGACGGCACGGTATGTGTTGAGTGATGTTTTGGCGACTTCAGTTTCTTTCAGTGCCAGAAATTTTTCAGCCAGTTCTTTTATGGTTAAATCTTGTCGGGCCTCACCAAATTTTTCCAGATTGCGTGAGGAGGGAAACTGTTTTGTATAGTCGAAAACACCAGTTTTTATTGCGTAACAAACAGAGGAGCGTAGTTCACCTGCAACGCGCCTGTTTTTTGCTGTGTCAGGAACCCCCAGATTTTCCCTGACTCTTACGCCTTTATAAACAAACCAGATACGTAATTTCCCTCCATGGTTTTCCACGCCTGTCGGATATTTCATTTCAACTTCTCTCATTAGTTAGTGTGGCTTTTAGTCAAGTAAGATGACGTCTTGGTCTCGCTGATGCCTGGCGCTCAATCCAGCGATCAATTTCTTCCAGGTTGTAAAAGCATGGACTGTTATCCCATGGCATACCGTCATGAGCGACATGCTTATATTCCCTTCCTTCCATAAACGATTTTTCCCGGGCCTTTTTTAACGTACCTTTTTTTATTCCTTTCAGCGCAATTAACTGCTCTTCGGATACCCATTTGCCGGGAGAGACAATCATGATTACTTCGCTCATCGATTTCTTTATCTCTTACATCAGACGAGCGCCGGTTGCAGAATACCAGTCACAACCGGCGACAGTTGAACATTAAGAATCAGCCTGACTCGGGATCAGTTTTTGCCAGATAACTGAAACGTATTTTGCCTGGTAACGGGCGTCATCAAGTGCATTATGGCGCTCACCTTCGAATGGAATAGCCGTTCTGGCATCGAAGTCTATGGCTTTCCCCAG